>PKXI01000369.1 GCA_003133425.1 Acidobacteriaceae bacterium
CTTAACGTTGTAATACTAGAGCCGGCCTTTGCCGGACGGAAGCGTTTTTGGCCAAAGTCGGGCCCCCGTCTCTGGCGCAGACCAGGGGCATAAACGCCTTACCGGCCATTTCTGTGCCCAAAGCTCAATTCTGCCCTCTTACCAGCCCCCAAAAACCCCTCCCAGGCACCACTTGCGATACTATTGCGTCTAATGGGTATGCGGCCTGTTTCCCCTTTGGGCCCGCCCCGGTGGTGTGTGTGTCCCGATTCTTCCAGCGTTCTGTGTTTGTGCTTTCCGTAGCCATCTTTGCCGCACTCGGCTTGGGCTTTGCCCTGGGCGAGTTCGGCCTGTTCGGCGTTCACGCCGGCAGCGACCAGGATGGCGCCTACCGTCAGATGCGCGTCTATGCCGAGGTCCTGCAGAAGGTCCAGAGCGACTACGTGACCGACCCCAGCATGGGCGACGTTACTACCGGTGCTCTGCACGGCCTGCTTGAGTCGCTCGATGCCGACTCCAGCTATCTCACCCCGACCGAGTACAAGATCTACAAAGAGGAGCCCGCTTCCGGCGCCGCCCAGGTGGGCATCACGGTCTCCAAGCGCTACGGATACGCTACGGTCGTTAATGTAATGCCCGGTTCGCCCGCCGATACACACCTGTCTGACGGCGACGTCATTGAATCCATCGGCAGCCAATCCACACGCGAACTCTCACTGGCCGTCATCCGCCTCATGCTCGAAGGCAAGCCCGGAAGCACAGTTGTGCTCTCTGTAGTGCGCCCCGCCAAGCCCGACCCCGACAAGCTGACGCTCACCCGCGCCGCCATTTCCCCTTCGGCTCTCGGAACGCAGCAGTATGACAACGCCACAATTCTCTACATCAAGCCCGGAGTACTCACCGCGGACCGCGTGGACCAGATCGCCGCCAAGATCAAGGCCGCACCCCAGGGCAGCAAGATTTTGCTCGATCTGCGGGATTCCACCGGCGACGCTCCGCAGGGACTGCGCCTGGCTAACTTCTTCATCAATCAGGGAACACTGGCCACGCTTCAGGGCCAGCAATTCACCACCCAGACATTCGCGGCTGACCCCGCAAAGTTCATGACCAATGCGCCCGTAGCCGTGATCGTTAACCGCGGCACCTACGGCGGCCCTGAACTCACTGCCGCAGCCATTGAAGACCTGAAACGCGGCGATGTAGTCGGAGAACGCACCTTCGGCGAGGGGTCGTTCCAGAAATCCATCGAGTTGCCCGACGGGGCCGACCTTCTGCTCACTGTCGCCAAATTCCAGAGCCCCTCCGGCACCAAGATTCAGGACACAGCCGTGATCCCCAACGTGGTAGTGACAGCGCCCCAGGATGATGAAGAAGAAGGCGCACCTTCCACCAAGGGCGACGAAATGCTCAACAAGGCTCTCGATCTGCTCAAGGCCAAGAGCGCCTGAGGGGAAGTACCGGTTCGGTTCTAAAAGCTGTGCGGCTTTGAGCCGCACAGCTTTCTTCATGCACCCTTCGTTTCCCGATCTTGTACCTAAGTGGTACGGCATCCTGCTCCAGCGCATCTCAGCGCTTCCCTAAAATGCTAGCCTTAAGATGAGGCGTTTTCGCTCCTGTACTTTGGAGAAATGCCCCATGAGGCCTGAATCTCTTGGCTGCCCCCACACATGAGCCTGTGAACCTGCGCGGCCTGGGCCGTAGCCCTCGCCTCGCCAGACCGGCGGTTCCGCCGCATCGTAGCCGGAAGCTCGCCGGCCGCTCTGCGCTCGTGGTCTTGCTGGTGTTGGCGGTCGTGACCGGTTCCCTGGCCGGCCTAACCCTTGTCTACTCAGTCGACCTGCCCCAGATCGACCAATTGGAGCACTACCGCCCCTCGACCACAACCGATCTCTATGATCGCAAGGGCCGCATCATTGGCTCCTTCGCGCTGGAACGCCGCGTGGTGGTCGGTTACGACGACTTCGCTCCCGTCCTTCGTCAGGCCGTCCTCTCCATTGAAGACAAGAGCTTCGAGTCCCATTGGGGCGTCAACGTATTGCGCATCGGTGGTGCTCTGTGGCACGACTTCCGCACCCACGGCCGCTCCCAGGGCGCTTCCACGCTCACCATGCAATTGGCCCGTAACCTCTTCCTCTCCGCTGACCGCCTCTGGGTTCGCAAGCTTCAGGAAGCCTACCTCGCCATTCAGATTGAACGGAGCTTCACCAAACAGCAAATCTTCACCCTCTACGGAAACCAGATCTACCTGGGTAGCGGCATGTATGGCTTCGAGGCCGCCTCCCAGTTTTACTTTTCCAAGCATGCCAGGGACTTGTCGCTTACTGAAGCTGCCCTGCTGGCTGGACTACCGAAGGCGCCATACGCTTACTCGCCCCTTGTAAATCCTGACAAGGCGCTCCGCCGCCGCAACCTGGTGCTCTCCGAAATGGAATCCGACGGCATCATCGCCCACGTTCAGGCTGAACAGGCGCGCAGTGCGCCGCTCGGACTACACCTCACACAGCCGCAGGGCTCGGTCGCGCCCTGGTTCCAGGAAGAAGTACGGCAGGAACTCGACAAGCGCTTCGGATCAGAGCAGGTTCACGAAGCCGGCCTTCGCATCGACACTACGCTTGACCTGGACCTGCAGCAAACCGCCAACCACGCCGTGCTCGATGGTGTTGCCACTTATGAACGCCGCCGCGGATGGAAGGGTCACCTTGAGAACGTGCTTGCAGCTGACTCCACTCTCAGGGACTACAAACATCCCGACTGGGCTATTGCTTCCGGGCCCGGCGACTATGTCCACGCCCTCGTCACACACGTTCTTCCCAACGAGATCTACGCGCGCGTCGGCCCACCGAGCCAGCCAAATGCTGAGATATTACTCATGCAGGCGGACTGGCAATGGACGGGCCAGCGTTATGCCGATGCCCTCGTCAAGCCCGGCGACATCATCTATGTGCATCTTGCTGCCACGGAGGGCCCGGTTCGCCGCGCCACACTCGAGCAGGACTCCGGCGCGCAGAGCGCCCTGATGGCCGTCGACAACACTAGCGGCGACGTGCTGGCCATGGTCGGCGGCCGCGACTATGCGCTCTCTGTGTTCAACCGCGCCACGCAAGCGCAGAGACAGACCGGCTCCAGTTTCAAGCCATATGTCTACACCGCCGCCGTCGAAGACGGCGTCAAACCAGACGACACCATTGTGGATGGGCCGGTCAGCTTCAGCGGCTATACTCCGCACAATTACGAGAACGACTACAAGGGCCGAATGACGATCCTCAACGCCTTTGCCGAGTCGCGCAACATCCCCGCCATCAAGCTGGCCGCCCATGTCGGCATTCACAAGGTCATCGACATGGCCCACCGTTTCGGCGTCACCTCCAACATCCCCCCCTATCTGCCCATAGCCATTGGTGCAGTTGAAATCACGCTTGAAGAACAGGTCGCGTCCTACTCCGTTTTTCCCAACGACGGCATCCGCATCACGCCGCACCTGGTCCGCAAGGTCACCAACGCTGACGGCATCACGCTCTGGGAAGACCGTCCCGAGGTCAGCCAGGTCATCGACCAGCAAACAGCGCGCACCATGATGACGCTTCTCCAGGCGGTGACACAACACGGAACCGGCGCGGCCGCCGCACAGTTGAACCACCCGCTGGGCGGCAAGACCGGAACCACCAGTGACTACACTGACGCGTGGTTCCTCGGCTTTTCGCCCTCGGTTACATGCGGTGTCTGGATCGGGTTCGACGACCGTGAATCTCTCGGTGAAAAGGAGACCGGTGCCCGCGCCGCCCTCCCTATTTGGATGACCTTCATGCGCTCCGCCATCGCCGGCAAGCCCGACGAGCAGTTCCCCGGTTACGGGGAAGACAGCCCAATGCTGAAAGCGGCAGCGGCAGTGCCTGCGAGTCCTGCGCCCGCCAAGGCTGCTCCCTTTTCATCCAACAAACCGATACAGCCCGTCGTGACGGCAAAGCCCACTTCGAATCCTCCGTCATCCATCCCCAGTGCATTACCGTCGTCCCAGCACGGCAACAAACCCCCGGTCAAGCTGTCCGCAGATGCTCCCACTGCCGGCGCGAAAGTCAGGACAGCCCTGCGCTCGCAATCGGCTCCCTCCAGACCCAGCGCCGCAGTCAAGCCCGCGCTGGACAACCCGCGACCCTGACAATCAGGCACCTGAACAATATCTCGTGAGAAGACAGCAGATGAAGAGGCGCATATAAACACTGCTCCGCTTCAAAGCGGAAGCAGAGACGCGCTGCGGGCAGTGTTCCCTGCTTATTTGTGCTTCTTTTTCGCAGGCTTTTGGTCTTTGGCTTTTTTCTCTCCCGGCACATGCGTGATCGGAATAGGCGCCAGGTCGGGACCGATGCGCTTCACCTGCGTGTCGATCATCTGGTAGGTGATGGTGCGCGGACTCGCCGGGCGCGTGATGCCTGTGGCCGGGTCTGTCGTGACGTCCTGGCCGCCCGCAATCAGGAAGCTGAACGTGGGGACGCTGCCGCTGGGCGCGCCCCGACCGGGACCCTGACTAACCGTCTGGCTTGATACCCGGACCGGCAGGAAACCCTGAATAGGATGCAGCCGGAATGCGGTCTCATAGCGATGATGATGCAGGCTCCAGGTAAATACTCGCACCTGGTCGAAGTCGAGCGGCAGGCCGGACTTGAGCGGGGACGTAACAGTCAGGTACTCGGGAACCTGGTGATCGGAAGTGGTGGCCTCGGGGTCGGTCACTTTGGTCAGCACCCAGGCGCCCACGAAACGCTGCCCCTCTCCATATTGGCCAATCTCATCCGGGACATCCACATCCAGGCGACTGCTGAGCAGCCAGCCGGTGTGGCCCTGGCTGTCGCGCGCCAGCCACCAGTCTTCCATGTCAGGGGGTGGCGCTTCGGGCTGGCCGGCAACAGCCGCAAGATTCCCTGCCGGCTGCCCTGTTGATGGCTTTGCCGCCCGCGTTGCAGGCTGCGGCGATGCGGGCGCGGGCTGAAGGGTCTTTCCAGGCTGAGCCGGTGTTGGCACGGCGGACCGAACAGGCGGTGCAGGGCTTTGACCGGAGACTTTCGGCACCGAACCCCGCGCCAACAGCTGCACCTTTGCGTTGCCTGCGAGTAGATAAAAATGCTCGGTTGTGCGGCCGGGGACGATATGCATGTAGAGGTCGTCGCGGAGGCTCGCGGAGGCGGCCACAGGATCCTCTTTGTGATCGGCGGAGAGTTTTATAAATGCTTGATATGTTTTGCTGTCGATTACGGCGCGGTCTTCTATCCAGCCGATTTCGTTTTTTTCGGTTTTTACTTTGAGGAAACGGCGGTTGTGATCTAGAACCTGGAGGGGCTGGCCGTTGACCACCGTGGCCACGCGTGCAGAGACGGCGGCTACCCGGTCATGGAGGTACATCTGGCGGGCGGAGACGTAGACGGTGTCGTACTGCTCATGGTGGAAACGCTTGCAGCCTGACGCAAGCCCAAGAAAACAAAAGATGATGAGCAGCGACAATGCCTGCAGCTGGGGCACAGAAGCTCGGAGGCGCCGGGGAGAATGAGCGATGAGAATTGGAGTTTGCGTGAACACAG
Source organism: Acidobacteriaceae bacterium (assembly GCA_003133425.1). The sequence continues at coordinate 5,550 of PKXI01000369.1, forward strand.
CCTATGGAGATCATCTTGAGAATAGCACTTTCACAGGGTTCGGAGGTTACAAGTCAGAGACCTGAAATCACCGATTGGCGGGCTGCAAATGGTCGCTCAGAAGGTTACTCGAACCTGCTAAAGGTTCGCTTAAAGGGTTACGATTTTGCGCAAATGTTCGTTTATAGGGTTGTATTTGTTCGAGCACTTAACCTCTCAGGNNGGCTTCAGCATGTTGGAAGCGTCAATCGCGCCTTCGGCAGCGCCGGCGCCCACCAGCGTGTGCAGCTCGTCAATGAACAGGATGATCTGCCCTTGCGACTGCTCGATCTCTTTCAGCACCGCCTTCAGGCGGTCTTCAAACTCGCCACGATACTTCGCGCCCGCCAGCATCGCGCCCAGATCAAGTGACACCACGCGCTTGTTCTTCAACTGCTCGGGAACGTCGCCGGAAACAATGCGCTGCGCCAGACCTTCAACAATCGCGGTCTTGCCAACGCCGGGTTCGCCAATCAGCACCGGATTGTTTTTTGTTCGGCGCGAAAGCACCTGCACCACGCGCCGCACTTCCTCGTCGCGCCCAATCACGGGATCGAGTTTGCCCTGGCGGGCGAGCTCGTTAAGGTCCTTGGCGTAACGCTCCAACGCCTGGTACTTCGCCTCGGGATTCTGGTCGGTGACCTTCTGATTGCCGCGCACGGAAGTGAGCGCACGCAAAATGTTGTCGTACGTCGCGCCCGCAGTGGCAAGAATCTGCTGGGCGGCATCACGCTTCAGCTTGGTGAGGGCCAGCAGCATGTGCTCGGTGGAGACGTACTCGTCCTTGAAGTTGTCCGCCTCTTTGAAGGCGTTTTCCAGCATCTGCGAGGCGGCATCGGAGAGATGCGCCTGCGTAGCCCCGCTGCCCGAGACTTTCGGCAGACCGTCGATCTCGCGCATGGCCTCGGCCTGCACCGTCGGCACATGCAGGCCTACGCGCTCCAGCAGAGGCGAGACGATGCCTTCGCGGTCTTCCAGCAGCGCTGCCAGAATATGTGCCGGCTGTAGCTCAGGGTTGCCGTGCTCGCTGGCGAGATCGTTCGCCCGCTGCATGGCTTCCTGCGCTTTCACGGTTAATTTTTCCCAACGTATTGCCATGGGTAACTCCAGTTGTCAGTGGCCAGCTGTCAGTTGTCAGTTGTCNNTTCGAGCACTTAACCTCTCAGGCAATCCAATTTCGCGAACCGGCTGCGAGCAAGGTTCCGAAAAAGAGCCATGGGTTGTCTGGAACTACCTGGAAATCGCGTAAAAGGGGCTCAAAAGGGCTGGAAATCGAGCTTTTAGCGCGCTTTTGGCAGGCAAATGCGATCAAAGTGCGTCATTTTTCTTCGTTTGCTCTGACTGTGGGGGACAGCTTTCAGCTGTCAGTTGTCAGTTGTCAGTTGTCAGCTAAACGCTAGGCTACTCGCTTGCCTTCTGAAAAATCTCTAAGCTCAAAAACTACTGGCGACTCCTTCCAACTTGGCTTCGGCGCGCTTGGCCAGCCGGATGTTCAACACGCCGTTGTTGTAGTCGGCGTGGATATCGTCGGTGTTCACCGTGGTCGGCAGCGTGAACGAGCGGCTGAAGCTGCCATAGCGGCGCTCCACGCGACGGAAGTTCTCTTCCTTCTCTTCCTTCTCGAATTTGCGCTCGCCACTGACGGTCAAAACGTTGTTTTCCACCCGGATGTCCAGGTCTTTCTCGTCGATGCCAGGAACTTCCAGCTTCAACTGAATGCTCTGCTCATCCTCGTAGATGTCAACCGGGGGAGCAAATGCGCCAGCGGTCAGCGAGTCTTCGCGCCCGCCGCCGTACTGCTCTTCAAACAGACGGTTCATGCGATGCTGCAAGGAATTCAATTCACGGAATGGGTCCCAACGGGTCAATACAGTCATGGTTCCAAAGCCTCCAAACAAGGTTTGTGGTCATTCCGACCATCGCTAAGTTTGATGCATGACTTATCGTAAAGTAAGCATAAAATATGAGTGTATTGCTGTCAAGTACAAGTGTTGGCTGGGGGCTGTCCCGATGATTAAAGTTAAGCCAAGCAACTGATATTAAATAAGTTGTTAATACTTTTGATCTCTGGAACAGGGTACAACTTTGCCGTCCGAAAATGGCTGTTGCCTACAGCACTTGGCAAACGATGCACTTCAGATAGCCCGTTTCCAGGACATTCAACAGGACAGGATGGTCGAGCGACTGGCCGCGCTCTTCCAGAATGCGCACTCGGCGGCCTGCATCGGCGGCAGCAGAGCCGAGCATTGCCAGGAACTCACCCTCGCCGACGTGGAACGAACAGGAGCAGGTGACCAGAATGCCGCCGGGACGAAGCATCTTCAGCGCGCGCAGGTTCAGCTCCTTGTAGCCGCGGAGGGCGGTCGGCACCGCTCGCTTAGTCTTGGCGAACGCCGGTGGATCGAGGACGATGGTNNAGTTGTCAGTTGTCAGTTTTCAGTTTTCAGTTTTCAGTTCTCGGTTCTCAGTTTTCAGTTCTCAGTTTGCGAGTTGGTAACTGTGAACTGACGACTGTCCACTGACCACTGCATTTACGGTGCTGCCGCGATGGCGCTGGCCTGGACGGGATCGGTTCCGGTGGCACTGGTCAGGGCGGAGTCGAGCATGCCGGAAGTTGTGGAGTCGAAGGTAAAGGCCGTCAGGTCGGGGCTGCCGCCTGAATTCACCACCAGCATGTAGTTTCCTGTCGATTCCTGCGTAAGCCCAAGGGGTGCGATGCCGGCCAAAACCGTTGAGCTGAGCGGAGTGAGAGAGAAGGCGGTTCCGCTGCTGGTGACGGAGTAGCCCGCGATGTTGCCGGTGGAGATGCCACTGACAGTGCGGTTGGCGATATAGACGAAGTTGCCGGCAACAGAGCCGTATCGCGTGGGAGCGATTTCATACGGTGCGATGCCGCTGGTGGCGTAAGGCGAGCCGGTGACTTCAACGAGAGTGTTGTAGTTGAAGGCCCGCAGGCCGCCGGAGTTGGAACCTGAAATCGCGGCGGTTTCACCGACATAGAACATTCGATTACTGGGGTCCACCGCCACTGAGACAGCCGCGCCGGCAGCGTTGATCAGCGGTATAGTGACACTGGTTCCGAATGGAGTCGTGTTGCCGGCAGCAAAGACAACATCCTGAGTACCCCTGGATCCGTCCGCCACAAACACATGTGTATTGTCGGGCGAAATGGCGAGTTGGAAGACGGTCGCAGCCGGAAGCAAGGTGTTCTGCTCAATGGTGGAAGTGGGAACTCCGGTGGAGGTGTTGATGTGAATGGCAAGCAGTTCAGCGAGGTTCGGTCCGGCTTCTAGCAACCAGCCACCTGTCGAATCCACCTGCATCGTAGTGGCAACGTCCTGCGAAATCACATTGGAGCCGTTGGCCAGAGTGAGCGTGCCGCCAGTACCAATGTCGTAAAGGAAGATGCCGGTGGCCGTGCCCACAAAGAGAAAGCCGCCGTTGGGGGCAATGGCGACGGAATAAGGCGCGGAAGAAAGGGTGGATGGATTCCCAACCTGGGTAAGCTTGCCGGCAGCGATGGTATAGCCCACGATCTGCTTGGTCCCCTGGTTGAGCACGTAGAACACGCCGCTGCCGGAACCGGTTCCGCCAGTTGCGGTGCAAGTGCCCGAGGATGACGTGACTTCAGCGCAGAGGCTGGTAGTCTGCGAAGCGCTGCCCGAAGTGCCTGTGACCGTAAAATCGTAAGACCCGGCGGTCGTGGAGGACGTAGTGGCAGCCGTAAGCGTGGATGTTTGCGCCGCCGTGCCGCTGATGGTAACCGAGGCCGGAGAAAGGCTGCAGGTTGCGGGACTTGTTGCGCCCGAGGGCGCGGTGGAAACCGCACAAGTGAGCGCGACACTTCCGGTGAACGAATTCGCTGGCGTCACTGTAATGGTTGCTGTGTTGCCGGTACTCGCACCGGGACTAAAGGTCATGTTGCCGCTGTTGGAAAGGGTGAAGCTGTTGCTTCCGCTTGGGGCATCCCAGAACCCCTTGCATCCAGCAAGCAGCGGTACTGCCGCCAGCATCAGGCGTGCCCACTTTCCAATGTTCATTGCAGCTCCTCTTTGATCGCCTGATTCCCTTGCCCACGCAAAATCGTATTGGCAGGCTGCACGCATTCAGGTTGATCATGCTCGGGAAACAATTCGCCGTCCAACTCAAGGGTATCGCTTCAGTGCGCGTCCTGTCCTGCCGGCGGATCAGACACACTGCGGCAGACTCCTACCGCTGAGTGGAGAGACGCAGGAGGCGGGACATCCGCTCAGCGGCACTTCTTGATGCGAACTGCTACTGCCTTCAAGGGGAATGGAACAGATTAGCGAGCGGCGATTGGAACGATGTCGGTATTCCTTCTGCTGGGGTGTTTACAGTCGCGATGGATGTCAGTGGTCTCCCANNAACACTCAACTCGAAAATGCTGTAAACCAGGTTTTTGACCGCGCGATTTTGTAGGTTCAGATTCATGGTTTCCCAGGTCTCATCCGCCGCGGCGGATGAAACCTGGGGAACCTGTAATTCGCACAAGAACAAGCCGTCAGAGACCTAGCTGCCCTGCGCGGTTCCGATTGCGAGCGTGAGCGCACAGCCCTTGGCGAGCTTGAGGCTGTCTTTCTTTGCCGCGACGAATGTGCCTGAGGAGGCGCCGCCGATGTGGCTTTCGAGATCGACACCGTTGAGAACGTTCTGCTGAAGCACCTCCAACTGCGTGGGGTTCCAGGTGGCTACGGTTGTGTATCCGACGTTGCTGGCAGGGACCAGGTCAACGATGGTGACTGCGATGGTGATGGTCTTGCTGTCTTTCAACTGCGCCTGGGTGAAGTGCAGTGTGAGGGTTGACTTGCCGTTGGCCTGTCCGTTGTCTGCGGTGCCGACGAGCACGGTGCCGCGCGGCAGTTCGGTTCCGTCCTTGAGTTTGATCTTGTCAATGAGCGTGGCCTTGAATTGCTGGCCCGGCTGGATTTTGTTGGCGTCGAGCGTTTGTGCCAGCGAGGCTTGCGCCGGCACCATCTGCGCGGCATCACTCTGCATTGCCGTTGCTTCAACGCTGAAGGCGGCAGGCAGGCTTTCAAAAGCACGGGCCTGCGCGGCGGAAAACGCCGCGACGGAGAGAATTGCTACAGATAAGGACACCTTCAATTTACTTTTCATGCGAACTACTTCTCCTTATGCTTCGGTTATGCAAGCGTCTCATTTGCCGCGGTTGTCCAATTCCGATGAAGTCCCAAGGGGTGTTCAAAGGGAAGCTTTCCACAAGGAAAGCAGCTCTTAAGGCTTGGGGCGCCACGGGACATTGCATGGAGAACCGCTGCGGGCTCTTTCCCGCGAGAGGCCGCCGCTGTGTCAGACGAATCCCGTTACAGTTGGTGAACGAGATGGTTGTAACAAAAGTCATGTACTAGTTCCATCATGCGGCACATGAGCTTCACGCACTGTGCCGGACAGACGTGGCTTGCAACCGCCTCAAGCAAGGTAAACCTGCCTGCATCCTTTGCATGTAGCGGCCATCACATCCGTGCTGAGATGATGTACGGTGGAAGACGCGCTGCGGTTCAATCAATTCATCTCCTGCCGGCTCCCCGGCTGCGCTTCAATCGCCAACGCAATCCAGCCATTCACAGACAGCTTCACAGCATCACTCTTTGTGGAGACGAATGAACTTTCACTTGACGGGGGCCGGCGGGTTTTTCGGCGCCATGGCCAGCGAAACTTTCGGTATGAAGAAGGCCAGAGACAAGACTGCTATCGACACGGGTATCGCGACTTCATGTTTCATGCGAGGAAACTCCTTCAGTTTGGATTTGCAATCACCTCCAATGAAACTGTGCCCAGAGGGAGGTTGCTCGCCGCGTTTGACTAGCTAAACACAACGTCATAAGTA
>PKXI01000075.1 GCA_003133425.1 Acidobacteriaceae bacterium
TATTTATTTGCCGGATCTTTAGTTGCCTTCAATACCGGAAGAGTTCTTCAACAGGTCCTGAGTGCTGTCACTGGCCCGTCGAATTCGAGTCGTTCAAGCGTTCCGCGAAAATCTGGGCCGATATCTGGCCCTGCCGATCCCCATAAAGAACTCCGTTCAGTTCCGCCCCCACCAGCACGCTGAACGAAGTGATGTAAAGCCAGACCAGGGTCGCGATTCCTGCTCCAAAGGAGCCGTAGAACATGGAGTAGTCGGCAACGCGGGTTACATACCAGCCGAAGGCCAGCGTCGTGGGAAACCACAGCAGCGTACCGGCCACTGCGCCCGGCGCCACCCACAACCAGTGTTCTTTCCTTTTCGTTCCAAAGTGGTAGAGGGCCATCAGCACGGTGACGCCGGTAAGTAATGCCACCGACCAGCGTGCCAGGCGCCAGGAGATCAGCACAATGAGACGCAACTCGTGTCCCGCGTTTTCAATCATCCACAATTCGATCTGATGGCCGAACACGATCACCAGTGTGGCCACAGAAAGCGGAACCAGCGCGATGGGCACCAGCAGCAGGGCCCGCAGCCGCTGTCCTCCAAAACCCCATGCCTCGTGAGGCAGTTTGTACGCCCTGCGAAAGCCCTCCATCAACGACAGCATCATGCCGAGTCCGGCAAAAATGCTCAAGCCTGTCGCCGACAGCATCAATTGTCCCGAGTAAAGCCGGCGAGTCAGCACGTACGATTGCAGCAGATCCATCGTGTCGGCAGGCAGAAACTGCTCAAAGACTGATCGAACCTCGCCCACCAGCGTAGTCCCCTCCCGCACCTGGGCCAGCAGCGTGGTCAACACCAGCAGGGCCGGAAACAGCATCAGCATCCCCGAATAAGCCGCTGCCTTGGCCGTGTTGATCACATCGTGCTCAAGGGCGAGCAAAATTGCCTTTCGGAATTTGCCTGGAATTCGAGTCATGGGCTCACAGCCAAGAGTAGAGCATTTCCCGGCCTCGCTGCGACATGTCTTTGTGAACGTCTGTACTAGCATGGTGCCTTGAGACTTGGCACTACAGTCGTAGATCGCCGATTCCGGAGGGAGCCGGGGGCTTCAGCCCCCGGGAAAGAATGCGAACATTGCGGCCTTTAGGCCCGGGCCCTTGCTCTTTCATACGAAAGGACTCATCTACAACTCAAAATACAAGCCTTCCTTTGTTGCCTGCCCACCCCGACTGAAACTTCACCGACAACCCCCGTTTTCCCGGAGCCCGCAACCGAATCCCATTTCCCGGTTTCTTACCCAAAATAGACTGCCCCCCGATTTTGGTGTCCCTTTGATGGGTCGAGCAGCGAAAATGTTTGCTTGCACCAATCAGGCCTACGATCACAGGCAAGAGCCGGGACTGGGGGAAGTCGAAACGAATGATCCAGGGAAAGGAAAGAAAGCCCGGCGGAGGCCTGCCTATCCGTTATCTCCTCGTGCTCTGGGTCTTGATCCTCAGCACCATCGCCTTCCTTGACCGCACCAACATCTCCATCGCCGGCGTCCAGATCGGCAAAGAGTTCAGGATCGACAACTCGCATCTCGGATGGATCTTCAGCGCATTTCTCATCGGCTATGCAGCCTTCCAGATTCCCGGCGGAGTTCTGGTGCGGCGTTTTGGCCCGCGCCGCGTGCTCACATTCTTCGTTTTTTTCTGGGGAGTTTTTACGGTCCTCACCGCGCTTGTGCCTCCTGATATGCGTGGCGCTGTGTGGGTCCTGTTCCTGGTGCGGGTTGTCCTGGGAGCCAGCAGTGCGGTCATGTATCCATCAGCCAACCAATTTGTGGAGCGCTGGTTTCCCTTCCATGAGCGCGGCAAAGCCAACGGCATCGTCTTCGGCGGCGTGGGCTTGGGATCGGGGCTTGCTCCTCCGTTGCTGACGTCCATCATTCTTCTCTACGGGTGGCACTCCGCATTCTGGTTCTGCGCCTTTGCCGGTACGCTGGCGGCCGCGGTCTGGTATGTCGTGGCCCGCGACGCGCCGGAGGACCATCCCTGGGTCAGCAGCGAGGAACTCGCAATGATCGCCTCCGGCCGCGGGGACACGGCAACTGGCACTGCGGAAGCGATCAGGGGCGAGAAGAAAAAGGCCGCCGTACCGTGGATGAATATCTTCACCAGCAAAGAGGTACTGGCCATGATGGGCAGCTACTTCTCCTATGGCTATATCTCCTGGATTTTCTTCAGTTGGTTCTACATCTACCTCGCGCAAGTGCGCGGCCTGAGCCTGAAAGCAAGCGCGGTCTACTCGATCTTTCCGTTTATCGCAATGACGGTGGGCTCGCTCTCTGGCGGAGTGGCAAGCGACTGGCTGGCGCACGTCGTTGGCGCGCGTGTTGGGCGCTGCATCCTCCCTGCATGTGCCCTGGCCATGACCGGGATTTTACTGCTCGTAGGATCGAGGGCGCACGACGCAGTTACGGCAACCGCTGTGCTGGCCTGCGGAGCCGGTTCTCTCTACGTGTCGCAAAGCTGCTTCTGGTCCGTGTCTGCGGATTTTGCCGGCGAGTTCGCTGGGGTAGTCTCCAGCACAGTGAATATGAGCTGCCAGATTGGAGCAGCGGTCACTGCGTCGCTTACGCCTCTGATCGCCGCCCACTTCGGATGGGAGGCATCGTTTCTAGCCGCGACCATGCTGGCAATGCTGGGCGCATTCGCGTGGCTCTTCGTTGATCCTCACGCCCGCCTGGCAAAGTAAGGCCCACGCCCAACCGTACAATAAGTGCATGCTACGTTCCTCTTCTGTCTTTCTTGCAACAACCGTGCTGGGCGTTCTCCTTTCTTCGTGTCTATCAGCCCAGGATTCCCTACCCAAGGCCTCGCCCGCAGATCAGGCCCTGGCGCAATCGATCCTGAAGGAACTCATCGAGATCAACACCACCGACACGCCTCTTGGCAACGTGACCACGGCGACTGCGGCAATGCGCAAGCGGTTTCTCGACGCCGGCTTCGCGCAGCAGGACCTGCAATTGCTGGGCGCCGACCCGCGCAAACAGAACCTGGTTGTGCGAATTCGCGCAGCCGGCAAGCCCACAGAAAAGCCAATTCTGTTTCTCGGCCACGTGGATGTGGTGGAAGCTCTGCGATCGGACTGGACCACCGACCCCTTCAAACTCGTAATGAAAGACGGCTTCTACTACGCGCGCGGAACGCAGGACATGAAGGATGGCGACGCTGCGATGGTGGCGACCTTCCTGCGCCTGCATCGCGAGGGATACAAGCCGAAGCGCGACCTGATTCTCGCCCTCACAGCCGATGAAGAAGGCGGCAAGTTCAACGGCGCCCAATGGCTGGTACTCCAGCATCGTGACCTTGTCGACGCAGCTTTTGTCATCAACCTCGACGCGGGTGGCGTGCAACTAGTTCATGGACGCGCGGTTGTGGCAGCTGTAGAGGCCACCGAAAAAGTCTATTCGGACTTCCAGGTCACAGCAGTGAACCGCGGAGGGCATAGTTCCCTGCCCCGACCGGACAACGCAATTTACGAACTGACCACTGCGCTGAACAAATTGGCCGCCTACGCGTTTCCATTCGAGATGAACGAAGTGACTCGCCCCTACTTCAGCAAGCTCGCAGATCAGGAGAAGGGCCAGAATGCGGCAGACATGCGGGCGATCCTCGCCACGCCGCCTGACCCGGCAGCAGAGACGCGCCTCAGCGCCGAGCCCAGCTTCAACTCCAACTTCAGGACCACCTGCGTAGCAACCCGCCTCAACGCCGGCGTCGCCAACAACGCATTGCCGCAGACGGCGCAGGCAAACGTGAATTGCAGAATCTTTCCCGGACACTCACCGGAAGAGATCCGGCAGCAGTTGATTTCTCTCTTCGGTGACGACAAGCTGACGGTGAAGTATGTTTCAGACTCCGGCGCAGTCGCCGATGTTGCTCCAGACCGAAAACCAATTGTTCCCCCGGCGCCCATTCCGGAAGTCTTTGAACCGCTCACCCGGCTCACAAATGCCATCTGGCCCGGAATCCCGGTGACCGCAATCATGGAGAACGGCGCCTCCGATTCAATCTACTTTGCGCAAGCCGGAATTCCCTCCTACGGCTTCTCCGCAATCGCCCTCGAGCGGGACGACGACCGCGCCCACGGCCGCGATGAGAGGCTGCCAATCGATTCGTACTTCAAGTCGCTCGACTTCTTCTACGCCTTCGCCAGGGCGCTAGGCGGCAAGTAAGAAAAATGAATCAGGGACCTTGGCCGGCTGACGGCTGAGAACTTAGGCTCATCTTCTACAGTTGGGGT
>PKXI01000044.1 GCA_003133425.1 Acidobacteriaceae bacterium
GGGGTACGCTGGTGCGCGCTACGGGCTCTGGCGCGGGGTGCGGAAATCACTGGCCGCTCTGCAATGGCACGGTAATGCAGCACTCGGCGAGCGTGGAAACGCTGATCGAATTTACGCATCGGCTGACGAGCGGCCTTTCGCTCTTCTCGGTATTGGGACTGCTGGTGTGGACCTACAAAGGGACGGTGCGCGGCCACCTTGCGCGCGCGGCGGCCGTGGCCTCAGTTGGATTCACAGTGGTGGAGGCGATTTTGGGTGCGCTGCTGGTGAAGCTTGGGCTCACAGCGCAGAGCCAGTCGCCGCTAAGGCCCGCTTACCTGGCGCTGCACCTGACCAACACTCTGCTGTTGCTGGCTGCGCTTACGCTCGCTGCTCATCTGCTGAGCAGGCGCAAAGGTTATCTGCGCGGCAGCATCACGCTGGTTGCGCCCTTTGGGGCGGTTGCCGCCGTCGTCGTGGTGATGATTGTGGGCGTAACGGGTTCACTGGCGGCGCTGGGCGACACGCTCTTCCCGGCAAGTTCGCTGGGGCAGGCGTTGGCGCAGGATTTTTCCGCAACCAGCGGCTGGCTGGTGCGCTGGCGCTGGACGCATCCTACGGTTGCATTCCTTTCAAGCATTTTCCTGATCTGGATTCTGGTGCGCGCGGCGCGGCGCTCGGCGCATTGGGATAATCGGGGACTGTCGGCTCTGGTGTTGGTTCTGCTGGCGGCGCAGTATGTGCTGGGCGTGATGGATGTGTTTATGCTGGCGCCGCTGTGGCTGCAGGTGGCGCACCTGCTGGGAGCCGATGTGCTGTGGGTGGCGCTGGTGGTGCTTACGGCGCGGTTGACGCTGCAACCGGTGGAAGCTCGTTAGTTGGGTTAGCATCCTGGCGAGTTAGCGAGTTAGCGAAAAGGCCCCAGTGCGGGGCCTTTTCTGTTAGCGGGTTAGCGGGCTGGAGAGATCTGTGCTGTCCCACCCTTGCGCCAGAAAAAACGCGCACGGATGGGGCACGGAGCAGTCGTCGGTCCCCTACTTCACGGAGCGGTCTTGGGTCACCTGGTTTTTGCTCGCTGGTTGTTCAGTGGGTTGCGAGTTCGGCTGCAGAGACGCCTTTGGGTTGGTCTACGTGGATGAATAGCGTTAGGACGGCTGCGCAGTAATACAGCACTCCGTAGACTAGGACTACACCGCCGATTCCCCAGAAGGGCAGGATGAGCGCGGCGAGAACCGGGCCGCCAAAGTTGGCCAGGCCGCCGCCGAGGTTCTGCACGGAGACTGCTGCGCCTTTGTGCTCTGGCTCCATCATGGGGAAGATGGCGCCCATGGGCACAAAGGACGTGATGGTACACGCGAACAACAGTGCGGCCACGTAGGCTACCAGCGTGTTGTGCGGAAAGTGCAGCGGCAGCACGTAGAACAGCAATGACGCCGTGCCACAGCCTACAAAGCCTACCCAGCGCATCTGGCGCATCCACCCGATGCGGTCGCCGATAAGGCCCCAAACGACGTTGGTGATGGGCTGGACGAGGAAGAACATTCCCCAGATGCGCGCCCACTGCGGCACGCTGAAGCCGATGCGCGCAGAGGTGTAGAACAGCGGCATGATGACCGGGAAGCCGAAGAGCGACAGGTTGCAGATGATGCGGGTGATGAGCGCGAGGGCGATGTTGCGGTTGTGGAAGATGAGCGTAAAGCACTTGCCTATCTCCGCAAATTTGCCGGTCTCGCCGCGCGCGACGGCGGCGTTAGGCACGGCCGTAACGCCGCCGGTAAAGAAGTAGATAAGCAGTCCGCCGGTCAACACCCAGGCCATCGACATCCACAGAGTGCCCATGTAGCCGATCCACCCGATGGTGAAGCTGGGCAGGTAGGAGCCGACGATGCCGTAGCCGATGGTGAACATGCTCCATGTCCAGCCGATGGCGGAGGCGAGTTCGTGCGGGCGGCTCTTCTGCACTACCCAGACGAAGAAGCCATAGAAGAAGAGCGGGTAGGCGAAACCGCGAATGCCGTAAAAGAGCAGCGTCATGGGCAGGTTGGGATGCGTGAGACCGAAGACGAGAAACAGCACATGGAATATAAGCCACCAGACGATGCCGATGAGCATGATGCGGCGCGGCGTGAAGACGTCGGCCAACACTCCGGAGAGCCAACTGGAAATTGCGGCGGTGGCGCCGTAGACGGTGAAGACCAGTGCGGAATCGCTAGCGGTGAAGCCGAGGTTGACGAGGTACTTCGACAGAAACGCCTGCTCGATGCCATCACCGGTCATGCAGAAGACGATGGCGATATAGCCGCCGAGAAGCGCGAGGGGCATGCCTAAGACAAAGCGGTCCTGGCCGTAGTGACGTGCCGGCGCGGGCATTCCTGCAGGGTCTTCGAGGCCGGGAGCAGTCACGAGACGGATTCCTCAACCACGATCTGCAGCTTGATGTCGGCGGGGCGGCCTTCGGCTACGCGCTCGAAGGCGGCGATGCTCTGGTCGAATGAAAAACTTGCCGAGATGAGCGGCTTGAGGTCGACCTTGCCGGATGCGAGCAGGGCTACGGCCTTCGGATAGACATTTGCGTAACGGAAGATGGTTTCGATGCGGGCTTCTTTGGCCTGCGCGGCGACGACGTCGAAGGCAACGGCGGCGGGCGGCATGCCTACCAGCACCAGCGTTCCGGCCGGGGCGAGAAGATCGAAGATTCCCTCGAAGGCCTTGGGGCTTCCGCTGGCTTCGAAGACTACGTCGGCGCCCCAGCCGGCGGTTAGTTCAGCGACGCGGGTGGCGAGTGAGCCTGAACGAATGTCGAACGGTACGATGCCGGGATACTGGGCGGCGATGGCGAGCTTCTCCGCGGAGAGATCGGAGACGATGACCTGGCCCGCGCCGGCAGCGAGAGCGGAGAGGGCCACCATGATGCCGATGGGGCCTGCGCCGATGACGACCGCTGTTGCACCCGGCTTGATCTGGGCTTTGGTTGCTGCATGCAAGCCAACGGCGAAGGGCTCGACCATGGCGCCTTCGGCAAGAGAGACGTTGTCAGGCAGTTTGAAGGTGAAGGCCGCCGGGTGAATGACTTCGCCGGTGAGACAGCCGTGAATGGGCGGAGTGGCCCAGAAGCGCACGGCGGGATCGAGATTGTAGTGGCCTTCGCGGCTGGCGCGCGAAGTCATGTCGGGAATGCCGGGCTCCATGCAGACACGGTCGCCGGGTTTCAGGTCACTCACCTCGCTGCCGGCTTCGAGGACGATGCCGGCGGCTTCGTGGCCGAGCACCATGGGCGCGTTGACGACGAAGGGGCCGATGCGGCCGTGCTTGTAGTAGTGCACGTCGCTACCGCAGATGCCGACGCGGCCGA
>PKXI01000424.1 GCA_003133425.1 Acidobacteriaceae bacterium
ATTGAGCACAAAGAAATACCCGTCGTCGCCGCTCAGAACTTCAGGCTAACTTGCTATCCCCGCGAAGCGGGGGCTAACTCGCTGCCTTTGTCAGTCCCACATCGCCCACTCACACAACAGCCAACAAAAAATCGAGCACCAACGTTTCCCAAATTCTCCAGCATAGAGGGAACGACCCGAGGGCGGAGTCCACCGCAGCGGACGCAACCCTGGAAATCCCGCCAAACCCCGCTCAACCGTCACTTACAGTCTGCGCGAAACGGCCTATTTGCAACTAGCGTTGTCCGCCTTTGGCAAAGCCAAAAACGTAATACTCTCCGGCGCAAATGTCACTTGCCCCGCACGCACCGTGGCAGCCTTAATAGCAGGCAACGCATCTCCAGCCCCCAGTTTCAATTCGCTCCCGTTCAACTCAACGCTGGTGCTCAACAGATCCGCCGACGTAAGCGTGTACCGCTCCGCCCCGGTCGGAATCGCCATCGTCTGCGTCGCAGACTTGTCCAAATTGATTGCCAGCAACGTCACGCCGCCCGGCTTCCCGCGCAAGCACTGAGCAAACAGATGCAGACTCTCCGCCGGCGACGTCCCGGGATCCAGCACCGTAGTTCCCATCAGCTTCCGCCAAAGTACCGCCGCCCAGTAGTTAGGCCGCGGCTCCAGCGTTTTCTGATCCAGCAACCCGTAGTCGCTCGACGCAAGCGTGTTGTGCATATGCACCTGCACACCGCTCTTTGCCAGACTGCCGAGCTGGTTCAGATACCGGAAACTATCAATAAAATCCGAAGCCCAGCGATCGCCCCCGCAAGCAGCTTCCGCCGTCTCCGTCAGCCATATCGCCTTCCCTGGCATCAGCCGGTCGCGAATCGCCGCATAATACGCTTCGATCTTCCCCCCACGCGCCAACCACTCTTCCGAGAGTGCAGCCTCAGGCGAAGTCGCAGGAGCCCCCATTCGACCGCAGCGGCTCGAAACCCCTCCATAAGAGTGGTACGAGTACGCATCGAACGCCGGCCCCGTCGCCGCCAGTATGTCTTCTGTCTTTACCAGGTGCATGAACGAAGGTGCCAGTGCCGACCCCTCGCCAACCCCGCCCGGCCCAAGAACAACCATTCCGGCGGCATCTGACTGAACGAACTTCTTGAAGACCGCGAAATCCTTCGCATATGCCACGGCGTCATAGCCTTTCGGCGCGCCACCCATCTCTGCGAAGGTTGGCTCGTTCATGAATTCCGCCGCCGCAATGTGTCCGCCAACAGACTTCGTGTAGTCCATCAGCTTCTTTGCCTGCTCCGGCGTCCAAACCCCTGCTTCGTCGCGGGTTCCCGCGCTGGTGGCAAACGAGGTAACAATCCCCGCATCCACGGCGCGAGAAAAATCGACCACGCCCTTCCACTCCGCGCGCGTCAAAACACTGTTGAACCCCTTCGGAGCAGCAGTCGGCGCCGGCGCATCCGAATCCTGAAAGTAAGTCGAGTTCATCCACGTTCCGCTGACCCTGACATACGCAGGCCCCAGCGCCGCAGCCAGTTTGCGCAGCCGCTTGTTACTCAAATCGATTGGCGCCCGATACTCATAAAGCGAAGGGTCCATTCCGCCCGGCGCAGTCATGGCCGAAGCCGGCTTCTCAGCCGCAGGTGCTACATCTCCGGCCTTGGCGAACGGTTTCCAGAACCTGCCGCCCGTCACCTCAACCGCCTCAATGTTGTAAGACTGGAATCGCTCATCAATCGTGCCGATGCGGGTCATTGTTCCCGGCGCAATCGAAGCTGACACAGCCGAAGCTGCTGACGCGCCTCCCTGGCCAAAACATGCCGCCCCACCCAGCAACAGAACCACAACACAACCCGAAACCGCAACTTTCTTCTTTCCGTACATGTCTTCGCTACCTCTCGAGCGCCGGCCTTGCCGACGAGCAAGTATAGGGGATGAAGGGATCATCCCTCCGCGCGCGTTCGTCCTCTCTGGCACCACCCGCGCCGGTGGCGTATAACGCTGGAATGGGGGCACGCAAGGAAACTGGGCCAGAATCGGAAGCTGAAATTACCGCGTGGCTGCGCGCCGGTGGGTGGGTGGTCACAGCCAGCGAGCGCGCCGCCCGCGCCCTTGCAGCCAGCTTTCACCGCGCCCGCCGCGCCGAAGGCCTCGCAGCCTGGCCCGCACCCACCATCCTCGATTGGCAGACCTTCCTCCGAACCGCTTGGACAGACCGCTCCAAAAGTACCGATGGCCGCCTGCTCCTCGATCCCCTCCAGGAACAGTCAATCTGGGCTGGCATTGTCGGCTCTGACCAGCACATGGCCACGTTGCTTGAAGGCCCGCGCAACCGCATGGCAAATCTCGCCATGGAAGCCCACAAATTGCTCTGCTCCTATGCACCGCAGTTCCTCAAGGAGGGAGCCCGCGCAGCCTGGCAACAGGATGCGGAGGACTTCAGCGCCTGGCTCGCAGCCTTCGATGAAACCTGCCGCAAGGCGAACCTGCTCAGCACCGCTCGTCTGCCTATCGAGTTGATTTCACTGCTTGAAAATTCCTCGCCAGCAACTGTCCAGCGGCCGCCGCTGCTTCTCGCCGGCTTTGACCGCATTGTCCCTGTACAGCGCCGTCTCTTCGACGCCTGGGGCGCCGCAGGCGGGGTGCAGGAGGCGTCAGCCGGCGAGCATGCCCGCGAAGTCCGCTTTTACCATGCCGCCGACACTCAATCCGAACTCACCGCGTGTGCCCTCTGGTGCAAACAACAACTTGCCGCCAAGCCGGATGCGAGCCTGCTTGTGATCACTCAAGAGGTGTCTCAACGCCGAGGCGAAATCGAGCGTGCATTCCTCAACTTTGCAGGCGGCGGACCTGCCTCATCCTCCGGTGCTCCGCTCTTCGAGTTCTCTCTTGGAATTCCCCTCGGCCAGGTGGCGTTGGCGCGTGGCGCGCATCTTTTACTCCGCTGGCTGTCGAGTGCACCCAGAGAAAACAGGATTACTGAAAACGAACTCGACTGGCTCCTCTCCACCGGCCAAACTGCTGCGGATAATGCGGAAACCATCGCGCTCCTAACCTATATGCGGAGCCTGCGCCGCCGCGGCCTCGAGCGAACTCATTGGACGCTGAATGCATTCCTCACCCAGCCTCACAAAGCATCGCTCCCTACCGCCTGGATCATCCGCATATCTGAAGCCCAAAGCCGCCTCGCAGAGCACACTCGCCTTCCCAAAACCCCGCTCGAATGGGCCGAACTGATTCCTCAAATCCTCCAATTAGCCGGTTGGCCAGGGACTGCTCGACCGCTTTCCAGCACCGAGCACCAGTCACGCGACCGCTGGCAGCAGACCGTGGAGTCGTGCGCGTCTCTCGGCTTCGATGGCCGACGCATCCGCTGGTCGGAGTATCTTTCCGCGCTTGCCCGCTCCCTCGATGAAACCCTCTTTGCACCCCAGTCTCGCGAGGCGCCCATCCAAATAGCCGGCCCCGCCGAATCCGCAGGACTCACCGCCGATGCCGTCTGGTTCATGGGAGCAAGCGAGATCGCCTGGCCCTCCTCAGGAGCAACTCATCCGCTGTTGCCGCTCGAAGTCCAGCGCGACGCCGCGATGCCCCACGCCACTTCGCAACTCGACTGGGAACTTTCGCGCGCCATCACACTCCGCTTGCTCAGGTCCGCCCCGCAAGTCCGCTTCAGTTATGCCTGCCAAAGCGAGGGCGTGGAAACTCGCTCTTCCCGCCTCATCGTCCAACTTGCAGGCCCGCCCCAACCTTTGCCGGCGGATTTGTCCGCACCCGCCGCGCTGGAACCGCTCACAGTCACTTTTGAAGACGCTAGCCGCATTCCCTTCCCGCCCGGAGGTGTCGAGGGCGGTTCTGCGGTTCTCACCCGTCAATCGCAATGCCCTTTCAAGGCCTTCGCAACAGCGCGCCTGGCGTCCCAAAGCTGGCAGTTGGCCGAGCCCGGCCTCACTCCTTCGCAGCGCGGCCAGTTCCTTCACGCCGTCCTTCATTCCGTCTGGGGCGGCCCACCAGATGGCATCCGCTCTCTCAACGATCTCGTGGGCCTCAAAGATCGAAGCGCATTCGTCGAAGGCACAGTCCATCGCGTTCTCCAGGAAGAAATCCGCCCAGGGCTCCGTGAGCGCATGCCGCGCCGTTATCTTGAGCTAGAAGAACAACGCCTCACTCGCCTGGTCGCCGAGTGGCTGGATTACGAAGCTACGCGCATCGAATTCGAAGTCACCGAAACAGAAGCGGCGCGCACCATCGACCTCGCCGGACTTTCATTCACATTGCGTCTCGACCGTATCGACCGCCTCAATGACAATTCCCTGCTCGTCATCGACTACAAGACCGGCCAGGTCACGCCCAAATCCTGGGAGCTGCCACGCCCCGACGATGTGCAACTCCCCCTCTACGCCGGCTTTGCTCTCAACTCCGAAGAACAACTTGGCGGCCTGGTCTTCGCAAAAGTACTCAGCGGCAAATCGGGCTTCGCCGGCCATGTCGGCGATGCAAAAGCCACTTTGCTTCCCAACCTGAAAACCACCAGCAATCTCGTCAGAAGCAGTCTCTCCGTGGAACAACTCATCGACTGGAGAGAGTACATAGAGCAGTTGGCCAAAGACTTCCTCTCTGGCCGCGCCGAAGTAGACCCGCGTGATTATCCCAGGACCTGCGAGCATTGCGGCCTTGAAAGCCTGTGTCGCATCGCGGAGAATCGCGCGCTGCTCGATCTCGAAGAGGATTCAGGTGAAGACGACGCGGAGGCCGCCGATGAGTAAGCCCGTGGCCAAGGCTCCTCCGCCCGATCAGGCCCAGCGCGAGCGCGCCCTCGATCCCACCAACTCCATCCTCGTTCAGGCCGCCGCCGGCTCTGGCAAGACCGATCTGCTCACCCGCCGCTTTCTCTGTCTTTTGACCCAAGTGGAAGACCCCGGCCAAATTGTAGCCATCACCTTCACCAAGGCCGCCGCCGCCGAAATGCGCCACCGCATCCTCTCCAAACTGGAAGAGGCCGCTGCCAACGGAGACAAACTCGATCCGATGAAGGCTACGGGCTTTAGCCCGTACACAAATCCATTAGAAGCGAACCGGGCTTTAGCCTCTGAGGCGCACCTTTGCGAAAAGTCAGGCGACCCCTTCTCCATGGAGGCCCTCGCCCGTCGCGCCCTCAATCACTCGCAAATTCTCGGCTGGAATCTTCTCGACCAACCCGCCCAACTCCGCATCTCCACCATCGACTCGTTCTGCCGTGACCTCGCACTCCAACAACCTTTGCTCTCCGGTCTCGGCGACGGACTCGGCATCTACGAGCAGCCCGATGAGCTCTATCGCCGCGCGGCCCGCCAGACCCTCGGTGAGATCGACAAGCCCGACCTTAATCTTCGCGCAGCCATCGAGTCTCTGCTTCTGTGGCGCGATAACAACTGGCAGGAGATGGAATCCCTGCTCGTCGAGATGCTCAAGAATCGTGACCGCTGGATGCATGGTTTTGTCCTCGAGCGCGAGCAGGATTGGGATGTCCTTCGCGACAAGCTCGAGCGGCCCTTTTCGCGTGAGGTACGGGAAAAGATCACCGAGTTATGCGGACTCCTCAGGAGCGTTCCCGCCTTATGTAGCGAAACGCTGGAACTCGCGCGGTATGCCTGTGAAGAACCGGGGTCGAATCCCCCTCGGAGCTTGGCGGAACTCGTCGAAGTCCCTGTAGGCCCATTCACATCTTCCGGCGACCTAGATGATGCGTGGGATGTGTTCCTTGCCTTGGGGTCGTTCTTACTCACGGAAAAGGGCAAACTCAGGGAGAAGGTTGACAAGCGCGAGGGCTTTCCAACGGGTCCAAGGGCACCGAAGGGCTTCTATCGCGTGCAACACGAAGTTCTCGAATCCCAAATGGGATGGGTTCCCAACAGGAAGGATGAGAAAAAGGCGCAGATGCTCGATCTTCTCCGAAAATTCCGCGCCGTCCCTAACCTCGAACCCGCCTTGGCCGCCGTCCGCACCCTGCCCCCCGCCCGCTACACTGATGAAGATTGGCAGATCGTCCGGGCCTGTTTCACCCTGCTTCGCAATGCCGCCGCCCAACTCCGTGTCGTCTTCGCCGAAGCCGGCGCGGTCGACTACATCGAGGTCGCGCAGATCGCCCAAAACGTGCTCCAGGGCCCCGACGGCCTGCCCACCGATGCCGCCATTTCCGTCGCTGACGGCATCCACCACATCCTCGTCGATGAATTTCAGGACACCAGCCGTCGCCAGCACGAACTCCTCCGCCGCCTAATCGCCGCGTGGCCCGAGCGCGAAGGCCGCAGTTGCTTCGTCGTCGGCGACCCCATGCAGTCCATCTACTTTTTCCGCGACGCCGATGCAGAGCTTTTCCCGCGCGTCCGCGAAGCCGGGCTGGAAATTCCCAACACCGACCCGCTCCTCTTCGACCCTGTCAGCCTAATCTCCAACTTCCGCACCGCAAGGCCGCTCGTCGAAGAGCTCAACGGGATCTTCACCCAGGTCTTCGCAGCCAACGATGGCAGCGGCGTTACTTTCTCGCCCGCTGAACCCGCGCGCGACGACCAATCCGCGCCGGATCAACCCTTCAAGCTCCACATCAACTTTGCCCCTCAACTCCCTCGCGCCAAATCAAATACCGCAAAAGCTGGAGACGAGAACCAGGAGCCGCGGACTGCCCAAATTGAAGAGATGGTCGCCTTAATCCGCAGCCACATAGATCGCATGAATACAGCCCGCGCCAAAGGAGAGAACTATCGAATCGCCATCCTCGGTCGTACTCGCAACGCGCTGGCTCCAATCGCCTTGGCCTTTCGCAAAGCGGCAATCCCGTTCCGCGCCGTCGATCTCGAAAAGCTCTCCGCCCGCCCCGAGGTCCTCGATGCGCTGTCCCTCGCGAGAGCCGCCCTCAATCCCCTCGACCGAGTAGCCTGGCTTGGCTTGCTCCGCGCCCCCTGGTGTGGCCTTTCGCTTAGTGACCTCCACACTCTCACTAGCGCTGATAATCCAGACCTCCTCACTCGGCCTATCCCGGAGTTACTCTCCGAGCGTCTTCATCTACTCAGCAACGATGGCCGTTTGGCCGCCGAGCGCGTTCGCGACGCCCTAGCAGTCGTCCCCGGTTTGCGCTTCGGCCAGCCCACCGCATCCCTCGGCACATGGCTGGAGCAAGTCTGGTTTCGACTAGGTGGCCCGCAATGCGTCGATCGCACCGCCCGTGCAAATCTCGACCTGCTGTGGCAGTGCCTTGACAGCCTCCCGAATGGCGAACAAGACCTGCTCGGCCCCACGCTGAACTCCGCTCTCGACAGCCTCACCGCGCAGCCCGATCCCTCCGCAGGCAGCGACTGTGGCGTCCAGTTAATGACCATTCACAAATCAAAGGGGCTCGAATTCGAAGTAGTCATCATCCCCGAGCTTCAGGCTCGCTCCGGCAGGGGGAAGATCAAGCTACTGTCCTGGCTCGAGCGCGGACTTCCGCCAGACGATCTCTCAGATGAGCTGGAGAATTCTGATGAGATCACCGAATTTCTTGTAGCACCTCTGCAATCTAAGGGCTCCGACCGCGGCACTACCAAGCAGTGGGTCGACCGTGTCTATCGTGAACGCGAGTCGCAGGAGACCCGCCGCATCCTCTACGTAGCCGCAACCCGCGCCCGCGACGAATTGCACCTCTTCGCCCAGCTGGCTTGCAGAAGGAACAAGAGCGGCGATTGGATCCTCGCCGAGCCAAAAGACAGCCTGCTCGCCACTGCATGGCCCGCGCTGCAAGCTGAAATCGAGAATCGTTTCGACGCATGGAAAGCAATCAGCGCTGAACCCGGCGCAGTGCCCTCCATTATTGAATCCCTCGCCGCCTCCGCTGAGAGCAACCTGCTCGTAATGCCGGCTCCGCTCACGCCAACCCTGCTTCGCCGGCTCCCGCCAAACTTCCGTCCCGTGCAGGCAGCTACGTACGCGCTCCCTCCCGAACCAATCATGGGTGCCCCAGGTCCCGCACGTGAGACCTGGGAGAGTCAGCTCTACATCCGCCACGAAGGCGGCCTGCTCTCCCGCGCATTGGGCACAGCCGTCCACACGCTCCTCGAAACCCTTGCCCGCCTCCACAAATCCAACGACTGGGACGCCACCCGCGCCTCAATCAAGCAGTACCAACCCCGCATCGCTGCGCAAGTCCGCGCAGCTGGTATTGACCCCACCAAGGCCGCCGCCATCGCCTCTGAAGCGCTCCGAATCGCCATCGACGCCACCCATGACCCAATCGGCAATTGGATCCTCTCCCCACACATCGATGACGCCAGCGAAGCCCGTTGGACTGGAATCGTCGCCGGCAGTCTCCGCACCGTGCAGGTTGACCGCGTCTTCCGCGCCGGCCCCACACCACTCTCCACAGGAAACGAAGCCTGGTGGATCATCGACTACAAAACAACCCACGCCGACGCCCCCGACCCAGTTGCGGCGCTCCCGCAGCTGCGCACAACATTTGCGCCGCAGCTCCTCGCCTACGCTGAAGTCCTGCGCAAACTGCACGGCACAAGCGCACCTGTCCGCGCCGGACTCTACTATCCGCGAATGTTGCTATTCGATTATTGGGAAATTTAATGTCTCAGGCGCTACAGCATTTTCGAGTTGAGTGTTAACACNNTGCGCAAAGGGTGGGAGACCACTGACATCCATCGCAACTGTAAACACCCCGGCCGAAAGCGCTCTAGCACGTTGCCCGCGCCCGAGACTTGAGAGACTTACATCAGGTTTGCCATTAAGCTATCCAGCGCCGTCTTCGGAGGCCGTGTCAGCGACTCCGGCAGCGTGCCCAGCGGTTCGTCCACCACGTTTAGCAGGTCAATGAACGTCGGCTTCTGCGTGTCGATAAAGAAGACGCCCGTAAGAATCTCTTCCTTCTCCTGCGCCTCCATCAGGGTACGCACCGCGTTCGCCTTATCGGTCGGGTCGTAGTCCGCTAGCAGTTTGCGCAGCCGCAGGTTTGAGCCGTCGTGCATCTGCACGTCGTACACCTGCCCGGAGTCGTAGTCCACCTCGATCTCGTCGAAGCTCGCCACAAATCCAATCTCGTTGATTGGCTCGTCATTTTCCTGCAAGAATTTGTAGCTCTTGGTCGAGCCTTCGTGGTCGTTGAAGGTCACGCAAGGGCTGATCACGTCAAGCATCACCGTGCCCTTGTGCGCAATTGCGGCCTTCAGCATCGAGAGCAGCTGTTTCTTGTCGCCGGAAAACGACCGGCCCACAAACGTTGCGCCCAACTGAATCGCCAGCGCGCAAGTATCGATGGCCGGCAGGTCATTGATGACCCCAGTCTTCAGCTTCGAGCCAATGTCGGCCGTTGCTGAAAACTGTCCCTTGGTTAGCCCGTAAACGCCGTTATCCTCGATGATGTAAATCATCGGCAGGTTTCGCCGCATCAGGTGAACAAACTGCCCCATGCCGATTGACGCCGTATCGCCGTCGCCAGAAACGCCAAGAGCCATCATGGTGTGGTTGGCCAGCACCGCTCCGGTTGTAACTGAAGGCATGCGCCCGTGCACGCTGTTGAACGAGTGCGAGCGGTTCATGAAGTAGGCCGGGCTCTTCGAAGAGCAACCGATGCCGCTCATCTTCATCACCCGCTCTGGCTGCACGCCCATCTCGTACATGGCGTCGATAATCCGCTCGGAGATTGCGTTGTGGCCGCAGCCGGCGCACAGCGTGCTCTTGCCGCCGCGGTATTCAACAACCGGAAGGCCGATGTGGTTCACTTTTGGAGTTGGGGTTGCGGTTGCCATTAGAGGCCCTCCTTCGTTGCAAACTCTTCAGTAATGGTGCGGGCGTCTACAGGCAATCCGTTGTAGTTCAGAATGCTGCGCAGCTTCGCCACCTGCTCTGCCGGAAGATCCAGCTTCAGCAGGCTTGCCAGTTGTGCGTCGCGGTCCTGTTCCACCACGTAGACGCGCTCGTGCGAGGCCACAAAGTCGTGAATCTCGTGCGCAAACGGATAAGCCCGAATGCGGATGTAATCCACTTCCTTCCCGTATTCCTTTTTGATCTGGTCCATGCTCTCGCGCAGCGCGAAATCCGTGGTGCCGTATGCAATGAAACCAACCTTCGAGGCACCGTTTTTCACCACCACCGGCGCCGGAACCAACTTGCGCGCGCTCTCAAACTTGCGCAGCAGCCGATCCATCACTTCCACGTACTCGTCCGGCTTTTCGGTGTAGCCCGCCGCATCGTTGTGTCCCGAGCCGCGCGTGAAATACGCCGCCTTGGGATGGTCCGTTCCCGGCAAAGTCCGCCAGCCAATCGCGTCGCCATCCACGTCGCGGTAGCGCGCAAATCCGCCCAGCTTGTCCAGATCCTCTTTCGTCAGCACCTTACCCCGGTCCAGCGGCTTCTCCGGATATACAAACGGATCCGACATCCAGTTGTTCATGCCCAGGTCAAGATCGGTAAGCACAAACACCGGCGTCTGCAGCCTTTCTGCCAGGTCGAATGCCATGCATCCGAGTTCAAAGCATTCCTTCACATTTCCCGGAAGCAGAACAATATGCTTGGTGTCGCCGTGCGATAAAAACGCCGTCGACAGCAAGTCCGCCTGCGAAGTCCGTGTCGGCATGCCAGTTGACGGTCCAGTGCGCTGCACGTCGAAGATCACGCCCGGAAGCTCGGCGTAATAACCAAGCCCGGTAAACTCGGCCATCAGCGAGA
Organism: Acidobacteriaceae bacterium; assembly: GCA_003133425.1. The sequence goes on from PKXI01000424.1 coordinate 10,675, forward strand.
TGCCCGGCCCTGAAGTCGCAGTCATCGACCGCGCTCCGGCCCAGCCCGCGCCCAGCACCATGCCGATCGCGGCCAGTTCGTCCTCAGCCTGAACCACGGCGAAAGTCGCCTTGCCATCCGGCGTCACGCGAAACTTCTTAAGCAGGTCAGTCGTTGCCTCAACCACCGAGGTTGAGGGAGTAATCGGATACCACGCAACCACCGTCACGCCGGCAAACACTGCGCCCATGCCACAAGCCGCGTTGCCATCGATGATTATCTTGCCCTTCGTCTGATCCATCGTTTCGATGAAGTAAGGGTCCTGCTTGGTAAACGTCGTTTGCGCATATTCGTAGCCTGCCTTAACTGCGCCAAAGTTCAGATCGAATACCTTCTGCTTCTTTGAAAACTGCTTGCGCAGCCCGCTCTCCACAAGGCCAAGATCGATGTGCAATATCTGGGCCACGGCGCCTACGTACACCATGTTCCGCACCAGCTTGCGCAACTTTGCTTCGGGGCATACTGCCGCCGTAATCTTGTCGAACGGCACCGGATAGAAAACAACATCGTCGCGATATTGCTTCAGGTCCAGCTTCTCTTCGTAGATCACCACGCCGCCAGCGGGCATCGACAATGTATCTTCGCGGGCCGTGTCTGGGTTCAACGCCACCAGCACCTCAGACTCGCGCTTGCGGGCTACATACCCGTCCTTGCTCGCACGAATCGTGTACCACGTGGGTAGTCCGGCAATGTTCGACGGGAAAAGGTTTTTTCCGCTGACGGGAACTCCCATTCCGAAGATGCTTTTCAGCAGTACGCTATTGGCGGATTGCGAGCCGGACCCGTTCACCGTTGCTACGTTGATGCTGAAATCGTTTGTCACGCGCGGGCGCGCGTTCGTTAAGCCCTGCTCTTGACCCAGGGCCAGGTCTCCAGTCGCCATTTGGCGGGATTCCCTTCCGGTAAAATCTTAAGAAGCGGCGGTCTTTCACGCCCAAATGTGATTATAGTCACTTGGAACTGTCTTCGTACCGCTTCATGACCCAAAGGTAACCCCTTTGAGTCCCATCAATTGTGATTCAAATCACTCAATGGCCAGACACCCCATTTTCGGCGCGGTTTCATCGTCTTAAAGTGGGATAGGCCCCTCTATCTAAAGCACTTCAGGGTTCTCTGTAATCCCGTGCCGCTGTTCCGTTCATCCAGCGCAAAGCCCAGAGTAACGACAGGCCCGGGCATCGCCGTAGGCTCAATTCACTAGCTCCGAAGCAACTTCAATATCCTGGTGCCGCGTACTCCCTGGAATGTCGAACGACCCCAGAACCACCGGCTTGCCAAGAGTCAGGCTCGACGTTCCGTCCAGCACAGTCTGGCGAACGATCGGGTCCTGCGAACCCACCCCTGACCTCTCCTCTGCAGGGCTCGTCTGCTCGACTTTTGTATGCAGACTCTCCCCATCCAGAGTTGCTTCAATGCTCAGGCCTACATCCTGATATTGCACTTGGGAGTTCTGCTTTGGAGTGCCGACGTCGTATGTCCCGGTGACAATTGGCACGCGGCTCCCTTGTTTCAAAATCGTTTTTCCTCCCGACAACGCAATCAAGGAGAAATGTTGCGTCCCGATCCGCTTGCCACCATCCATCTCAGTGATCGTGTAGGTGAGCCGGTAGACCCTCTTGGGCCGGTCGAGATCCGCGATCATCTTCTGCGCAAGCGCAAGATCGTCAGCACTCCCTTCTATCGAAATCGCGTTCTGCGTTTGCACGCCATAAATCTTCGCTTGAGGAAGCATGTTGCGCAGATCGGTCTGAATATCGTTCATATCCATCTGCCGGGTCGCGTTATTCAAATAGAAGATCTGATTACTTCCCTGCACGACTTTCTGTTCGGCGGGCTTTTGCTCTGCAGGCTGCGTCTGCGCACCAGCCATCTGCGCAAACAGAGTCACGGTCAACGTGATTCCTGCAAGCACACTGACACACCTCAACCGCCTGGCGGTCTCGTCAATTTTCGGTTTCATCTCTTGCCCCTCAAAGTTGATTGTGAGGAGAACGCCAGGCTTGCACCCCGCAATAATCGCCTTGGCATCTTCCAAGCAGACAGACGCTAATGGCAAACTTCCGCTCGAAAACATTTTGAGTGGTAGTCTCGTCAAGCCGCCCCACTGTCGAGCACAACGCGAAAATAGCATCCCGAATTGCCCCCATTGAGGTCGCCAGTTGCCTCAAACAAGCCAAAACCACGTTCAAAAACGCGCGAAAAACCCGGCTTGGTAAATACTTTGTTCAATTCCCTACAACCCTTGGTCTTATTTCGTAACCTTCCCAGCAGCCAAATTATCGAATTCGGTTTCTCAAAAGGTTATGTGCTCAAAGAAGTACAACCTTATAGACGAACATTTGCGCAGGAACCGTAACCATTTAAGCGAACATTTAGCGCTAAGCACGCACCCTCCAGACGAACATTTAGACCCGTCAGATCAAGGGTTTCCAACCCCGACGCCACCTTTTTTCGTCAGAGAATGGAAAGCGAAATTCATCCGCCCGCCTTCCCCGTTGCGAGTCCCTCTCACGGCTCCGGCAATAGCTGCGCAGCCTTCGTCGTAGTCACCAACTTCGCTGGAGTCAGCTCCGCTCCGCCTTAGCATTCCTTCACAGCTTGAATTTGTATTTTGCCCGGCCGTTCGTTCAATTGCAGAATCATCCACCGTCAAGTATGTTAAATTCAAACAGTCAGACCACCCCCAGGAGAGATGGCCGAGTGGTTTAAGGCGCACGCTTGGAAAGCGTGTGTACTTTAACGAGTACCGTGGGTTCGAATCCCACTCTCTCCGCCATATTGAAAATAAACGACTTACGTGTAGAGAATTAGACCAGTGGGGCAATTTGGGGCAACCATGCTAAGATCATCGCATGGGGCTCAACCTCTATCGCCGTCACAAGAGCGTCTGTAAAGCCGGGCGTAAACACAATCATTGCTCAGGCGAATTCGAGGAGCGCAAGAAAGGCTGGAAGTCTTGTGACTGCCCNNTCCACCGAAGTCTGGAAATGGGAAGACGCCAAATCCGTAGCCAGCCAATGGGCGTCGAACGCCTCTTGGGCGGGACTTCCAGTGCCGGTTCCAGTACCGGTTCCAGCGCCGGTTCCAGCGCCGTCACCGACCGCAGCGACGACACCTTCACCACATCCTGATTCACGCGTCAAAATCAGCGATGCCATTTCGAAGTATAAGGAAGATACCAAAGACGATTTGGCCGGTTCGACCACGCGCATGTACCGCTATCTGTTGGATGGCTTTGCCACCTTTTCAGAGAAGTTGGGCTACATCTGGATCGATCAATGGCGCCCCGAGGATGTTCGAGCGTACCGCCAAAGTTGGAAGACGAAAGACTCGACCTCGGGGCAAAAGGCTGTGAAAGCCTCGACCTCAGGAAAGAACTTGTCCAACTTGAAGGCTTTTTTTNNTCAAAAAGAGGCACACTCGGAACGAAGGCGCCACTACACAGAGAGTACCTTTCACAGATGAGGAGTTGGGGCGCATGTTTCGCGCCTGCGAGGAGCTGTACGGCCAAGGGAAATATGCAATCCGCTACAAATGGACCGGGCAGGATCTTTCCGATTTCATAGCAGTCTCCGTCTACACAGGCCTCCGCATCTCCGACGTGGTCTTGTTCCGCGCCAGTCGACTTAAGGAAAACGGCGAATGCTACATCCGCACGACCAAGAACGACAAGGACGTCTATACCTGGATCCCCATCTGGCTTCAGGAGCGTATCCGGATGCGGGCAAAGCAGTTCGGTGACCTGATTTTCGGCGAGCATAAGACCGAGAACTTAGAATCGATCACCGACCAATGGCGGCGGCGCCTGATCAAATTGTGGAAACTGTGCGGACCATGGTCCCACCGGCCCGAGCATCACCGCTTCCGGCACTCATTCGCCCGCATACTGCTGCAACAGGGCAACGTGACGTTTCGTGATGTTGCCGAACTGATCGGCG
>PKXI01000050.1 GCA_003133425.1 Acidobacteriaceae bacterium
TTTATTAATTGACACTACCTTACTGTCTTGCCAGTGGATGTTTTGAGGAGCATTTTCCCAATCACAATTCGCACCTCGATTCGCATGAGGGTATTCAACGTGCGACTATTTCTTGGATAGTTTGCCAACGATGAAGGCCAGAAGGGCCACCACCACTAAGGTGGTTACCACCCAGATCCACATCCCGCCACCCATCCATCCGTAACTGCCGTTCATCATAGGACCCCCTCCGCGCCGTTGCTACGACTTGATCGTGCGCATCCGTGCTGCTACACAAAGCCTCATCGACCTTAGGATTCAGCCGCAGCAGCAGTGGCCACTCTTCGGCTTCCCCGCCTGTTTGTCCAGGTATTGCGCTGGATTCTTATCGAACTTCTCTTTGCACGCGGAGCCGCAGAAGTGATACGTCTGTCCAGCGTGCTCAGTGTGCCCAGCGGCGTTAGCCGTCTCAACTTCCATGCCGCAAACGGGATCTTTCACAACGGTAGTGCTGCTCATAGGAATCTCCTTGGTTCGTGAATATAGGTCGGTTGCGCCTCAACTATTGACTGGTAGTTTTCAGCTGCGCATTCCGCTTGCCCTGAAAACTTCGTCTCGCTCACAAACGGTCCCATTTGAAACTTCCCGCTTCTGATATCGGCAGGTCTGGTCGCTTTTGCTCAGGGCGGCAATTGCACCTTGGCCAAATTCATGGGACGAACAGAGCCTGCCACCAGCGATTCATAGTTTCGTCGTCCGCAGTCTCAGGGCATTGCCGATCACCGATACGGAACTGAAGCTCATGGCAGCAGCAGCGATCATCGGGTTGAGAAGCAAGCCGAATGCAGGGAAGAGCACGCCGGCGGCAAGCGGCACCCCAACGACGTTGTAGACGAAAGCGAAGAACAAGTTCTCGCGGATATTGCGCATGGTTGATTTGCTGAGGTGGCGGGCGCGGAGAATGCCGCGCAGATCGCCTTTCAGCAGCGTGATGCCTCCAGCCTCCATCGCAACATCGGTGCCGGTTCCCATGGCAATGCCGATGTCAGCCTGGGCGAGTGCGGGCGCATCGTTCACTCCATCTCCGGCCATCGCGACCACAGAGCCTTTTTGTTGACGCTCCTTGACCACTTCCGCCTTCTTTTCAGGCAGCACATCGGCCTCAAACTCGATGCCAAGCTTATCCGCAACTGCCCTGGCTGTCGTCGCGTTGTCTCCCGTTACCATGATGATTTTCAGACCGGCTGCCTTGAGCTCACGAATCGCATCCGGCGTGGATTCTTTGACTGGATCGGCGACCCCCACGAGGCCAGCGGCTTTGCCATCCACGGCAACCAGCATCACCGTCTGGCCTTCATTGCGCAGAGCTTCAGCTGGATCAAGCAAAGGGCCGGGATCGACTGACAAGTCGCGGAACAACTCCGCATTCCCGACTGCGACCTGTTTCCCTGTGACGGTTCCCTTCACGCCTTTGCCAGTCGTGGAGTTGAATTCAACCACATCGGACAGGGATAGCTTCCTTGCCTCGGCTCCCTTCACGATGGCTGCTGCCAAAGGATGTTCGCTCGAGCGCTCAAGGCTGGCGACGAGTTGCAGCAGGTCGTTTTCGTTGATGCCAGGCTGGGGAATGACGGCGCTCAGTGTCGGCTTGCCTTCCGTGAGGGTTCCCGTCTTGTCGATGATGAGTGTGTCAACCTTGCCGAATATCTCCAGCGCCTCCGCATTGCGGATGAGGATGCCGGCGCGAGCCCCGCGACCAGTACCCACCATGATCGCCATGGGAGTGGCGAGTCCGAGAGCGCATGGGCAGGCAACGATCAGAACGGCCACGGCATTCACGAGTGCATGGGCGAAGCGCGGCTGCGGCCCAACAAAGTACCAGACGATGAAGGTGATAACGGCCGAAATAATTACAGCCGGAACAAAGTACGAGGACACCTGATCTGCCAGCCGCTGAATCGGGGCCCGTGACCGCTGCGCTTCGCTGACCATCTTCACTATTTGCGCTAAGAGCGTGTCGGCGCCAACGCGCTCAGCGCGCATCACGAATCCGCCGGTTCCGTTCACCGTTCCGGCCGTCACTTTCGCGTCCTTGTCTTTCTCTACGGGTATGGGCTCTCCGCTGATCATCGATTCATCGACGGAGCTGTGGCCTTCAAGAACAGTCCCATCGACGGGCACCTTTTCTCCGGGACGGACGCGCAGCCGGTCCCCAACTTGCACCTGATCGAGAGGCACGTCGGCCTCTCCGCCCTGGTCGTCTAGCCGCTTCGCTGTCTTCGGAGCCAGGCCAAGGAGCGCGCGAATCGCACCGCTGGTTTGGCTGCGGGCGCGCAACTCCAACACCTGTCCGAGAAGTACCAGAGCGACGATTACTGCTGCCGGCTCGAAATATACATCGATCTGTCCTCCGCCCCCACGAAACGAGGCTGGAAATATCTGAGGAACAACGGTTGCGAAGACGCTGTAAAGGTAGGCCGACCCAGTCCCAAGAGATATAAGCGTAAACATGTTCAGGCTGCGATGTACGATGGATTGCCAGCCTCTGACAAAGAATGGCAAACCGCACCAGAGGACCACCGGAGTTGCCAGCGCGAACTCGATCCATCCCCATGCTCTTGCCGAGAACAAGTGTTGCATAGGCAGAGAGGGCAGAAATGCAGAAACCATCAGCGCGAGCATGGGCACGGCGAGTGCGACGCTGATCCACAGCCGCCTGGTCATATCGGCGAGCTCTGGATTCGACTCTTCGGCGGTGACCTCCCGAGGTTCGAGCGCCATGCCACAGATCGGGCAACTGCCCGGTCCGGGCCGCACGATCTGCGGATGCATTGGGCAGGTATATTCGGTGTCCTTGGATGGTGCGCTGACTGTCACCGGTTCCAGTGCCATGCCACACTTAGGACAGCTACCCGGGGCCGCCTGTTTGATCTCCGGATGCATAGGACAGGTGTATTCGCCGTGCGCCTCAGTCTTTGCCGACACGTACGCGGGATCTTCGTCTGGTTTGGTCGGCGTGTACTTCTCAGGTGCTGCGCGGAATTTCGCGGCGCAGCCCAGGCTGCAGAAATAGACAGTCGTGCCCTGATGTTCGACGCTCGTCGCTGCCTTCGAGGAATCGACCTTCATTCCACAAACGGGATCGTGCTCTTCAACAAACTGCATCGTGCGATTGTCGCCTTGTCCGGGCACTTCGATCTGTCCTTTTCTGATCATGGACCGAGCGCATGACAAATGGATGCCGAGCGCAGGAAGGAGCTATCCCGGCATTCTTGCGGCCAGATCCGCCGACTCCGCGCCCTCGGTGTTCATTCCGAGTAGAGGAGTCCCGGT
>PKXI01000163.1 GCA_003133425.1 Acidobacteriaceae bacterium
TTAAATTGAAAATGCTCTAATGGCACCTGATCGGTCACTACCCGAACGAGGTCATCTTCCCGGGCCCAAATGTAAGATGTCAGAATAAGGATCTTCCCCGATGCCTACAGTTCCAGCCGCGTCTCGTCTTGCCCTCAGCCAACTTGCCCCCGGCGCAATGCAGTCGGAGATTCGCGCCATGACCACCGAGTGCGACCGCATAGGCGGCATCAACCTTGCGCAGGGCGTGTGCGACACACCCGTGCCTGCGGTGGTTGAAGCAGCTGCTATCCAGGCCATCAACGACGGGAACAACATCTATACGCGCTGCGATGGGATTGAGCGCCTGCGCAAGGCGATTGCGGACAAGCAGTTTCGCGACTACGGGCTCAACTATGACCCGGAGTGCGAGGTGATGGTGGCGTCCGGCGCAACGGGAGGCCTGCATGCGGCGGCCATGGCGCTCTTGAATCCCAAGGATGACGTGCTGCTGTTCGAGCCCTTTTACGGCTACCACGCGGTCACTTTGCAATCGATGCGCGTCAATCCAGTCCTGGTGCCGCTGGCGGAACCTGACTGGTCGTTGGATGCCGATGCGCTGAAGGCGGCCGTGACGCCGCGGACACGCGCCATCCTGCTGAACACGCCTGCCAATCCGAGCGGCAAGATTTTTACCCGCGCGGAGCTTGAGGTTGTGGCAGCGGTCTGCATTGAGCACGATCTGTTCCTGATTACGGATGAGATTTACGAGTACTTTGTCTACGACGGCGCGGAGCATATTTCGCCGGCTACGCTGCCGGGGATGCGGGAACGGACGATTGTGCTGTCGGGGTTCTCGAAGACATTTTCGGTGACGGGGTGGCGGCTGGGCTATGCGACGGCCGATGTGCGCTGGATGCCGGCGATGGCGCACTTCCACGACCTGACCTATGTGTGTGCTCCGGCGCCGTTCCAGCATGGCGCGGCTGCAGGGCTCGAGCAGCTTCCTGCCAGCTTCTACAAGCAGGTGGCGGCCGACCACCAGGGGAAGCGCGAACGGCTGCTGAGCGCGCTTGAGGCGGCGGGAATGGAAGCGGCGGTGCCTCCGGGGGCGTACTACGTGCTGGCGCGGGCGACGCGGCTGCCGGGGAAGAAGTCGGCGGAGAAGGCACGGCATCTACTGGCGACGACGGGCGTGGCTGCGGTAGCGGGGTCGGCGTTCTTCCGTCCGGGGCGCGGCGAGGATCTGCTGCGGTTCTGCTTTGCGAAGCAGGATGCGGAACTGGATGAGGCTTGCGATCGGCTTAGACGGCTGTAGGGCCGGGTCACTCTTTTTTGGACGCCTTCCCCGGATTGCGTCCGCTGCGGCGGACTTCATCCGGGGCTATTTTCGATCCCTCCCTACGGGAGGAAGCGCCGCATTCGACCCGTCGATGCGTCAAGCCGAATCACGCGTGCCAATGATGTACGTTCATGCGATTGCCCTGCAAGTTCGCAGTCTGGCTGGCGATCTTTTCAATGTATTTCTGTGAGCCATTCACCGTGCCGGTTGTCAGCGCGCCCCGCGGACACATCGATGCCCGCGGGGCGCCTGTCAAAGATACGTTTGCCTTTGCTTTTCAGTGCTACTTCTTCTTGCGTTCTTCCTTCTCGTCTTTTCTGCGATCTTCCTTTTCCTCTTTCCGGCGTTCCTTCCCTTCGCGGTGGGGCTCCTCGAATTTGATGTGCAAATCGAGACGGTGAAAGCTGGCGCGAAGCCGTTCCACTTCATCGTGCAACTCAACAATTTCCGGTTCAGCTGCCAGAGCCGGTGCGCCGCACGGATCGGGCGTGCATTCTTCGCGGCAGGTGTCCGTCCGGCGGCGCTCCTTACATATGCCACGCACATGCGGGTCCGGCCGAACTCAAGGCGCGAGAAACAATGCGCACAGCATTGGCAAAACGTCGCTTACGATTACCAGCCCATTTGGCGCATCCGCTCAAGAATGAGTGCGCTGTAGTGATTCATGCGGTCGGGCCTCCGCTTCAGGGGAGCCGGTAGAATCGCTGCGAGCCGTGCCGCCTGTTCCCGGCCGATATTGCGGGCTGCGGTTCCGTCGTAGGTACGACACGCCGCCTCTGCACCATAAATACCAGGACCCCATTCGACCACGTTGAGGTAGAGCTCCAGAATTCGCTGCTTGCCGAGGACGAGCTCGGCCACCGGTACCAATGTGGCCTCTGCGCCCTTGCGGAGGATAGAGCGGCCGGTTCCGAAGAATAAGTTTTTCACCAGTTGCTGCGTAAGGGTGGAACCTCCGCGAATGCGACCGCCTTCCAGATCGTCTTCGGCATCGATTTGGATCGCGTGCCAATCGAAACCATGATGCTGGTAGAAGCGCGCGTCCTCCGCGGCGATGACAGCATGCTGAAAATTGGGGGAGATTTGGCTTATCGGAGTGAAGTTGTAGCGCTCGTGATAGGGCTTGTTGTGAATCCAGGCCCGCACGCGACGCTCGATGTGCACCGCCGTGGTCGGTGGATCGATCCACCGTGCTGCCAGAAGCATCAGCGCGGCAAGCGACCAAACAAGCACCACGCCAATGGCAAGGCATCGGGCGAAGAATCGGACCGGGGATCGGCGGAAGCGCTCCCGAAGCGACGTTTTGGGGTGCGGGTCTGGGCTTTCAGTCACATTTCAGAATAATGGCCTGGGCTGGGTTATTGCTTATGGCTTGATTTTGCGCACAGGGCAATCGCATGAACAGCGATTGAGATCATGGATGGGGTTCGCTCCGCCCCGACGGGGCGGATTACTCTTTTTTGGGCGCCTTCCGCGGATTGCGTCCGCTGCGGCGGACTTCATCCGGGGCTATTTTCGATCCCTCCCTATGGGAGGAAGGACCGCTTTCGACCCCTCGATGCGTCAAGCCGAATCAAGCGTGCCAATGAAGTACATTCATGCGATTCCCCTGATATTGCGCGCGAACTCGGGGTGAGGCGTTCTATTCAGATCACTTGGGACAAAGCCGCTTGCGGATGAATCACGTTGAACCCCAAAGCAGAGAAGGAGTGAGATGCGAGCAGGCAAATCGGCTGGTTCGGACCGTGGAGCGGACACCTCCTCGCGACCATTGTTCCATTGAGGCACAGGGGTGGTATTCTGGCGCGTCGACTCATACGAACGAGGAGGATGACTTGAGAAACGGCATCATATTGGCGATTGCGGGATTGGCGCTTTTGACGGGGTGCGGAAACCGGGGGGACAAGGCTGCAAACGTTCCCGTTACGCCCAAATGGCAGGGGGCCCCCTACCATATCGCGTTTGACACGCAGGCAGCAAAACCGAACCCGGCGGGCGTCACCATTCCGGCTATCAAGTACACGGCGAATCCTGACGCGCTGGAGAAAAGAGCCAGCCTCGTGGTGAAATTCGACACCTCGGGAGCTACGAAACAAGGGCCGATGATGAACCAGATGATTATGGGCCCGGTCGATATCCCGAGTGCGGAGGGGACCCTTCCCGCGGACTACATGGATTTGGCAGACAAGGGGCTTTCGAGGTTTCTGGGGGCTTACTGCATCAAGGGAAAAGTGAAGATATCGGTGGCGATTGCCAGGTCGTCGCTCACCAGCCAGGCCGGGGATGACGAAGTGGAGAAGAAGCGCCTGTCCGACTGGCTGCCGATTGAGATCGTGTTCAAGAACCCACATCCGACCTGCTAGCTGCACGAACTGACGGGGTGATCCTGATGTACGAGCCGCTTACCTGGGCCTTCTCTTGGAAGGCCCAGGTAAGCAGGTTCTACCCCATCGCGGCCAGCACAGCGTTGGCAATCCGGATGATTCATGACACCGGATACTTCACCCGCTCAAAATAACGGCGGGGTGGATCGCTAAGCGCATCGGTTGGCAAGATTCTGCCTCCCATGTGCGCTAATCCGGAGCCGGGATACCCGGATTTTTGCATGGGGACATGGGGCACCCGCCCACTTGTTCTCAATCCGGGATTAAGGACGCATGAATCAAGGACGCTTGATTCGAGAACGTTTCTGGAGTTGGCACCCTATCGCTCGGCAATCACTACTGGCGCCGGCGCACCCTTCGGAGTAGACAGATATCCCGTCACGGTATTCTTGGCGCTCACGTTGTTGACCACAATCTCATACAACATGGGATCCTTGCCGCTGAAGAACTGGAGTGGCTCGTTCAGGCTCTTGTCCTTCTTCTCGTACTGCTTGTCGTCGGAAAAGACGGCGAGGGTGAACTTGCTCCTCTTCGAGTCGGCTCTCTTCAACACCAGGCTCACTGTACCTACCTGTTTCTTTTGTCCCTTCACCAGCGTGAATTCGTAGTAGTTCCGGTCGCCCTTGTGCTTCAGAATCTCGAGTTCGTCGGCATTACGCGCAATCAGGGTGCTGTGGCCGTTCAGATCGCCCTTCATCGACGTCATCTGGTTGTTGGTTTCGACCAGGTCGCTCTGCGTCTTGGCTACATCGGTTTTGACGCCGCCAACATCTGTTTGCACCGCGGCCACCTGCCCTGCGGTCTGCTTCTGGGCGGTTGCCAGGCGCGCTGTGGTCTGCTCCCCGCGAACCTCGCGGATTTGCAGTGCCGCCGAGCGTGTATCCAACTGCTTCTGGGTCAGGCCAAGCGAGGTTTTCAACTCGTCCGTGGCCACATTCAGCCGCGCATTGGTATCCTGCAGCGCCGCAGCCAGCTTAGTGTTCTGCGCTGTGGAATCCGTCATAGCCTGCTGTTGAGCAGCGAGTTTGTTGCTCAGACTGTAGCTCCAGATCATCGCGCCTATCCCTAAAAGCATGGCCACAGCGACTGCCGCCAACAGTGCGCCGGAATACGATCTGGGAGTTGTTTCAACTATTTCATCTCTCATGTGAATCCTTTCAATCCTGTGGCTCACCGTACGGCGACCCATTTGGCGGAGTCTGCTCTCTATAGCTCACATGGCGGCATTCGCCGTAGTTTTTGAGGCAGGTCTCCTGAGGGTATCGAGGCGGAAACATCCATCAGGGGCTAGCGCGGTGTATGTCGATGCAGCCTACCGAAGCGCCGACCAGATGACGAGGTTGAGGCCGATCATCAGGACAGCGGATGCGGGAATGAGGAGCAACGCTTTCTTGAGGCGCAGCGGGTCACCGCCGGCTATGGCGCCGATGAGGCGGGAGCTAACGGCGAGGCCGGCCCATCCGCAGGTGATGACAAAGCCGATGGCCGTGCCGGTCATGCGCGGGAAGGCGGTGCCGGCGATGGCCAGAGTTGTTGGAAAGACGGGGGCCATGGAGAGGCCGGCGATGAAGACCAGGGCTGCTGCGGCGACGGGCTTGACGGTGCGCAGCATAAGGAAGGTGGTAATGGCCATGGCGATGGAGGCGGCCAGGAGGACTTGGATTGCGGGGACACTGATGAGGATGGGTGAGACGCCGACGCGGCCGACGAGGAGGCCGAGAGCGAATCCGAGGGAGAGGATGTTGAGGGCGCGTGACTCGGGAATACCCTGGGCGATGAGGTGGCGCGGAAGCCAGTTCCACACGCCGACTTCGCAGGAGACGTAGAGAAAGAGGAAGGCTCCGAGAAGGAAGAGCAGGGGGCGGCCGAGGACAGGGCCGGCGTCGGCCAGGACAAAGCCCGCGCCTGCCGTGGGTGCGGGCATGCTGGTGGCCACCTGAACCATGAGCGTGATGACCGTAAGCGAAGCCACGGTGTAGCAGAGGCGCAGCCAGTTCCGCTTGAAGATGTTGGCGGAGATGAAGGGTGTGGCGAGCCCGCCGAGGCCAAAGAAGAGATTGACGAGGTTGAGCGCGGTGGCGCGGTGGTCCGGGCTGACGGCGCTGACCAGCGCGTTGGCGCCGGTGACGACAATGCCGCCGCCGATGCCGAGCAGGAACAGCAAAAGGACGATGCTGCGGAAGCCTTTGGAACGCGGCAGGGCGAAGAGGGCGACGACGATAAAGGCCAGACCGAGAATGAGGCCGATCTTGTCGCCTTCCGAATCGAGCAGTGGGCCGACGCCGACGGAGGCGATGATGAGGCCGAGCGCCTGGGAGAAGGCGATGGTGCCGTTCTGGGCGGGGGTGAGGCGGAAACGGTCAGACAGGTCGGGGAGGATGGTGCCCAGCATGGCGGCGATCATTCCGTATACGAAGATGGCGAGGATGGCGGCAAAGATCAACACGCGGGAGGGTTCCTTTCAGGAAGCGGGTTCGGAAGGCCTCGAAGATGGCGGCATTACTTTTACAGTATGGACGCGTCCGAATTGTAATGCCCGGCGGGGAGGATGGGCCAGCCGGGGGCTTGAATGCAGCGGGTCAGCGGGGGAAAGTGCGTAAACTTGAAAAGCATTCCCTCGGGGGCTAAAGCCCGCGTCGGTTTTTGTTTGATTTATGTACGGGCTAAAGCCCGTACCCTCCAAAGAATTCAAGATGCGTGGGCCGGAAGATTCCACGATGGATTGAATAAATCGGGATGCGGAGTTGATTGATGGGTAACTTGTGGAATGACGTGAAGCATGCGCTGCACATGTTCATCAAGAGTCCGGGGTTTACGGTGGCGGCGGTGGCGGCGCTGGCGCTGGGGATCGGGGCCAACACGGCGATCTTCACGGTGGTGAATGCGGTGTTGCTGAAGCCGCTCGAGTATCCTGACGCGGACCGGATTGTCGCGGTGCTGCAGACGACTCCGCGCGGAAACTCGACGATTACATCGATTCCGAAGTTCCATGAGTATGAGAAGCAGACGAGCATCTTCAAGGATGTGGCCGCGTACGACTTTGGCGGTCCGGGGTTCAACGTCACGAGCGGACGGCCGGAGCAGGTGCACGGGATCCACGTGACAGAGGCGTATTTCCGCGTATTCGGCGCGCCGGTGATGCTGGGGCGAACGTTTACTCAGCAGGAGGACTTGCCCAACGGCGGCAAGGTCGTGGTGCTGAGTTACGGGTTTTGGCAGCGCAAGTTCGGCGGCAATCCAAACGTGATTGGAAGCGCGCTGCCTATGGGCAATGAACCGTACACGATTGTTGGCGTGCTGGGGCGGGATTTCCATACCGATCCGCAAGTGGACATCTGGCTGCCGTTCCAGTTTGCGCCGGTGAGCACCAATCACGGGCACTTCTTTCTGACCGCGGCAATGCTCAAGCCGGGCGTAACGATGGAGCAGGCCAACGCGCAGATGAAGCTGGCGGGGGCGGAATATAACCGCGAGTATCCGGAATCAAATCCGCAAATGAGTTTTGGGGTGCAGCCGTTGCGGGACTCGATTGTGGGCGATGTGCGGCAACTGCTGTTGGTTCTGCTGGGCGCAGTGGGCATGGTGCTGCTGATTGCGTGCGCGAACGTGGCCAATCTGCTGCTGGTGCGGGCGACGGGACGCAAGCGCGAGTTCGCGATTCGTGCAGCGCTGGGGGCGAGCCGCGCGCGAATCGTGCGGCAGTTGCTTACCGAGAGCGTGCTGTTGGCGGTGACGGGCGGAGCGGCGGGGCTGGCGCTGGGATTCGCGGGCGGGCGGGCGCTTTTGGCGGCGAGTCCGCCGGGTTTGCCGCGCATTGGCGAAAAGGGCGCGGCGGTGGGCATGGACTGGCGGGTGCTGGGATTCACGCTGGGCGTGTCGGTGCTGACGGGGATTGTGTTTGGGCTGTTCCCGGCGCTGAGCGCTTCACGGGCGGACCTGAACTCCACGCTGAAGGAGAGCAGTAACCGTTCGGGAACGGGATTCCGGCAAAGCAACGCGCGGTCGCTGCTGGTGGTAAGCGAGGTTTCGCTGGCACTGGTGCTGCTGGTGGGCTCGGCGCTGCTGATCAGGACGTTTGTGGCGCTGCGTGGCGTTGATCCAGGATTCAATCCGCACAACGTGCTGACGATGGATATGTCGTTGACCGGCGACCGCTACCAGAAGGCGGCGGGCGTGGCGCAACTGGGGCACGACGGGTTGGAGAGACTGAAGGCGATTCCCGGCGTGGAGGACGCGACGTTTACGTGTTGCCTGCCGCTCGCTGGGCAGTTCGGATTGCCGTTCACGATTGTGGGCAGGCCGGTGGAGAACCAGCGCGACACGCCGGGCGCGGGATGGATGAGCACGGCACCGGGGTATTACAACACGTTCAAGATTCCGATTCTGCGCGGGCGGGATTTTACGGACCAGGACACCGCGAGCTCGACGCCGGTGGCGCTGATCAACGAGGCATTGGCGAAGCAGTTCTGGCCGAAGCAGAATCCCGTGGGTCAGCAGATCGTCATCGGCCATGGAGTGGGACCGGAGTTTGAAGAGCCTGCGCGCGTGATTATCGGCGTTGTGGGCGATACACACGAAGGCGGCCTGGGACGCGAACCGGGCCGGATGATGATTGTGCCGCAGACACAGGTGACCGACGGAATGACGGCGCTGAATGCGCGCATTGTTCCGATGCGGTGGGCGGTGCGCACAAGAGGTGATCCGCGGCAGGCGATTGCGGCGGTGACGGAACAGTTGCGGGTGGCCAGCGGCGGGTTCGCAGTGACGCAGGTGCGGACGATGGACGAGATGGTTTCGACGTTGACGGCACGGCAAAGTTTTAACATGATGCTGCTGACCATCTTCGGCGGAATAGCGCTGGTGCTCGCAGCCATAGGAATTTACGGGCTGATGGCTTACTCGGTAGCGCAGCGCACGCAGGAGATGGGCATTCGCATGGCGCTGGGAGCGGACCGCGCGACGATTCGAAAACTCATAGTGCTGCACGGAATGAGGCTGGCCCTGGCTGGAGTGGTGTTGGGCATTGGCGCGGCGTTTGGACTGACGCGGCTGATGGCGAGTTTGCTGTTCGGAGTGAAGACGTGGGACCCGGCGGTGTTTGTGACGGTGCCGCTGATTCTTAGTGCCGTGGCGCTGCTGGCGGTTTGGCTGCCGGCTACGCGGGCTTCGCGGCTGGATCCGATGCAGGCTCTGCGAGTGGAGTAAGGGGCGCGGACTTATACCCCTTCACGCCGGTCCAGTAGACTGGGAGGGCGATGAATAGGGTGCAAGGAATTGTGCGGTTCACGGCGGTGGCCAGGGCGGGGGCTGGGCTGGCTTTAGGGCTGGTCTTAAGTGGTTGCGGGATGCCGGGTGCGCCGTTGCCGCCTTCGCTCAATCTGCCTGACCCGGTTACGAATCTTGTAGCCACTCGNNCTGGAGGGCAATGTGCAGGTGCACGTTTGCCGCAGGGAAGGCGCTGCAGGCTCGTGTACTCCGGCCGGTGAGCTTGAAGTGGCGCCGGGAGCCGAGGGGGCATTCAGTGAGACGCTGAACTCCGCACTGGCCACGGGCACGCCGCGCGCGCTTACTTACTCTGTGGAACTCAGGAATCGCAAAGACCGGTCGGCGGGATTGTCGAATGCGGCGGTTGTTCTGGCGGGAGGGGCGCCTGAGCCGGTGGCCGGGTTGGACGCGAAGGTTCGGAAAGAGGGCGTGGTGCTGCGTTGGAACGCTGCTGCACAAGAATCGGCGGCCTCGGCGATCCGGTTGGAGCGGAAGCTGCTGACGCCGTTGGCTGCCAAGTCCGCGCAGGGTCCGCTTGCTCCGCCAGCCGAGCCGGTGGAGCGGAAGCTGCTGGTGGAGGCGAGTGGGGAGGCGGGGCGCGTGCCAGACCGGGCGATGGACAAGGACATTCGCTTCGGCGAGACGTATGAGTATCGCGCGCAGCGGGTGGCCCGCGTAAATGTGGATGGCCAGACGGTGGAGCTGGACGGGCCGCTGTCGGCGCCGGTGAGAGTGGAGGTTGCGGACGTGTTTCCTCCTGCAGTGCCTGCGGGGCTGGCAGCGGTGGCAATTGTCGGGGAGAATGGCGCGGAGCCGGCGATCGACCTGAGCTGGCAACCGGATACTGAAGTCGACCTGGTGGGGTACATTGTGTATCGGCGCGAAGGGGACGGCGATTGGCAGCGCATTTCGCCTGCACAGTCGGTGGTTGGTCCGTCGTTTCATGATGCGCATGTGCAGGCTGGCCACACCTATTCCTATGCGGTTTCCGCAATTGATCAGGGCGGGCACGAGAGTGGACGGTCTGGAGAGGCGGAGGAGACGGTTCCAAATCCCTGAGTGTGAGTCATTGGCTTCCCGCCCTTTCGCGAGAATTGCGAAACGCAGGTCCCTCGACTCCGCTGCGCTCCGCTCAGGATGAACGGGCTGATTGAGTGACGTGGTATCCCACCCTTTCGCCAGAAAAAGGGCGAAAGGATGGGGCACGGAGCATTGTAGTTCTGGGCAGGATCATTTTTTTGCGTGAGGAGACTTTCCGATGAAGTATTGCAAGTTTTTGCTTAACAACCAGACGCACTACGGCACTGTGGAAGAACGCAACGGCGAGCTCTGGATTACTGGTCCAGCGCCGGCGCCGGAGGAGGATCTGCGGTTCCGGCTGGCTGTGGGACAGGCTGCGGCGGAGAGCTTTGACTTTGAGCCGATGGCGCTGAGCGCGGCAAACCTGCTGGCGCCGGTGACGCCGTCGAAGATTATTTGCGTGGGGCGCAACTATCGCGACCATGTAAAGGAACTGGGCAACGAGATGCCGGCGGAGCCATTGATCTTTTTCAAGCCACCGTCGTCGCTGCTGAATCCGGGCGGCGTGGTGCGATTGCCGGCTGCCTCAACTCGCGTGGACTTTGAAGGCGAGCTGGTGATGGTGATCGGCCAGCGCGTGCACAAGTTGAAGCCGGATGCGGACTTGCGCGGAGTGATTCGCGGCTACACGCTGGCCGATGATGTGTCTGCGCGGGATTTGCAGAAGGAGGATGTGCAGTGGACGCGGGCCAAGGGATTCGACACGTTTTGTCCGATTGGGCCGGTGGTGAGCGATGAAGTGGACCCGATTGCGGGAGTGACGATTGAGACGCGGGTAAATGGGGAGGTGCGCCAGCATGCGTCGACGCTGGACTTCATCTTTTCGATTCCGACGCTGCTCAGTTTTATTACGGCGGCATTTACGCTTGAGCCGGGCGACGTGATTCTGACCGGTACTCCGTCAG
Organism: Acidobacteriaceae bacterium; assembly: GCA_003133425.1. The sequence goes on from PKXI01000163.1 coordinate 10,935, forward strand.
GGGTGGGGCCGCTGGCACCCGGGGACCAGGTGGAAGTGTCGATTGCAGGGCTTGGGGTGCTCCGGCACACGGTGGAAGCGGATACGGATTGAGCTGAATAGCGCGGGAGGATGCACCCGGAGGCGCGTTGGCGCATCCTAATAAGGGGGATACACTATTTCGGTAGCGCACTCATAGACGGAAATCCCCTTCCCAGGAGGAATTATGGCCCAGAATCTGCTTGAACAGTTGCGCAAGTTTACCGTTGTGGTTGCCGATACCGGCGACATTGAGGCGATGGAGAAGTTTCGTCCGCAGGATGCTACTACTAATCCCTCGCTGATTACGACCGCGGCGCAGATGCCGCAGTACCAGCCGATTGTGGACGGCGTACTGAAGGACGCGCGGAAGGAACAGGGCGAAGGAGCGAGTGACCAGGCAGTGGCGAACCTCGCTTTCCAGCGGCTGGCGATTGCGTTCGGCAAGAAGATTCTGGCGATTGTGCCGGGACGCGTTTCAACGGAAGTAGACGCGCGGTTGTCGTACGACACAGCGGCCACCATTGAACAGGCGCACAGCATTATTGCGCAATACGATGCGGCGGGGATTGGGCGCGATCGCATCCTGGTGAAGATTGCGTCGACGTGGGAGGGCATCCGCGCGGCGGAGGTGCTGGAGAAGGAAGGCATCCACTGCAACCTGACGCTGCTGTTTGGACTGCACCAGGCGATTGCCGCAGCCGATGCGGGCGCTACGCTGGTTTCGCCGTTTGTGGGCCGCATTCTTGACTGGTACAAGAAGGACACTGGCAAGGATTACCAGGGTGCCGATGATCCTGGCGTGCAGTCAGTGACCAGGGTTTACAACTACTACAAGAAGTTCGGTTACAAGACACAGGTGATGGGCGCGAGTTTCCGCAACATCGGCGAGATTACCGAGCTGGCAGGATGCGATCTACTAACCATTTCGCCGCAACTGCTGGCCGAACTGGAGAAGACTGAAGCCGAGCTGCCGCGCAAGCTCGATGCCGAAGCTGCAAAGACGCAAGTGATTTTGAAGATCGAAGTGGACAAGGAGACGTTTGACGCGATGCATGCGCAGGACCGCATGGCTACCGACAAGTTGAAGGAAGGGATCGAAGGCTTCTCGGCTGCACTGGTAAAACTGGAAACGATGCTGGCGGCACGATTGGCGGCGCTGGAATCGCGGACGCCTGCGGCGGTGTAGCGCCTCTCTCAAACGAAAGTTGCAGAAGGGTAGCCATCGCTGGCTACCCTTTTTGTATCTAAGCGGATACGTGGTTGCGTTTGCAGTCGAGGCGGCAAACTGCTAACTAAGTTGGCCCTCCCCACTGGGCAAACACAACAATTCGGGTAATCTCAGTGTTACAGCAGGATGAACGGGCATTGGCCGGCTTCTTCCCCATGTATGCGCAACGAGCAGCCGCCGGTGCCACAACGGACAACGGTTGTGTGCGAGCAACTCATGGGAGGCGTGTATGCAGGCTCAGTCTCATCCACTCGAAGCTTTCTTTCAACAAGCGGTTCGCAATAGCTATGAAGGCAAGTTGGGACTCAACGATCCCGATGTGACCGCTTATGTGGCGCGACTGCTGTGTGAATTCTCTGAGTCAGACAAACTCTATAGCGTGCGCGACGAGGTGGGCAGGCCCATAGAAGAGCTGACGGAGATGATGCAGGCCGCGGACCCGGTTCTCGGCACAGCGCCTTCGTTCGATGCGGAGCGCGCGGTACGCAAGCACATCGGCGACTATGCGCTGTTCGTTGCAGGGATGTATCCGGAGGCGATGGGATCGAGCCGGAGGTTGCGCAGGCACCAGCCGAGTCTTGGCGAGCTGATTCGAGCGGGAAAAGAAAGCTACTACATCGTGAGCCAGTTCAACCTGTTCGAGTATGAGCGGGAGGCGCCGCTGTTCGCGCGGCTCTCCGATCGTTTTGAGCGCTGCATTCTGGGGCTGACGCTGGTTCGCGAGGAGTTGGGGCCGCGCAAGGCGTTGATGCTGCCGCCGACGGTGAACTGAAGTAGCCGTTTCGGCATGAATGAGGGCTGTGATTTCCGACCCTTTCCGCAAAGAACGCGGAAAGGATGGGGCACCCGGCTGCCGCCTTCGGTGAACTAGTACTGCGGCCGTGTGGATTTGTACTCTCCCAGGTCCCAGAATCGGGACCTGGGGCACCCAGATTCCTGTGAATGCACAAATCGACAACGTGCTCGGACGTTACTCTGACCAAACTCCGAGCAGATTCCCTAAACCATCAGAAAAGTGGAAGCGGCGGCCGCCGGGAAACTCGAAGGTGGGCACGACGATGGCGCCGCCTGCCGCTATGATCGCGGCTTCGGTGGCCTTCAGATCAGCTGAGTACAGCACGATCAATGGCGCGTAATTCGGCTGCGTCTGCCCCGGTTCTCCGCGCCTGAAGCCCAGCGCGAGCCCTGTAACTTCCGGGCTTGAGTCAATGTAATCCGGGCCCCAATCCTTGAATGTCCAGTCAAAGACGGCGGAGTAGAACGCTTTGGTGCCTTCAATGTTGGTGCTTGCAAACTCGACGTAGTTGATCTTGTGGTGCTGCATTGGATTGCTCATGCTTTTCTCCTGTGCCTCGTGCTGTCTGGAATCAAAGACAGCTCGTGCAGAATCGCTAATTGCAGATACCTTAGCAGAGTCTCCAGCGATTACGGCGTTGAAGCACCTGGGTACGGGAAGAATACTCGGATGTGGCAATATCCGAATGCGGCAATATACGAGTCCGTTAGCGTCCAGCCGTATCGTGTCCGAGTTGGAGCGCGAAGCCGCCAGTGATAGAGCGGCCGGGCATGGCGACGCCGGTGATTTCCTGGTAGCCGGTGTTGGAGAGATTGCTGAGGCGGAGATAAGGGCGAATTCTTCCCGAGTCGTGCGTGAGGGCGGCGTTCCAAACGGGGTAGACGGTTTGCTGGTAGCGCTGGGCGAGCTGCACGGCGTTGCTGATTGCGAACGCGTGACCCAAGGCGACGGTCCAGGCGGCATGGATGTTTTCGACGGGGTAGTTGAAGACATATTCGGACAGCAGGCCGTTGAGGGCGCTCTGCGCACCGTGGAGTCCGGTCCATGAAATGCGCACAGTTTGCGACTTTGCAGGAATCCAGGTGAGCGTGGATTCGACGCCGGCGAAATGAAGGCCGCTCAGATTTACGGCCTGCCATTTTGCCGTTGAGTTGGCGCGCACATAATCGATGGCATTGTGCTGGCGCGAGTAGAAGCCGGTGACTGAGAGCGAGAGATGTGCGGAGGGCGCCCAGTCTGCGCCGCCATCGCCGGACCATCCTGACTCGGGCTTGAGGTTGGGATTGCCGATGGTGGTGGGGTCGGAGTAGTAGAGGTCAGTGTAAGTGGGAATTCTGAAACCATATCCGCCGCTGGCGCGCAGCTTGAGCTGATCCGTGATGCGAAGACTGCCGGAGAGTTGCGGAGCGAATGCTGACTGTGCGCCACCGGAAAAGATTTCCTCGCGCGCGCCGAGGGAGAGATTCCAGCGCCTCTTTGCCGGTCGCAGATCGAGGTCGATGTAACCCGCACCACGATTGCGGGCGTGCACGCCGAGGTTGTTGCTGTGGATGCTGTCGCCGTCTGCTTCAAGACCGAAGAGCAACAGCGATGGGGTGGCGATGGGGACTGTGTGGCGAATGGACGCCTGCCAGGAACCGTCCCTGTGATTGTTCTCGTAGACGGATGGGTTATTGCGCAGCAGGACGAAATCGTCGGTGTGACGGCGGTAGCCGAAGGCGGCGACGGTGCGGCTGCCCAGCTCCTGGCGCATGGAAGCGAACCAACCCTTGGTGCGCTCCCACGAATTGTACGGGCCGTAAAACTGATTGGCGCCGAAGGAGCGGTCGCTGGAAGCGAAGAGCAGGTCGGTGATGCCGAGGCGCGAGCCGAGCCAGTTTTCGGCAGAGGCATCTTCGTTGCGGTAGTCTCGATCGGCCATGAAGCCGGTGGAAAAATTGCGGCTGGCAGTTGCGCGGCCACTCCAGCGGCCTCGCGTTGCGCCGGCAAGCATGGATTCCTCGTTCGATTCGAAGCTGCCTTTGGCGACGCGGAGCAGGAGCGAGGCGTGGTCAGGCGCAGCAGTGAGGAAGTCGACAACGCCGGAGAGCGCGTCGACACCATGCAGTGTGGAGCCGGCACCTTCGAGAACCTGGATGGAGTCCATGGCTTCAAGGGGGACGGGGAGGTCGAGATTGTGGTGCGAGGTCTGGCTGTCGTTGATGCGGAATCCATTGAGCAGGACGAGTGTTTGCTCGAAGCTGCCGCCGCGGAGGACGAGATCGGACTGCGCTCCGCCGGCTCCACGCTGCTCGAGAAAGATGGAGGAGTCCTGGCGCAGGAAATCGAGCAGGGTTTCGGCGGCCAGAGTTTTGTCTTTCAGAGGCAGCACCACTACGGAGCGGGGCGACTCCGCGAGGGGAACAGGCGCGGCCGAGCCGAGCACCACCATGGTTTCAGAGCGCACGGGAATGGTGGTGGGTGCCGTAGTGGATGGGTTTTGAGCGGGGGCCGATTGCTGGCAGAGTCCGAAGAGAACGAGGGCTGCACTGCGGGTCAAATTCGATAAAGACATAGTTTGGTATTCTCTCTAATCCTCTGCGCCAACCGATTGTTCTTCAAGGAAGATTTGATATTGTCTTGAATAGTTTAGGAACTAAACCATTAGAATGATGCCATGCGCATCGATGCATTTCTACGTGAGAGTCCCATGTTTGCGGTGAACCGGGCAGCGCGGCGGTTTGAGGCGCTGACGACTCGGGTTCTGGCGGCGGACAGCCTTGGATTTCTGGAGGGTCTGGTGCTGGCGGCCATGTTCTTTGAGTCGCCGCGGCTGATTAAACCGTCGCAGTTGGCGGAGACGTTTGGAACTACGCGAGGCAATGTGAGCCATTGCGTTTCGTCGCTGGAGGCGAAAGGGCTGCTGCAGAGGAAGATCGATCCGGAGGACGCGCGGGCCTATCTGCTGACATTGAAGCCGCAGGGGAAGAGGTGCGCGCTGCGCGTGATTGGCGCATTCGACAAGTTGCAGAAGGAGTTTGAAGAGGAGATTGGGAAGACGACTTTGAGCGAGATGCTCAAGGCTATCCGGAAGCTGGAGGCGCGGGTAGCGGCCAGTTAGCGGACCTGCGAGTCGGCAAGTCTGCGGGATTGTGTCGGGTTTCCGTCGCCCCTACGAGGCTCTCCATTTCATTGGGGTTTCTTCCCAGGGTTCTCGTTCGCTGGCGCGAACTTCACCCTGGGCTATTATCCATCGCCCCTCTGGGGCTCTATTGCCGGGGTCGTGGCTTCCCGCCCTTTCCGCAGCAGGGCAATCGCATTTGGAAT
>PKXI01000298.1 GCA_003133425.1 Acidobacteriaceae bacterium
CGGGTATTTCTTTGTGCTCAATGAGTTTGAGCATTTTTGTGCTGTCGTCTGAGTGTCTACACCGTGATTGCTTGCAACATCTGAATGGCTCGCAGCTGGGTAGGGTTCGGCGTGGTCGTCATTTGGAAGTTCAATGCGGCTGTTGCGCCGGAGGACGTCTGACAGGTATTACGGACGATAGTCGATAACTCTTGCAACAGAGTGCCGAAGCTATGGGCCGGCAAGCCGTCATCCAAAGTATGGGTGGCGGCTTTCCGCAGTGCCGCAACGGAGCGCTTCGCGGGTGCTACCGGGTCGCGTTGCGTCTTGGGTTTCAGATCTTCATCAGCAAACAGGAGTGCACGCCAGGCTTCCCGCATGTGCCACTCGACATAGTAGGCCAGCATGCATAGCAAGATGTGCGCACGGACTCGAGTCTCAAGCCAATGGTGGATGGGGCGGATATGCAGGTCGAGCGTTTTCATCGAGCGGAACGCCCGCTCGACTTCCGCAAGCGCCTTGTAGCTGCGCACCGCCTCGGCGGAGTCCATTTGTTCTTTGGGTACGCTGGTGCGGATGATGTAGATGCCATCGAGAGCCGCTTCGGCGGCAATTTGCTCGGTGAGTCGATGAAACGCGAATCGGCCGTCTTCGATGGTGAGGGCGAGGAGCTTGGCCACCTTGTGCTTGTTCACCACCGCACCGACACGGACTCCGATCCTGTCCTGACCGTGGAGTGTTCCATTCTCGACGCGGATGCGGATCTTTTCCAGTTCCCGCTCGGTCGCCACCAGTAATGCCTCGCGCTTGTGGGCCCGCAAGCATCCCAGATCGGCGTTACGACAGGCCATCAGCCGCTCACCCGGATAATCCGGATGGGCGAATTCGAACAGATTGCGCTCATCGAAGAGGCCCAGTTGCAGGGCATCGCCCTGCACCAGCGCACGGATCTGCGAACTCTTCAGAGCCGTGATCCAGGCCAGTCCGTCCAGTGAGCGCAAGCCGTCGATCGCCTTATGGGAGATCATCCCCCGATCTCCTACCAGTACCAGGCGCTCGAGGCCAAAGTTCTCGCGCAGTTGCTGGACTTGATCCGACAGTGTGCTCGCATCGGCTGTGTTGCCCTCGTATACCGAGATGGCCACCGGGCAACCGGCGCGATTGGTCAACAGTCCGTAGTTCACTTGCAGGGTATTGCGCTTGCCATCGCGGCTGTAGCCGATCTTGGCCAACGGGCAACAACGACCTTCGAAGTAACTCGAACTCAAGTCATAAAGCGCCATACCTCCTTCGCGGAGGTGGCGAGCCGCAAGCTTCTTCTCAATGGCCGGCTGGCGCTCGAGCAACCAGTCCATCGCCGCGTACAAATCGTTCTCATCCGCATCGGTGACGCCAAACTCCTCGGGCAGAGTCGTCGTGTGCCACCAGCGCGTGGTGGCCAGCTTGGTTTGCGGGGATAAGATCCGCGCGGCCACCATCGCACACACCGCATCGCGTTCAGCACTCGGTCGTGAGGCAAGCAAGGACTCCAAGCCCAGTCTCTGCATGGCTACACGCACCGCCTGCACTGCCCCATGAGAGCGTGAACGAATCGTCTCCCAGAGCTGCTCGACGGGCCGCATGCTGTGTCCAGACAGCACCGCACGAATCGACTCGATCTGCTCGTCAGAGAGTGCTGAAAGATTAGCCAACGTTCGTTTGCGGACCTTCTTTCCCTCACGATACGACTCACGGAGCAGGTAGGTGGGGCGCGAGGTGCGGTTCGGCACGCCATCGATATGCATGGCCACATCATCGCATATCGATCATGCTCAGTCAAGACATATTATCAAAATACATGTCTACATTTTGCATCGAAATAAACAGCGCGAAAAAGGCTAGAGCCTTGCAATTGCAGGGCTCTAGCCTTCAACAATCATTTTAGAAGCGCTGGAACTTCAGGCTAACATCAGTGTCGCCGGACTTGAATGGGCCATGCGTCCATGTCTCGTCCGCCACGGCGGATGAGACATCGAATCTTCCCTCTTACGAATACAGCCTGATCTCGCTTGAAGTGCCGCCCGCCGCGGGAATGTAGCACTTCCGCGTGTAATCCATGACCATGCGGTCGGCATTGAAGCGCCAGCCCAGCGTGCGGATGGTGCGCTTCATGCGTTTAATCCATCCCCTTGGCAATCCGTCGCGGTCGCGTTGATAAAACAGCGGAATGACCTCGTCGTTGAGCACGCGGTAGAGGTCTTCGCCGTCGCGGCTGTCGTGCACGTCCATGTTGGAGTGCGTTCTGCCGGTTCCGATGGCGAAGCCGTTGAGCCCGTCGTAAGCTTCGGCCCACCAGCCATCGAGGACCGAAAGATTCAAGCCGCCGTTAAGCACAACTTTCTGTCCGCTGGTGCCCGAGGCCTCGAGCGGACGGCGCGGATTGTTCAGCCACACGTCCACACCCTGTACCAGGTAGCGGCCAACGTTGATGTCGTAATCCTCGATAAAAACAAACTTGTTCGAAAACTTGGAGTCCCGCATCATCTCCGCAATCTGCTGCAAAACCTTCTTGCCCGGTTCGTCATGCGGGTGCGCCTTGCCTGCAAAGAGAAACTGAACGGGGCGCTTGGGATCGTTGACCATCGATGCGAGTCGATGCATATCGGCCAGCACCAGGTTGGCTCGTTTGTAGGTGGCGAACCGGCGCGCAAAGCCGATGGTCAACGCATCCGGCGAGAGAATCTTGTCGAGTTTCTTGAGCGCTGCGGCAGGCTCGTCGCGGCGTCCAGCCTGCTCATGCGCGCGGCGGCGTGCAAAGTCGATCAGTTGCGCCTTCAGGGCCAGGTGCGTCTCCCAAAGCTCGCCATCGTCGACGCCCTCAATCTTCTCCCAGGTATTCGGCCAGCTACTGTGGTGCTGCCAGTCCACCCCTAGATGACGGTCGTAGAGGCGACACATTTGTGGCGCCAGCCAGCTTGGAACGTGCACGCCGTTGGTGATGTGTCCAATCGGCACGGCGTCTTCGGGCCGGTTGGGATAGAGGCCCTTCCACATCGCCCTCGAGACCTCGCCATGCAGAGACGAAACTGCATTCACGCGCCGCGCCAGCTTCAGTCCCAGCACCGTCATGCAGAACGGTTCGCCCTGGTCGGTGGGATACTCGCGCCCAAACCCCATCATGTTCTCGTGCGAAATCCCCAGTTGCTCGCGCAGCGGACCCAGGTGTTCTTCCATCAGGTCGGCACTGAAGCGGTCATGGCCGGCGGGCACCGGCGTGTGCGTGGTAAAAATCACTTCGCGGGGAATCAGGCTGGCCGCTGTTGTAAAGTCCAGGCCCTCGACCACCATGCGATCGCGAATCGCCTCGAAGACGGCGAAGCCGCTGTGCCCCTCGTTCAGATGCAATACGCTGGGCGTGATGCCCATGGCCTTGAGCGCGCGGAAGCCGCCGATGCCCAGCAGCAGCTCCTGACGAATGCGGGTGCGCGAATCTCCGCCGTAGAGGCGTGAAGTGGTTTCAAGGTCTTCGGGTGCATTGCCTGCAACGTTTGAGTCGAGCAGCAGCAGGTCACATCGGCCCACCTTCACACGCCACACCTTGGCTCGGATCACGCCGCCGCGCGTAGCAATCTCAACAACTACGGGTTCGCCGTTGATGCCGATGGCCGGCTGCATGGGCAACTGGTTCACATCGGTCTGCAAGTACTCCTCGCGCTGCCATCCGGTCTGGTCAAGCCGCTGCAGAAAGTATCCCTGCCCGTAAAAAAGGCCGATGCCGATGAGCGGAATGCCAAGGTCGGATGCGCTCTTGATGTGGTCTCCGGACAGTACGCCCAGACCGCCGGAGTAGATGGGCAGCGACTCGTGCATTCCGAATTCGGCTGAAAAATAGGCGATTGGCCGAGGCCGCAGTACTCCCGCGTTGGCCGCGCCCCAGGTTCGGTCCGCGTTCAAATACTCCTGCTGGCGGCGGTACACGTAGTTGATGCGGCTGTGTAGAACCAGTTCCGCGGCGCGGCGCTCAATCTCGCCCAACGGCATTTCACTGAGCAGGGAAATTGGATTCTGATTGAGCTCGCGCCACCGGGTTGGATTCAGATCGCGAAACAGGCTGATGCAGTCGTGGTCCCAACTCCACCACACGTTGCGTGCCAGGGACCAGAGCCGTTCCTGTGCCGGGGCGATGAAGCGGTCGAGCGTGCGCGCCTCGCTCACCACCGGCGCCACCTGGCTGGCCGCCTCGGTCAGCATGCGAATTTCGTGGTCCCGATAGGTGCGCGGGTCCTTGGTCTGGACGACAAGAACCCCCTGCAGGATCCCGCGGTCAATCAGCGGCACGCCCAGGAAGGAGTGGTACTCCTCCTCGCCGGACTCCTTGAAGTACTTGAAGCGAGGATGGTTTCTAACATCATCGACGTCAACCGGCAGTACCCGTTCCGCGACCAGGCCGGTGAGTCCCTCGTTCAACGGCATGCGCAATGTACCTATGCAACTCGGGTGCAGGCCGAGCGTGGCCGCCAGAACCAGGTTCGATCGATCCGGCTCAAGCAGATAAGCCGAGCAGACTTCGGTCCTGAACCGCTTGGCGATCAATGCCACCAGATTCATGAGGGTATCGGCGGGCTTGCCTCCCTCCGCGGCAAGGTTCGAGATCTCCTCCAAAGTGAGTACGAGACTTGCATCGGTTGTTTCGCGGGCCTGGGTCATCGGGTATCGCTCGCCTCTCGAATAGGTTCAGAAAACCGATCTCAGAAAATCGGTATCGACACGTTCTCCACGCTGCGACTAGTGTGCAGAGATGCATTCGGCAAAACTGCCGAAACTTGGAACGTCTAATTGCAGGTTTTAAGTACTTTAGGGAAAAATCCCACGCTTCGCAGTTCGGGATAGCTTTGAAGATAACATCAATCCTCGCGCACTGCGAATAAGGATGGAATGAAGAAACACAAGGCCGCATCCGGGAAACGAAAGTCGAAAACCATCAGCTTGAATTGTCTGGCAACAAGTCCAAAGCTGGCAGCGGCGATTGCAGAGCTGAAAGCTGAGAGCTGAGAGCTGAAGCCGCCCTTCAGTCGCCGTGCGCTTCTTCCAACTCCGTGCCCACCTTGTGCAGCTTCATTACTTTCCACTGCAGTTTGTCGAAGAAGAGGTAGACGACCGGGGTTGTGAAGAGCGTGAGGGCCTGCGAGACGAGCAGCCCGCCCACGATGGTGATGCCCAGCGGCCTGCGCAGCTCCGATCCCACGCCCATGCCGAAGGCCAGGGGCATCCCGCCGAACGTCGCGGCCATTGTTGTCATCATGATGGGGCGGAAACGCAACAGGGCGGCCTGATAGATGGCCTCGACAGGAGGCAGTCCCTGTTCGCGCTCGGCCTGCAAGGCAAAGTCGATCATCATGATGGCGTTCTTCTTCACAATGCCTATCAGCAGGATGATCCCGATCAGGGCGATGATGCTCAGGTCGGTCCCGGTGATCAGCAGTGCCAGGATAGCCCCCGCGCCGGCAGGAGGCAGTGTGGAGAGAATGGTGAGCGGGTGGATCAGGCTCTCATACAGAATGCCGAGCACGATGTAGACGGCCACCACCGCCGCGAGGATGAGATAAGGTTCGTTCTTGAGCGAGTCCTGGAAGGCCTGCGCAGTGCCTTGGAAGCTGGCGTGGATGCCGGAGGGCATGCCCATCTCTGGCTGCACCTTCTCAAGCGCGGTCACAGCGTCTCCCAGGGCCACGTTAGGCGCCAGGTTGAACGTAAGCGTCACCGCCGGGTACTGCCCTTGATGAGCCACTGACAGCGATGTGCGCTGATTTTCGTAGTGGGCGATGGTGGAGAGCGGCACCATCGCCCCACTCAACGACTTGACGAAGATGCCATTCAGCGCATCGGGACTGCCGCTGTACTTCGGGTCCACTTCCATTACCACGAAGTACTGGTTCAGCCCTGTGTACATGGTGGAGACTTCACGCTGGCCGAAAGCGTCGTAAAGCACCGCGTCAATCATTTGGGCGGTAATTCCCAGGCGCGAGGCGGTATCGCGGTCGATCACCAGGTTGGTGGCCAGACCCTGGTCCTGCTGGTCGGTGGAGACATCGCGCAACTCCGGCATCGCTCTCATGCGACTCTGCAGTTGCGGAGCCCATGTATTCAGCTCCTTCAGGTCTTCATCCGAGAGCGTGTACTGGTATTGGGAAGCGCCTCCACGGCCGCCAATCTGAATATCCTGCTGCGCCTGTAGAAACAGAGTTGCGCCTGGAACGCTGGTCAGCTTGCGGCGCAGCCGGTTCACCACCTGGTCAGCGGAAACGCGCCCGGGCCGGTCCTGGAGCGGTTTGAGCGAGATGAACATGTTGCCTACATTGCTGCTGCCGCCACCGGGGCCGCCACCGCCCACAAAGGCTGTCACCGACAGGATGGCTGGATCTTCCAGCGTCATCTGGGCCAGTTGACGTTGCTTCACCTGCATTGCATCGAAGCTGATGTCCTGCGCAGCCATGGTCCGGCCGCCCATGCGTCCCGTATCCTGCTGCGGGAAAAAGCCCTTGGGCACGATGATGAAAAGGTAGACAGTCAGAAATGCGGAGCCCACCGCGATGCCCAGAACCGGCCATTGGTGACGCAGGACCCAGCGCAGGGCTGAGTCGTATTCGTGGTGAAGCCGCTGGAAGGCGTTTTCGCTGAACCGGTAAATGGGGCCGTGGTGGCTTTCGTCGCGCGACTTGAGAAAGCGGGCGCAAAGCATCGGCGTAGTGGTTAATGAAACCAGCAGCGAGATGGCGATGGCCACCGACAGGGTGACCGCAAACTCGCGGAACAGCCTGCCCACGATTCCACCCATCAGCAGGATGGGCGTAAAGACCGCGATCAGTGAGGTGCTCATCGAGAGCACCGTGAAGCCGATCTCCTTTGAGCCCTTCATGGCTGCCTCGTAAGGCTTCATGCCCATTTCGAGGTAGCGCGTGATGTTTTCGATCACCACGATCGCGTCATCCACCACAAACCCCGTAGCCACGGTCAGCGCCATGAGCGAAAGATTGTCGATGGTATAGCCCGCCAGGTACATTACGCCGAAGGTTGCCACAAGCGAAAGCGGAACCGCCACCGAAGGAATGATGGTGGCCCACACCTCGCGCAGAAACATGAAGACAACCAGCACCACCAGCAAGACGCTGATGATGAGTGACACCGTCACGTCGTGCACGCTGGCTCGGATCGTCGTGGTGCGATCAACTGCCACGTTGATCTGAATGGTCGGCGGGATGTCTGCCTGCAAATGCGGCAGCTCGGCCATCACGTTGTCCACGGTCGAAATCACATTGGCGCCGGGAATCTTGAAAACCACTAGCAGCACTGCGCTCTTGAGTTCGCCCGGTGGCCCACTGATGGGGTTGATGCCTGCAACCCCTGCGTTCAGAATGTTGGAAACGCTGTCAGTCACAGTGCCCAGGTCTTCAATGCGCACCGGTGCGCCGGTTTGGTTGTTATACCCGGCAATGATCGGCGCATAATCCTCGGCCTTGAAGATCTGGTCGTTGTCGTAAATAGCCCAGCGGTTTTGCGCGTCCTGGAATGCGCCTTTGGGCCGGTTGGCGTTAGCTGCCGCCAGCGCCGTGCGCACGGCTTCCAGCCCGATGCCATTGTTGGCCAACTGCATCGGATTCAGCTCAACACGCACGGCGGGGCTGGAACTTCCGCCTACGAACACCTGTCCCACGCCCTGGATCTGCGACATCTTTTGCGCCAGGATTGAATCGGCCATGTCGTAGATCTGCTGCTTTGGCACCACATCCGAAGTCAGCGTAAGGATGAGGATGGGCGCATCGGCGGGATTGGCCTTGCGATAGCTCGGATTCTGCGGTAGATAGGAAGGCAATTGGCTTCGCGCCGCATTGATGGCCGCCTGCACGTCGCGTGCCGCCGCGTTGATGTCGCGGTTGATGTCGAATTGCATCGTCACCGAGGCCGACCCCAGCGAACTGGACGACGTCATCTGGTTCACGCCCGCAATGCGCCCGAACTGCCGCTCCAGCGGTGTGGCGACGGCCGATGCCATCGTCTCCGGGCTGGCGCCAGGCAACCCCGCGCCCACGCCGATGACCGGCATGTCCACGTCTGGCAGCGATGCTACAGGCAACACTGTGTAAGCCACGGAGCCGGCCAATAACAGCGCGATACTCAGCAGCGAGGTAGCTACCGGGCGCTTGATGAAGGGTGCGGAAAGATGCATCGATAGGCCTCCTAATCCGCACTTGCCGGTTCATGTTCACGGCCGACACTCAGATCCTTCGGCTTGAGCCGCTGCGCCAGCATGTCAAAGTAGATATAAACCACCGGCGTGGTAAACAGCGTAAGCATCTGCGACATGATCAGGCCGCCGACAATGGTGATGCCCAGGGGCATGCGCAACTCGGCGCCTACGCCGCCACCCAGTGCCAGCGGCAAACCGCCCAGCAGGGCAGCCATCGTGGTCATGATGATGGGCCTGAACCGCAGGAGGCAGGCCTGGAAAATCGCGTCCTCCGCGACCTTTCCTTCATCGCGCTCCGCTTGCAGCGCAAAATCGATCATCATAATGGCGTTCTTCTGCACAATGCCGATCAGCAAAATGATGCCGATGAGTGCAATCACGCTGAACTCGACCCGCGTGATCAGCAGCGCCAGCAGCGCGCCCACACCCGCGGAGGGAAGGGTAGAGATGATGGTGATGGGGTGAACATAGCTCTCGTAGAGCACGCCCAGCACAATATAAACAGTAATGAGCGCCGCCAGAATCAGAAGCGGTTCATTGGCCAGCGACGTCTGGAATGCGGCTGCCGTGCCCTCGAAGCTGGCGTTGATGCTCGCCGGCATCTGGATGCGCTGCTCGACACGATTCACAGCTTTGACTGCGTCCCCCAGGGCCTTTCCCGGCGCCAGGTTGAAGCTCACTACGGTAGACGGGAACTGGTCCTGATGGCCGATGGACAATTGTGAGTGCGACTGTTCCCAGTGGGCCAGCATACTCAGCGGAACCTGCGTGCCATTCCCCGACTTCACGTAGAGATTGTTGAGGGTTCCAGGATCGGTCTGGAAGTCCTTCCCGACCTCCATCACCACGTGGTACTGATTCAGTTGGGTGAACATCGTGGACACCTGGCGCTGGCCAAAGGCATCGTAGAGCGTGTTGTCCACATCCGCCATCGCAATGCCCAGGCGGGCCGCGGTGTCGCGATCGATCACCAGCTGCGCCGCCAGCCCCTCATCCTGCAAGTCACTGGCAACATCGGTGACCACGCCCTCTTTGCTCAGTTCCGTCACCAGCTTGCGCGTGTAGGTCGCCAGTTCGGTCTGGTTAGGGTCTTCCAGCGCGTACTGAAACTGCGTGCGGCTCACGCGATCTTCAACCGTCAGGTCCTGAAGCGGCTGCAAGAAAAGCTGAATGCCTTCCACCTCGTTTACCTTGCCCTGCAGCCGACGGATCACTTCGGTTGCTGAGACCTTGCGCACATCCAGCGGCTTCAACGTGATCTGGATGCGTCCCGAGTTGAGCGTGGTGTTGGTCCCGTCTACGCCGATGAACGAAGATACGTTATCCACCGCCGGATCCTGAATAACCACATCAACAAGCTTTTGCTGCCGCTGTGCCATGTTGGTAAAGCTCACCGTCTGCGGCGCTTCTGAGATGCCCAGAATCACGCCCGTGTCCTGCACCGGGAAAAAGCCCTTGGGAATCACGATGAACAAAAGCACGGTGGCTACAAACGTCGAAATGGTCACCATCAGAGTGGCGAATCGATGCCGCAAAATCACCTTCAGCGCGCGCCCATACGCGGCGATGATGGAGTTGAACACTTTCTCCGACCAATAGTAGAAACGGGTCTGATTCGCGGTTGCCTTGTCCTGCAGAATCCGTGAGCACATCATCGGCGTGAGCGTCAGCGAGACCACCGCGGAGACAAGAATGGTGACAGCCAGCGTGATCGCGAACTCGCGGAACAGCCGCCCCACCACATCGCTCATGAACAACAGTGGAATCAGCACCGCAATCAGCGACACAGTCAGCGACATGATGGTGAAGCCGATCTGTTCGCTTCCCTTCAGCGCCGCCTGCATCGGGCTCATGCCCTCTTCAATAAAGCGCGAGATGTTCTCGATCATCACGATCGCGTCGTCCACTACAAAGCCAGTGGAGATCGTCAGCGCCATCAGTGTCAGGTTGTTCAGCGAGTAGCCCAACAGATACATCACGCCGAAGGTGCCCACAATCGACAGAGGCACCGAGATAGAGGGGATGATGGTCGCCGCCAGGTTCCGCAGGAAAAGAAAGATGACCGCCACCACCAGCGCGATGGTGAGCATCAATTCAAACTCCACGTCCCTTACCGAGGCGCGGATGGTCATGGTGCGGTCGGTCAGCACCGCCACCTGGATTGCGGCGGGCATGCTTGTCTGCAACTGCGGCAGCAGCTTGTGGATGCGGTCCACAACCGCAATGATGTTGGCCCCCGGCTGCCGTTGGATGTTCACAATCACCGCGGGCGTGCGGCCCGCCCAGGCAGCCTGCTGGTTGTTCTCCGCTGCGTCCACAATGGTCGCAACATCGGAGGCCCGCACCGGAGCGCCATTCCTGTAGGCAATCACTACCGGTTTGTAGTCCGAGCTCGTAAGCAGTTGGTCGTTGGCGCCAATCGTATAGGACTGGCGATTTCCGTTGAGTGTCCCCTTGGCCTGATCCACGTTCGACGCCGCTATCGCCGTTCGCAGATCCTCGAGGCTCAGGTTGTAGGAGGCCAACTGCGTTGGGTTGGCCTGGATCCGCACCGACGGCTTCTGTCCGCCGGCAATCGACACCATACCCACGCCCGTAACCTGCGAAATCTTCTGTGCCAGGTTGGTGTCGGCCGCGTCTTCAATCTTGTCCAGCGGCAAGGAATCGGAGGTCAGTGACAGCGTCATAATTGGCGCGTCGGCCGGGTTCACCTTGCTGTAAATGGGTGGATTGGGCAGGTCGGTGGGCAGAAAGCTGTTGCCCGCATTGATGGCTGCCTGCACTTCCTGCTCGGCTACATCGATGTTCTCGTCCAGGTTGAATTCGAGCGTAATCACCGAGCCGCCGCCCGAACTCACTGAAGTCATCTGCTTCAGCCCCGGCATCTGGCCGAACTGCCGTTCCAGCGGCGCCGTCACCGATGAGGCCATCACCTCAGGCCCCGCTCCGGGATAAAACGTAAGAACCTGGATGATCGGGTAGTCCACCTGGGGCAACGCAGATACCGGCAACTGCTGGTAGCCGACACCGCCGGCAAGCAGAATAGCCGCCATCAGCAGCGAGGTCGCGACCGGACGCAGAATGAATGGCCGGGAGGGACTTAGGCTCACTGCTGCTCCTTATGCGGGTGTTTCCCTGTCAGCGGGCCGTTGTCGCTGGCCGGTGCCTGACCGCCAGCATTTCGCGCCCCTTGCCCTGCTCCAGCTTGCCGCGCCTGGGTCGCCACCACGGGCGCGCCCTGGCGCAACCGGTCCGCGCCGTCCACAACCACTTTCTGGCCGGCCTCAATCCCGCTATCCAGAATGGTCACCTGGCCTTGCGCAAGCGCTATCTTCACGGGTTGTATCTTGGCGGTTGTGGCGCCCTTCGCGTCGGTATCAACGGTCCACACAAACGATCCTTGCAACCCGTTCTGGATCGCCGCCGAAGGAACAACAAGCGCACTCGGCCGGTCTTCCATCACCAGGCGGATATTCACAAACTGATTCGGAAACAACCCCTCGTCCTGGTTGTTGAAGACCGCTTTTAGCTTGGCCGTGCCGGTCGTCGTGTCGATCTGGTTATCAGCCGTCAGCAGCAGTCCTGTCGCCAGCTTTTTCAGGTTGTCGTGATCGTACGCATCCACCGGCAAGCGCTTGTCCGCGGCCAGCTTCGCAAGCACTTGGGGAAGCTGATTTTCAGGCAGCGTAAAGTAGACGGCGATGGGCCGGAACTGGTTAATGATCACCAAGTTGGTGGTGTTGGCCGTGATGATGTTGCCGGGGTCGACAAGGCGCAATCCGATGCGGCCATTGATGGGCGACTGAATGGAACACCAGTTCAGTTGCAACTGTGCGGTCTCGATGGATGCCTTATCGGATTGGATGGCGCCTAGATACTGGCCCTGTGTAGCCTCATCGGTTTCCATCGTCTCTTTTGAGACCACGCCTGCTTCGAAAAGCGCCTTGTAGCGGCCATATTGGGTCTGGGCGTCCTTCAGCAGGGCCTCATCGTGAGCCAGCGTACCTTTCGCCTGGTCCAGTGCGGCCTGGTAGGGCCTGGGATCGATCTGCATGATGGTCTGTCCCTGCCGCACCTCCTGGCCCTCTGTAAATTTCACCGGCTCCAACTGACCGTTCACCCGCGCCTTCACGGTCACAGACATGTAGGGTGTTACCGTGCCGAGCGCCGTCAGATAAATCGGCATCGGCCTCTGCGCAACAGGAACTACCTGCACTGGGACCGGCCGATTCAGAAGCGCCTGGGCCTGGCTCGCGGTGGTGGCCTTGGCCTGCTCCTGGTTCTGGTAAATCCGCCATGCGATGAACCCCAATAACCCTGCTAGAGCCAGGTATACGATGATGCGAATCCAGGTTCTCTTGTGGGCGCGTGGCTCCGCGTGACTGTCAATTCCCGATGGCTGGGATTCCTGAGTGGTTTCGATAGACATTGTGTCGATTCCCGTCGTTTGTTCTGTTGAGTCGATGCGCAAGCAAAAAGAGGCACAAATGCGGCCAGGACTCGATTAAAGTCAAACAGTCCGCCTACCTCTGTAGGGACGAAGCAATTTACTCAAAGGTTTCGCCCCCTCCCGCATGATGAAAGAGTACCTTCGCCCAAATTTGTAGGATCGTAATACTTCCCAGAATGAGGACCCGAACAATTGTAAGCCAGCAGGGGATAGCGGGCGCAATGGCGATCGTCGGCAGTTGGCTCGCATAAGTTCACTTATTTTGATGCGGTTTGAGAGGGGCGCGTCTTTCCAGTCCCCTGAATTGCCGTGCGCACAATGGTCCTACCTGCGGCGGGGAGTCCTGATCGCTGAAGAAAGACCCTATTGGACTGTGAGATTTGTCTTGCATGGCCGCGCCTTTAACCGCGCCGCCAGATGGTGGAAAAGCGTCAGGCTCTAGACCCAAAAGCTGCTGTGGTTTCAATACTTTGCTTTCCCATCGGGGGATAAGCGGCACTGCTTTCAGAGAGGAGCGCCGGCGAGGCTCTCTTTTCGCATGGTCAAAAGCAGCGGGTCTTTCCGCGGCCTGCTCAACCCATCCCCTGCGCCCTCCACGCGTATGCTGGCATCAAATACAGGTTCAGTTCAGCGTGGCCAGGCATTCGCCGGCGCTGGCTGGGAAAGCGGGATAAAGCAATGAAAGTACTGATCTTTGGCGCGTCGGGCATGGTGGGCCAGGGAGTTCTGCGCGAGTGCCTTCGGGACCCTGACGTGGCGCTGGTGTTCACCGTGGGCCGAAGCCCCGCCGCCGAACAGAATTCCGACCTGCGCGGACCCAGGCTTCGGGAAATCGTCCACCGCGATCTGGCAGATCTTTCGGCGATCGAAGGCGAACTCACCGGCTTCGACGCCTGCTTTTTCTCGCTCGGGGTCTCGTCAAGCGGAATGAAAGAAGCAGACTACCAGCGGATCACTTACGACCTCACGCTGGCCGCCGCCCAAACGCTGAGCCGCCTCAATCCCGGCATGACCTTCATCTATGTTTCCGGCGCTGGCACCGACAGCACGGAGCAGGGCCACATCATGTGGGCGCGCGTCAAAGGCCGCACGGAAAATGCGCTCCTCCGCCTTCCGCTCGCGGGCTACATGTTTCGCCCTGGCATCATCCAGCCGCTCGACGGCATCCAGTCGAAGACACCGTCTTATCGAATCGGCTACGCCTTGATGAAGCCGTTGCTGCCGCCGCTGCGCTGGATTCTGCCCAATCTGGTGCTTTCCACGCGCGACATCGGCCTGGCAATGCTGACCGTGGCAAAGCACGGTTACGAGAAGCGGATTCTGGAGACGAAAGATATTCGGAACCTTGCAGGCGCGTGAGCAGGAGCAAGAGTTGTGAACCAGTCTCAGTTTTCTCCGGCGATACCCACGGAATGCAATCGGCCTTCCGCAACTCCACGAAGCCAGCCGGCCATTTTTCACTGCGCCCTGCCCACATCCAACCCAAGCGGTGTATCGTGTTTGCAAATGAAACCTACCCGGAATTCGAATCTCCTGGCCTTCGCCTCCATCCTTGCCCTGGCCGTTCCTCTTTTCGCCCAACAGCCCGCACAGCCTAAACCGGAGGACACAGAAGTGTGGACGCCGGTGCCTGCGGTCGTAACACCAGGCGCTACCGACGCTGCGCCTCCGTCCGACGCAATCATCCTGTTTAACGGCACCGATCTTGACGGTTGGGTTTCCGCCCAGGACCAGTCACCGGCACGTTGGGTCGTTGAAGGCGGTATCTTAACCGTCAGGAAGGCGTCCGGTGTTGGAAACATCCAAACCAAAAGGACGTTCAAGGACTTCCAGCTCCACGTTGAGTGGAAGATTCCGGAGAACATTACCGGCAGCAGCCAGGCGCGCGGCAACAGCGGCGTGTTTCTAGCCTCCACCGGACCCGGCGATGACGGCTACGAGTTGCAGGTTCTTGATTCCTACAACAACCCGACCTACGTCAACGGACAGGCCGGCTCCATCTACAAGCAGAGCCCTCCGCTGGTAAATGCAAATCGCAAGCCCGGCGAATGGCAGACCTACGACGTGGCTTGGACCGCGCCCACGTTCAACGACGATGGCTCGCTGAAAACTCCGGCTTATGTCACGGTGTTCTTCAACGGCGTGCTGGTTCAGAATCACTTTGAGTTGAAGGGGCAAACGCTGTACAGGGGCACTCCGTTCTACAAGAAATACGACCGTGCACCCATCAAGTTGCAGGCGCACGGCGACAAAAGCGAGCCCATCAGCTACAGAAATATCTGGGTCAGAGAGCTGAAGTAGCGTTCAAGAAAAATATTGTCCACGGCTTCTACTCCAGCAGCTCGGAATCGAACCGTCGATAGATATCGCTTTGATGCGCCCGGTCGCGATCGGCCTGAAGCGCGGCATTCAGCGCGCGCAGCCGCGGTGTGAGAACAATCAGATAACGAGCATTGGCTCCGGCGATATAAGTGTGGGCGACCCCTGCCGGAGCGCTCCTTCAAGGTTGAGCAAAACAATACAGACTCGAGCCTGGGTCAAGACGATACTTGCCAGCGAATTGAGTACAGTAGGCGCATGTGCGGGGAAAGCCGCCGGTGAATCCGGCCGTATCGCGTGAAGCCTCCGGAAGCCCAGTCATATTGACAGCAGGAAGCTTGCGCCAGAGCAAGCGGAAGTTAATAAACGTAAGTCGAGGGAACGAGTATGAAACCGACCCTAATTATCACCTCAGCCGTCTTGTCATTGATGCTTGGAATAGCTGTTCCCGTTTTCGCGCAGAATGACAAGCAAGGCGACAAGAAAGACCAACCCAAGCAACAGCAAAAGGCGAACGACCAAGCCAAGCCTGCACAACAGCACGATCAGCAGCCACAGAACCAGGGCAAGCAGCAACAGCAACAGAAGCAGGACCAGAACAACCAACAACAGCAACGTGCCCAACAGCAACAGCGCCCTCAGCGCACTCAAGAGCAGCAGCGTGTTGAGCAGACCACGTTTCAAAGTCATCGCGCTGGGAGCTGGCAGTCCGATCACCGCAGTTGGCAACAGCGCGGCGGCTACAACGGCTACCGTATCCCTGACGACCGGTATCGTAGTTACTTCGGATCACAGCATTACTTCCGAATCTACGGTCTCCCCTTCATGGTCTATGGTGGATTCCCGCGCTTCCAGTACCAGGGTTATTGGATTACGCTTCTCGACCCATGGCCGGGAAACTGGTCGAATGACTGGTACGACAACGACGATGTCTACATCAATTACGGAAACGACGGCTACTACATGTACAACCGCAGGTATCCAGGTATCGGAATTGCGGTCAGCATCTCGATGTAATCGCGTAGCGCGCGCGCCAATCTTGAAGTAACCGGGTGCCACAGGTCTGGTTGGTAAGCAGATCCGGGGCACCCGTTCTCTTGTTGAAAGGTCGAATTAAGGCCGCCTGCAGGCTCATCCCCCCTTTCTGCACGTCGGGGGTAAACTGTCTTTGGCAGATAGGTGGTCAAAAGACGCAAATCAGAACCCACAGGCGCTCCGCTTTCTCGCTTCTTCTCGCCGCATTTCTTGCGGCCACGGTATTGTGCAACGCTACTGCGCAAGAGCCAGAGCAGAATGCGCAATTCCCCGGCGATTCCGACCACGACGGCATGAGCGATGCCCTCGAGCACGCTCTCTTGATTCAGTTCGCCCCCACGTTCGTGGTCGGCAGGCACGACTGCTCACAGTTGCCCGCGGAGTTTGCGCCGAATCTCAAGACCCCCACCGTGCAAACCGCAGACGGAACTATCTACGGCCAGGTATTTCCCGCCAGGTCTTCAAGCAGCAAACTGCCCGCTGCCGAGATTCACTATTACCATCTCTGGGCGCGCGACTGCGGGCCTCACGGGCATCCTCTCGACGCGGAGCACGTGGCTGTATTGGTCACCGCATCCGACCGCAATCTCGATTCCGCAAAATGGAAGGCAGCGTATTGGTATGCCGCAGCCCACGAGAAGACGGTATGCGACGTAAGCCAAATCACGCGTGCCTCAACCCTCCATGCCGAGGACAGCGGCGCCAGGGTTTTTATCTCGCCGGGCAAGCACGCTTCCTATTTGAATGAGAAGCTCTGCCAGGCCGGATGCGGCGCAGACAAATGCGTCGATATGGTGACCCTTCCGCCCGGCAAAATTATCAATCTCGGTGAAACCGGTCATCCCATGAACGGTTCCGTGTTTATCGCATCCGCGGAATGGCCGCTCATCGAAAAAATGTCCAACACCAACTTCCCGCCTGAGCCCCTTGCTCGCCTCAACCAGATGCGAGATACGGACATAGCATGGTTCAACCCAGGGCGCCATCCCGCCCAGGGAATCATTGCCAACAGCAGCGTCACCGAGCAATCGATTGCCGGTGGCGCCAGCCACACCACGTCATCGCTCTCCAAAGCAGGAACATCAACGGGTGCGGCAATTTCAGTTACGACGGACAATACCGGCAACGCCCTTCAAAAAACCTACAACGCAACCAAACATGCGCTTGGCACCTCCGCCAGGCATGTGGGCAAAGCACTGAATCCGGATCCAAAACCTGAAAAACCGAAGTAGAGACGTGCGCCTTCAGGCCGGCGGTGTGTTCCAACTCTCGCCTCCCCCCTATCCCGCTTGCCCCCGCATGGCTTATCTTTATCCGGGGCTTTGCGCACGAAGCGAATCCCTGACATTTCAAGAGCACGCGAGTGTTCTGCCTGCGTTGCTACGTAGCGATGCCGGTCCCGTGATAACACGAGGAGGAGTTCGTAATGGTTCGATTCAGAGGGAGAGTGGTACTTGCAGCAGTGCCGGGATTGTTCATCTGCCTGATGGCTTTCCAGGCGCAGGCCCAGAATCCGTTTCCCACCGCAGCTCCCCAGACCAAGGCCCTGGCTGCCAGCGGAACCAAGTTCCCGCTCGCCGTGCCCGCCGGCCAGGTCTCCGGCCAAATGACCACACCGCCCCCCGGCGCCGTCAACCAGGGCCCGCTCGATCCTGCTCATTGGAAATACGGCCCCGCATTTGACGCCCATGATGCCGGAATCTGGAATCCGGTAATGATCAAGATGATGAAGGGCGAGACGGTCACCGGCGGCACGGTCTTCAGTACCGACACTCCGGAAACTTATTGCGCCATGGCCAATTCCGGCTACGACTTCATCTGGACTGAGATGCAGCACAACCAGCGGGATTGGGAAGCAGTCGGCCGCATGTGGAAGGCGTGCCCGCACGCCAAAGCAGTGCCCGGCGTGCGCGTTGCCTATACCGACGAACGCGAGATTCAGCATGCAATGGATCTGGGCGCGCTGGTCATTATTGTTCCCACTGTCCGCTCGATTGCCGAAGGTGTTGCCGCGCGCGATTGGACCATGTTCCCGCCGCTCGGCAAGCGCAGTCTTGGAGGTGGCCAGGCCTTCGAACCCGATGTGTGGGGCAGCGTTCCCGGCGGCTATCGCAACACCATCAACAAGAACGTCGTGCTCATCGAGATGATTGAGACGCTCGATGGAGTGAAGGACGCACCCCAGATCGCCGCCATTCCTGGCGTCACTGCGATTTTCGCAGCCAGCGGAGACCTGGGAAACTTCTCCGGTTACGCTGAAGGCACGCCCGACTACGAGCGCCTGGTCAACATCGTTCACGACGCGGCACTTGGCGCAGGCAAGCGGTTGTGTGGTCCCTTTGCATGGTTCGGCCGGCCGGACTTCAGCTGCTTCCAGAACGGCCGTGAGACCGCAATCATCGACCGAGGCGTCACCGACGAACTCGGGCCGCTGAAAAACACCCAGGGCAAACCGGAAGTCGGACCCTACGCCCCCAAAAAGTAGAGCGCTGCGCGAATGGCAGTGTGCTGCAATGGCCGCAAGGCACGCTCAGCTTATCGGCTAGCGCGTTTTCGGCCTGAATCTTTACGGTCGAGATGGGCTTCTGTGGTCTCCCACCCTTCCGCAAAGAGCGCGGAAAGGATGGGGCACCCGAATTTCTGTTAATGCTTGAATCGAAAATGCCCTAGTCGATAAAGTAGCCGATGTCCGTAAGCACGCTTTCGCTCAGTTCCACTCCCAACAACTGCGCGCTCTTTGGGGCGCACAGCTTGCCTTCAAACCGCGCCAGGGCGGAAGAAGGCAGGTTCGTCTTTTGCCGAAGCAATTGCATCAGCGCCTCGCTGTCGGTTGGAAACTGGTAATCGCCGGGCACGCCGCAAGCGGGGCGGATCGTCAGTGAGAGTGGAATCTTCCCCTTCCTTGCCTTGGGGCGGCCGAATGGTTGAGTGATGATGTTGACTCGCATGCGGGAATATTCCCATTTTTTCTATTTTCACGATGTGATTTAAATCACCCGATAGTCTTGAAGCTGAAGTCTCGATCCCTAATTGGAATGCGGGCAAAAGCCGGGTGCCCCTCAAGCTCATCTTCTACAGTT
>PKXI01000197.1 GCA_003133425.1 Acidobacteriaceae bacterium
ATCAAATTTTTCCTTCGCCATACCCTTTCAGTCCCTTCCTTTAGACTTTTTTCTTTCACCCGGCCAAATCCTGCCGGAAAAATTCTGCCATCCGCTGGCTTCTAGCTCAACCGTGCCCACGCTTTCCTCATCTGCTCAATCTGCCCATGTATGAGCGGAAAACTGAACGCCAAAAGCTCAGTAATACGCGTACACCTTCAAGTACCTCTGCCGAAGCTCCAGCGGCACTGCTTCCACCAGCCGCAGGTAGCGCTCGCGCGTCAATCCCTGGTCCGATACCGGCAGCACCTCGTAAAATCCCGGTGCCTCTTTGCCCAGCAATCCGCGCTTCAAAANNCCTTTGCAACACGATTCAAGAAGACTTCCACGTCCCGTCCGTCGAATGCTGCGTCAATCAGCGCGTGAAGCCGCGCAAATCCCTGCTCATCCTGGACCGCTATCGCCGCCTGCTCAAACATCGTCTGCTACCTCTCGCCTCATCAGCCCATCCGCGTTTCAAACCTTGGAGCGGGAGACGGNNCTGAGTTACTCCCGCCTGAAAACAGTGGACAGTGGCCAGTGACCAGTGATCAGTTTGAACGCCTTCCGGCGCCTGTCCACTTTGCACTGCCCTCTGTGCACTCGTACTTCTGGAGCTGATGACCGGGTTTGANNCAACTGAGCTACATCAGCCCTCAAAACCGCAGCTTCCAGCTTTTCAGCTATAAGCTGTCTTTCTCCCCGCCCCGCCGAATCCTCTCCGCCGAGCGAGCTAAAACCGTCCGCAATGCCAACCCACCGATGATGATCAGCGGAATCCACCGCATCTCCACCGGCTTGCCCATCACCATGACCTTGCCTGCATCCATGGTGAACCAAACCAGCACGGCCAAAGCCGCGTACAACACAAGGGCCACCGGATACCGCTTGTCCAAATCGGAGCCGCTTCGCTTCAGGCTCTCCCGATCCGTACCCGTTCGCGCTTCCGGTTGCGACCCTTCGCGCATTCCAGTCCCTCTGATTCGTGGTGCACAGGGGAGGATTCGAACCTCCGTAGCTCCAAGGAGCGGCAGATTTACAGTCTGCTGCCATTAACCGCTCGGCCACCTGTGCCCAACCCGGCTGCCTTCCCTTTTTTGACCCGCTTCAGCGCATTAAGCCCCGCCCGGAGAGTCTCCGGCATTTCTGAGCATGCACCTCAGTGGGATCGCCGCGGAGGACAGGTCCGGCGCTCTCAAAATACCTTGCACGCCGGTCAATTTCTTACTGTTCCAGAATCCGTTCTCTGGTTCCTAAAGTGGAGCTGGCGAAGGGATTTGAACCCCCGACCCTCTGATTACAAATCAGATGCTCTACCAGCTGAGCTACGCCAGCCCTTCCACATCAGAAATCCAACCGGAAATCCTGAAACTACACCGCACCACGCACAGACACACTCCTACTCTGGACATACTGCGGCACAAAAATCAAGGTTAGCACACCCGCTCATGCGGAGCAAACCCCGAGGCTTACCGATTCGAGCTATTTCTGCGCACACTCCGAGCCCCGCAACTTCTCTCCCCTCGCTGATTTACCTTGACAGAACGAGAGAAGAAGGCAAACCTGTTTCCAGCCCGATTTCGCTTCGAAGGATGACCTATGACACACAAGAGATTCCTTTTGATCATGGCAATTCTGCTGGTCTTCGTTGCCGGCGTTGCCCAACGCCCCTCCAATGCCCAGAACGCCGCACCGCGCCGACCCCGCATCGCGGTCCTCGATTTTGACTACGCCACCGTGCATACCTACTCCGCCGCAATCTTTGGCTCCGACGTCGACATCGGCAAGGGCATCGCCGACTTGCTCGTGACCGACCTGGTCAAAGACGGCAGTTTCTCGATCATTGAGCGCAAGGCCCTCGACAAGATCATGACCGAGCAGAACTTCTCCAGCTCCAATCGCGCCGATCCCACCAGCGCCGCCAAACTCGGCAAGCTGCTCGGAGTCGACGCAATCCTGATCGGCAGCATCACCGAGTTCGGCAATGAGACCAAGAAGACCGGCCTGGGCGGTGCCGGCGGCAACTGGGGCGGGTATGGCCTCGGAGGCTTCGGCCATTCCAATTCCAAGGCCAACGTCGGCATTGACGCCCGCCTGGTCAACGTCGATACAGGCGAGATTCTCGCGGTGGCTGAGGGTAAAGGCCAGTCAAGCCGCTCAAGTACCTCCATGACCGGCGGCGGCGGCAACTGGCACGGCTTTGGAGCCGGCAACGCCGACTTCGGCAGCAGCGATTTCCAGAACACCATCATTGGTGAAGCCACCAAGATCGCCGTCGACACGCTCGTCAAGGATCTTTTGACCGACACCTCCAAGGTTGCCGTCCGCACCATCACCGTCGAAGGCCTTGTCGCGGCAGTCGATGGCGGTCAGATCGTCCTCAACGTGGGTGCCAGGGCCGGCGTCAAAGTCGGCGACCAGCTGACGGTCATGCGCGTCACCAAGGAGATCAAGGACCCAGCCACAGGCGCCGTCATTCGCCGCCTCACCACCAACATTGGCGTTGTAAAGGCTACCGATGTCGATGATTCTTCCGCGGTCTGCACGCCCGTCTCCGGCACCGACTTCAAAACCGGGGATGCCGTCAAATCCGTAACGCAGTAGAGCCGCCGCTCAACCCAAAATGCCCTCCGCGCCCTTCCACGCGGCGGGCATTTTTATGTATGGCACCAGTGTCCTGAGTCTAAGATTCGCTAAACAAGAAACGCTGTCATCCTGAGCGAAGTTTGGCGCGTTCTTTGCGACAAACGTAGTCGAAGGACCTGCGTCTTCACCGCTAGCTTCTTCAACGAATTTCTGACTCAGGACACTAGCCGCTCGCTGGGGACCCTCGCAGGGAACAGATCTGAGCAAGTTCGCTCTTCCCACCTGGAGTCTTGCCACTCAAGTTGTAGTCTCTTTGCGCGAACACTCACTTGCGAAACCTGGCCCTCAGGTGCATGATGGACTCGCTTCCCCGATAGATCCTTAACGGTTCTGAACCTAAGGGGGAAGCTGAATGCGCAAAAGTCTTACCGCACTTGTATTTCTGGTAATTTGTTCGCTGGTTGCAGCGCAACAACCGCCGCCCGCTCCAGTTACTTCCGGGGAACAAAAGTCAACTCCAGTGGAGGCGCCGACCAGTCCTGCGACAAACTTCGCAACCACCCAACCGCCTCCTCCCGACACGCTGCTCGACGGCACCCCTGTGAAGCTGCGTCTCAGCCAGACAATCTCCTCAGCAGATACGAAAGTGGGACAAGAAATCCCCTTTGAGGTTGTTGAAGATATTAGCGTCAATCACGTAATTGTCCTTCCCAAAGGAGCATCCGCGATTGCCACTGTAACCGCAGCCGAACACAAGAAAAGCATGGGCCGCGCCGGTAAGCTCGACATCTCAATCAGTTATGCCCGGCTCAAAGATCAGGAGAAAGTCGCATTACGAGCGACGCAGGAGAACAAGGGCGGCGGTCACGTTGGAGCAATGACCGGTGCCATGGTGGCTACGGCCATTGTTTTCTTTCCTGCCGCACCGCTGTTCCTCTTCATCCACGGCAAGGATATTACGATCCCCGCAGGCACAGTGATCACCGCTTTTGTCGAAGGCGACATGCACCTGAACATGGCCAACTTCGTACCCGCCCCTCCGCCCTCTGCGCCCTCTGCTCCATCCGCCACCGCTCAGGCCTCGCTCGTTATCGACTCTACCCCGCCCGGCGCGGACATAGAAATCGACAGTGCGTTTGTCGGCAACACGCCCTCGACAGTTTCTATCGCTTCCGGCAGCCATCAGATTGTCGTCAAAAAGAAGGGTTTCGCGGACTGGACAAAAGCCCTTAACGTATCCGGCGGAACGGTTCACCTCAACGCCGAACTGGAGCAGGCCCCTGTGCAGCCAGTACAACCGGCAGCGCAGTAGTTCTACGAGCTGCAACCACGTGCGTCCCCGGTCCTGATCGGAGGTGATACGGTAAATCTGACGGCACCACATGAACCGACGCACCCGCAGAACGCTTCTTATCGTCGCAGCAGTCCTGCTAATGCTGACCGTGGCCATCTTCCTGCGCTCCAAGGCCCCGCCTGAGGCCGCCCGCCTCCTCCCTGAGTCCGACGGCATCATCTACTTCAATCTCAAACCCGTCAGAACCTTCACCCACTTCAAGGACCTGAAGGCACCCGATCGCGCCCCCGACTACCAGCAGTTCGTCGATGCCACCGGCATCGACTGGGAGCGCGATCTTGACGAGGTGGCCATCGCTCTCCACCGCATGCCCGACCCCAACGGTCCCAACGGCCCCGTAGCTTATTCCATGGTGCTGGTGGGCAAGCTGACCGGCAAGCGCCTCAACGCATGGCTTGAAAGCCACGCCGCCTCGCACGAAATTTACGCCGGACACATCATCTACAACATTCCCTCTCAAGACCGCACCGTGCGCGTCACGCAAATCGGCTACGACATGGTCGGCGTCTCCAACACGCCCAGCCCTGAGCAGATTCACTCCATGCTCGACCGCCATCGCACCGCCGCAGTGCCCTTTGCCGGCTCCTCTCTGCTGGCTCAGCACTACCACGATGTGCCGCTGCTTTCGCTGGCCTGGGGTGTCGGTCAAATCGGCCTTCCCTTCTCTGAGAGCGGCGCCATCAAAGTCTTCGGCCTGTCGCTGCCGCTGGAGTCGGACTCCACCATCATCGCCAGTCTGCGCTGGACCGGCTCGCTCCACCTGCGAATCGAAGAAATCGCTCCCAGCGAGGAAAAAGCGGCAAGCCAGGCCGCGGCTCTCGCCACACTGGTTACGCTGGCCCGCGGCTTTACCCAGCCTCTCGGCGAAAACTCCGCCAACAGTGGACTGAAAGAGCTGCTCAAAACCGCCGAAGTCACGCAAAAGCAGGACCGCGTCTTAGTTACGGCCATCCTCTCGCCCGCCTTCCTTGCCAGCCTCAGTCAGGAAAGCAACCCACCCGCTAACCAGAAT
Source organism: Acidobacteriaceae bacterium (assembly GCA_003133425.1). Next base: position 4,971 of record PKXI01000197.1, read on the forward strand.
CCACCTTCTCCTTCTACTCCCTGAACGACCGGGTGCCCCATCCTAACCGCGTCCTTTGCGGTTAGGGTGGGATAGCAAGAACCTCAGCCAGCCGGGTGCCCCAGGTCGCGATTTTGAGACCTGGGAGCTATAACCCGCCGCTATTTCTCCTTCAACCCCAGCGCCCCCACCACCGCGCCATCCACCTGGGCCGGCTGTCCATCCTGCTTGGTCACCACCCCAAAGCCGCCGCGATAATCCCACATCGTCCAGCCAATCCCATCGGCCTCAAGCGCCGTGCGCACATCGTGAATCCAATTCGCCCGCGATACCGGATCGGAGAAGCTCCGGTAAGCCCCGAATTCATTGCAGATCAGCGGCACGTTGTTCTCATGCCCCCATTGCGCCGCCGCATCCATCATCATTCGAATGCGCCGCCCATCCCAGCGATCAAGCCAATAGCTCTCCAGTTGAAAGCGATTAGCCGCATCAGGAACCTGCTTCAACAAATTCTGCATCGCGCTCTCCGTCGCCGGATAAGGAACGCCATGCGTATACACCCACCACGCCGGCCCCCATGCCGCGCCCTGATGCGTAAACTCCGTTGGATTATAGAAGTGGAAGTTGTAAATCACATTGCCATCCACCAGCGGATACATCGTCAGCAGGTCTGCAATGCCGGAGAAGTTTGGCCCCGTAGCAATGATTGTGTTGCGTGGCGCAGCCTCGCGGATAGCGCCTGCCACCCGCGCCTGGATCCCAGCCCACCGATAAGCATCGTTGACCTCCGGCTCGTTCAGAATCTCAAAGAACACACGCTCCGGATCGCGGTTCGCATAATGCGCAGCCAGCCTTCGCCATAACATCGTCAGCTGATCCACTGCGTAGTCGCTCGTCCGCAACTGCTGCTTGTAGTTGTCCTCGGGATGCAGATCGACCTCGACCGCCAGTCCGTCTGCCAGCATCGCGTCCACAGCTCGATCGAGCCGCCCAACAAAATCCGCGTTCAGCCCATCAGCCCCGCGCGGGTACTGTTCCAGCGGAACGGCATCGATGCTCAGGCGTACATGGTCAAAACCCAACCGCGCCATGAGCGCTATGTCCTTGGCGTCCGTGTATCGGTTAGTGCGGGCGGCGGAGTAGTCGCTCGCCGACTGCGCGAACCACTCCGACGCATTGATCCCATGCTGCAAATGCCGGGCACGTGCAATGGCTGTCTGCAAGCCGGCAGCCCGATCCTGCGCGGCTAATGGAAGTGCAATGGCAAGTAAGAAGACGAGGCAGCGGAAACGGAGATGCATGGCAAATCCTCCTTGAAATTTGACCCGAGCCAACCATACCATGTGCCGACAGTTCATTCGCCTTGCCGAATCCCGTCGAAAAGAAGCACAATACCCGAAACCCTCCGGAAAGGAGGCGCCTTTCGGAAAGCAGGCAACTTCATGAATCGACTTCCCTTCCCGTCATCGGTGCGCCTCACGATCGCCCTGCTGGCAATCTCCCTGGCAGCCTCTGCGGTTAGCGCGCAAGCCCCTGCGCCAGGCCAGACCCCGCCTGCCGCGACCGGCCAGCCTGCGCAACCAGCCCCGCCGGCAACTAAGCCGAATCCCGAAAATGATTGGTTGGCCCGCACCAGCAAGCTCTACTATTCCAGCGCCAGGGCCGGCCTCACTGGATTCGACTGCGACGTGCATCCTGACTGGCACACGTTGTTTGTCAGCGCCAACAAAGGCGCGGCTGTCGAGGATGCCGATGCGCGCATCGATCTGCTCAAAACAGTCAAGATCACCATGCATGCGCACATGAAGGGCGGTTCCACCATCGACTGGTTGGCAGCTTCGAGCCCCGACAAGCCGCTCGACCAGAATTCCAACGACCTGCTTGAAGGAATACACCAGTCGGTCCAGCAAACGCTTGAGGGCTTTCTGCAATTCTGGAGCCCGTTCATGGACGGCTCCGTGGTCCCTGATTCCGCTGACGGCCTGGAGATTACGCACACTGCAACCGTGCACACCATTCACGCAGCACAAGCCGGAACAGAGTTGACCGAGGTTTTTGACGACCACCAGGTACTGGAACAGTTCAATGTAGTCGTGAGCGGCACGTCGATCAAGTTCTCTCCGTCCTACACGCCCACCCCGCAAGGCCTGCTGGTCAACAAGTTTGTGGCACACATTCAGCCCACGGGTGCCGCGCCAGGGCAGGCGCAAGAAATGAAGGTAGGCGTTGAGTACCAGCCGGTCAACGGTCTCACCATCCCGAGCAGTCTGAACATGGAAGTGGTGGGCATCGGCGTCTTCAAGTTCACGTTCGACGGCTGCACCACGAATCCAAAGTAAAACCAGCCGCTGTCCGGGTACCACCGGCCTCGTCCACCGCGGCGGATGGGCTCTGGGATTCTGAGCCATCCGTCCCTTGCACCGCCGCGCATTTACCTTGCCCAACCTCTCCTCAAAGAAGCACAATACCCGAGACTCTCCTGAAAGCAGGCCCGACTCATGCACAAGCTCCCGCTCGCAACTCCGGCGCGGCTCCTTGGTGCCATCCTGGCAGTCTGTCTGACGGCAACTGCCCAGCAGGCTAAGAACCCTTCCGCAAGCCCTACCGCACCGGGTCAGTCAAAGCCGGCGGCCAGCCGCAACTCAAATGACGAGATGTTGGCCCGGGCCGGCAAGCTCTACTATTCGAGTGCGAAGACCGGGTTTGAAAGCTTCGACTGCGCTCTGCATCCGGACTGGCACACGCTCTTTGTAAGCGCGAGCAAAGGATCGGCAGTTGCCGAGGACGACCCTCGCATCGTCCTGCTCAAGTCTGTCAGTGTCACCATGCACGGCAAGCTCAAGGCCGGCTCCACTATCGACTGGAATCCGGCAACGAACGCGGACAAGCCTCTGGATCAGGACTCCACCACGCTGTTGAACAACATGCACACCGCCACCGAACAGACCCTGCAAGGCTTCATGCAGTTCTGGACCCCGTTTGTAGACGGCTCCGCCGTGCCCAACAATTCCGCAGGCCTGGAGATTACAAAAACGGAGTCGGGATACACGCTGCACGCCGATACGAAGGACACAAAGGTTACCGAGCAAATGGACAACCAGCTTACTCTCACGCACTTCGACGTGGTGATGAGCCAGGCCAGCGTGCGTTTTGAGCCGTCCTATAAGTCCACCGACAAGGGCTTGCTTGTGAGCGGATTCTTGGGCCACATTCTCGCCGCCGGCGCCCCACCCAAGCAGGAGCAGGAGATGCTCGTGGCCATCGAGTACCAGAACGTTCAGGGCTTTCCGATACCGGCCCAGCTCAACATGAGCATTGTCGGCACCGGAATCTTCAACTTCGCGTTAGATGGCTGCACTGCCAACGCGCAACCGAAGTAGCGCACACAAAACAAAAGCGGCTCCCAAACCTTGGGAACCGCTTTTGCATCTCTAAATTATTTATTAATTGGCAGAAAAGTAATTATTAATTGCCAGCAAGATCGGGCGTATCGCTATCGAGATGCGCCACCTGCACATAGGTGGTGCGGAGATACTTGTGCGGGTTCACCGGAACATTGTGCACGCGCACTTCATAGTGAAGATGCGGACCTGTAGCGCGGCCTGACTGCCCAACGTACCCAATCACCTGCCCGCGATTTACATGCTCGCCGGGCACCACTGCGATACCCGACAGGTGTCCGTAAACGGTGAGCACTTCGTGGCCGTGATTCAGAACTACTTCGCGGCCATAGCCCGCTCCCATGTTTGCGCTGGAAACCTCGCCGTCTGCAGCAGCACGCACCGGCGTACCGTAGGGTGCATCAATATCGAGTCCGGAGTGGAACGCGCCTTCACCGTTGATCGGATCCTCGCGCTGGCCGAAGCTCGAGGCTACGCGCCCGAGGATGGGCCACATCGAAGGTGCATCGGCCAGCGTCGTCCAGTCACCCGCAAAGCTGGGCGAAAGGCCACTTTCCAAAGCACGAGAGATGCGGCCGGAGAGCGCCTCTGTGCGCAATGCATAAAACTGGTCAATCGAACTTGTAATCTGCTGCTGGCTCGGATTGTCCGTCTGTGCCAGGCTTGCCGGAGTAGGCGCTGCCGCAGCGGCGCTGGCGGCTGCCGCGGGCTTGGCCGAGGCCATCCTGTTCTGGCGCAGTCCGTAGAGTGCGGTCACTTCGTTGGCCAAAGCGCCCAGCGAGGCCACCTGAACATCGCGGTCGTGCGCGATCTGGGCCATCTGCTTGTAGTCTTTGCGGAGCGTCTCACGCTCCTGGCGCATCTGGTTGTAGCTCTCGGTCTTGAGCAGCATGCGGGTGTAAGAGCCAGCCAAACCCACGATAGTAAAGGCGCCAATCAGTGCGGCAGCCACAAACCCGTAGGCATACTGAAGCGGCAGCGGAATCTTGCGAACCCGGCCGTCTTCATCTCTTGCAACAAAAAGAATGTAATAGCGCTTGCGTAGCATATCAGTCCTTCATTCCTGCGACCCGCAGGACCGCAATTCGCCGCTTACACAGAATGGCGTAAAAACCCGGAGCCTCTCGGCCCGTGATAACCGCACTCGCCCCGTGGGGCGTGCATACTTGAGTGTTCTTAAAGGCTAACAAACCGGTCTCCTAAGGTCAATCCAATACGCTCGAAAGTGCAAACTTTGGTGACTTGACAACGCCTGGCGTTTTTCGCCGGCATAGAGATTTCCTGCATGTCGCTTCGGCGACGAATTGAAGTTCAACCCTCTGTCTAAACCCAATGAAATCAACTTTCCGTCGCGCTTCCAAAGGTTCCTGCACAGGACATCGGCAAGAAATCATCACTCTTTAGAACAACTTACCGAGGCTGGCCGCGCAAACTGACTCCGATTTGTCCTATCCTCAAGAAATGAGAACGAAACGGGCAGATTCCCTCGATGCGGCTGATTCCTCAAGGGCCGACGGGCGGGGCGAACTGGCCCTGATCGAACAGATTCGCGGTCGGACGGCAAAAATGTTCAGGGCTGGGGTGCGGCTGGGCATAGGCGATGACTGCGCCCTGCTCCGGCTGCGCACCGGGGAGGAAATGGCCGTGACGACCGATTTGTCCATCGCTGATCGCCACTTCCGGTTAGACTGGCACCCGCCGGAAACGATAGGCCATCGCGCCCTCGCTCGAGGGCTCAGCGACCTGGCCGCCATGGGCGCCCGCCCCATCGCCGCCTTTCTTTCCCTGGGTTTACCGCCCGAACTGACCAGGCCGGCGGCCCGCAAACAAAGTTGGTCCAGTTCCTGGATCGGCCGGTTCTACGACGGCCTGCTAGCCCTGGCCGACGCCCACAACACCCCCCTGGCTGGCGGCGATCTGGCCGAGTCGCAGCTCGCCGTCGCCGATATTTTCCTGGTTGGCGCAGTTCCCCGCGGAAAGGCCCTGCTCCGCTCCGGTGCAAAAGTTGGTAATCTGCTCTACGTTACCGGAATGCTCGGCGGTGCAGCGTCAGGCCTCGCCCGGTTGGCGGAACTCGCTGCAAATTCCGGGACTGCCCAATCGCGGCCTCTCCCCAAGCGGCTATTGAAAATCCCCAAAAAACTTGCGCCACTACTGGCCCCGCACCTCTACCCGCAGCCGCGCATAGCCCAGGGGCTCTGGCTTCGGCGGCGCGGGCTGGCCACTGCGGCAATCGACCTGAGCGATGGGCTTTCCACCGACCTCGCCCACCTCTGCCAGGAGTCAGGCGTCGCCGCCGAGGTCGATTCGAAACTGCTCCCCATCCACTCCGGCGCAACCCTTGCCCAGGCGCTCCACGGCGGCGAGGACTACGAATTGCTCTTCACCGCCCCACAATCCACCCATCTGCCGCGAGCCATCTCCGGTGTCCCGATAACCCTCATCGGACGAATCGTTCGCCGCAGCAAAAGCAGGCCGCTGATCACGCTCCTCACCGCGCAGGGCAAGCAACCGTTAGAACCCCGGGGCTGGCAACATTTTTCCTAGGAGCCTTCCGCAGAAGCACATGCTTTGAAGGGTACGGGCTTTACAGGCTGCGGAA
>PKXI01000148.1 GCA_003133425.1 Acidobacteriaceae bacterium
TCGTCGATCAACTGGAAAAGGGTGACCTCGCTCTCGAACAGTCGCTCAAGCTCTTCGAAGAAGGCGTTGGACTCTCCGCGGCCTGCAAGCAAGAGTTGGACGCCGCTGAGGGCAAGGTTCAGATGCTCGTCAAGCAGCGCGACGGCTCCCTCAAACCAGAACCATTCCTTACCGAAAAGTAGCTCCGAAGTCAGTGATCACTGGTCAGTAATCACCCCAACCACTTGGGATTGTGTGCCGTCCCGTCAAACGTACTGCTCGTCTTGTACAGTTCAAACCGGCCTTCCTGCGCCGCGGGTTTCGTTCGTTCCAGCAGGCTGGCTACCTCGGCCGCAGACAATGGCTTGAAGGTTCGCGCCGCCTCCAGTGCCTGGTCCAGCACCGCCTGGCTGTCGATCCCCGTAATCTGCACTGCAACGGGCAGGTGCAGGCAATAGTGCAGCCCTTCGATCGGCGTTACCGTTTTGCTTTCCAGAATGTGGTGATCGCCGAACGCCTTCATCCCCAGCGGAGCGATTCCTTCCCGCACAAGCACCGGCAGCACATCGTGCTCGAAGCTGCGAAAGTGCGCGTCCATCACGTTCAGCGGCATCTGCACGGTATCGAAGTGGACCTGCCGCGCCCGCGCCTCGTCCAGCATGCGCAAGTGAACATAAGGGTCCTTATGGCCGGTAAAGCCGATGTACCGCACCTTGCCCGCCCTCTTCGCATCCAACATGGCTTCCATTGCGCCACCGTCGGCGAAAATGCGGTCCGGGTCCTCCAGCCGAATTACCTCGTGAAACTGCATCAAGTCCACATGGNNCCGTCAATCTTCGTCATCAGGAAAACCTTGCTGCGATACCCGTCCGCAAGTGCCTTGCCCATGCGGACCTCGCTCACGCCTCCGTTGTAATCCCAGCAATTGTCCATGAACGTGATGCCGCGATCGATCGCCTGGCGGATGAGCCGGATGGATTCCTGTTCCTCGAGCTCGGGGTGGCCGATATGGTAGCCGCCGAGCCCGATTGCCGAAACCCGCTCCCCCGTTCGCCCCAGGGTGCGATAGATCATCCCTTCAACTTCAGGAGTCCTTTCGGCAGCCTTCAGCACCGGCGTCAGCAGTTGCTCCGTAGCGGCCACGCCTGCCGCCACCGTTGCCGTCTTCAGAAAATCTCTTCGATCCATGATTCCTCCGTGTGATTTGGATATAAATTCGTGGAAGCTCTTCGTCAAGCAAGTAACGTTGTTCGGTCGTATCCGAATCGGTGTCCCATCGAAACGGCCGGGACCCTCAGGTCCGGGGGCTGGAGATCTCGCCTCTGAGACCTGGGCCTCAATTGAAGCTTGATGCCGGGTGCCCCATCCTTTCCGCGTCTTTTGCGGAAAGGGTGGGAAACCACAAACCTCAACCGAGGAATCTTCCTATTCCCCGTCCTTGGCTTTCCTAGATCCCTTTGCCAGCCGAGCCAACACAGCCTGCTCGCGCAGAACCTGCCTCAGCGGCCGCGCCGGCGTGCCATAGAGCACTGTCCCCGGCCTCAGCCCTTTGTTGGTCACCTTCGAACCGCTGAACACGCCCGCCTGCCCGCCCAGAATCACGCCCGGCCCAATGTGCACATGATCGCCAATCCCCACCTGTCCAGCGATTACAGCACCGTTACCCACAGTCGACGACCCCGAAATCCCCGTCAACGCCACCAGAATCACGTCCTCGCCGATATCGCAGTTGTGCCCCACGTGGATCAGGTTATCGATCTTGGTTCCGCGTCCGATTCGCGTCTGTTTCAGCGCTCCGCGATCGATCGTCGAGTTCGCCCCGATCTCCACATCGTCCTCAATCAAGAGCGTTCCCTGTTGCGGAAACTGAGTATAAGCCCCGGTCTTCGCGTCGCGCACATATCCGAACCCATCCGCACCTAGCACCGCACCTGCGTGAACAACCACCCGATTGCCCAGCGTCGTTCCGCTATAGATAGTCGCATTCGGATAAATCCGGCAGTTCTCGCCAATGCTGACAAAGGGTCCAATCACGGCTCCTGCCTCGACACGTGTTCCATCACCAACAACGGTGCGATCCCCAATCACTGCACAGGGTCCAATCGACACCGCCGCGCCGAGCTCAACATCAGCCCCAATCGCCGCCGTCGGATGCACTCCGGCCACTGCCACCGCCGGCTTCAGCAGCTTTGCCGCCCGCGCGAACCAGAGCCGCGGCTGATCAGCCTCCACAACACCCATCGCAAGATTCGAACCAGACGCTTCGAGACACCCTGCCTTGAGCACCACGGCCCCTGCAGCCCCAGCCAACGCCTTTGCAGCCGAAGCCGCATCCTCCGCAAAGACCAGATCTCGCACCTTGGCCGCATCGGAATTCTCGACGCCGGCAAGAACGATCTCAGGGCTCCCTTGCACCAGCTTGCCGCCCAGTTGTTTCACCAGTTCGCCCAGCGTCATGCGTCTCTCCCCCCACAGCGCCATTCAGTACAGNNGATAGCGCCGAATCCACTCCTCAATCGCCCCGGTACACAACTGCGTTCCCGCCAGAATATCTGCACTCACATCGTCCGTCTTCGGAATCACAACCTCCGGCCCAAAGTGCAGCACATAGCGTTTCTCCGCCTCCTCCCACAGCATGAACCCCGGCAGCACCGCCGCGCCGGTCTTCCGCGCAACATGAGCCAGCCCGGTCGCCGTGCAGGCTTCGATCCCGAAGAACTTCACAAAAGCACCTTGCGGCGGAGTCATGTTCGTGTCCATCAGGATGCCCACCGTCCCGCCTGAGTGCATTGCCGTCAACAGCCCGCGCCCAAAGTCGTCCTTGTGCAGCACATAGTTGCCGTGCATGCAGCGGATACCATTCACAATTGCGTCCAGCCGCCGGTTATCCAGCCGCCGGATCACCATCCCCATCGGGTGTCCCATCAACGAGTGGTAAAAGCTGGAAAGCTCCCATGCGCCGAGGTGCCCCGTAATCACCAGCACCCCTTTGCCCCGTGCCTGCGCGGCCAGGTAGTGCTCTAGCCCCTCGGTGCGCATCCAGTCGCGAGTGTTTNNTGAAGGTAAACCCCGCGCAGAATGCGCTTTCGTTCCTTCGCTGAGAGCTCTGGAAGAGCCATGTGCAGGTTGCGCACGCCCACCCGGCGCAATCGCCCAAACAGCCAATGGACCATAAAGGCGAGGCCCCATGCCCACAGACGCGCCAGCCCGCGCGGCATGCGCCCCAGAGTGCGCGCCACGGCCACAACCAGCCAATACTCGATTCTTTCTCGCATTGTTGAAGGCAAACACCAGTTTAGCCGCACGGCGCGGCTTCCATGCCGCCGCCCAAACGAAAAGGGCAGTCCGGCTCTCACCGGACCGCCCCTGCATTACAGCTTGAACCTGGCCCGCTGCTACTTGTGGTTCTTGGCCGCAACAAAGTATTGGGCTACGGCGCGGACAAACGGCACTGCTCCCGGCGGCACGCCAACGCTGCCCTTCAGGATCGCATCGAATGAATGCGGCGAGCCAAAGTAGATGTTGGTGTCTTCGTTGTTCTGGCTCACGCTGGTGCCGTCCAGATCAATGCCCGCAAACAGGCCCTTGTTTCGCGAGTAGCTGAGCAGTTCTGCATTCATCTTCCAGTCGGTGGCGGCCTGCCCGCTTCGGCCAACTGGTCCGGCTGCCGCAGATGCATCGCCGCCAATTTTGAACTTGTTCTTGAGCAGGTCCTGGAATCCGCGATCGTTCACCGCCACCAGCACCAGGTCGGTGGACTGTCCCCCGATTTGAAATCCAAAAGACCCGCCGGCCATGCGAATAAATACCGGCGCGCTCCAGCCGTGTCCAGTGCGGCAAGTAACCACTCCTTGGCCGTACTGGCCGCCAAAGACGAACGCGCCCTTAAGCAATCCGGGAACCACACCGATGCACGTGGCCTGTTGCAGGATGTTCATCGGAATGCCGCGGTCCTTGGCAGCCATGATCTGGTCCAGAACCACCTTCGACGCATCAATGCGGGCCTGCAAATCATCCCGTGAAGAGGCTGCAAAGGCACTACAAGTAAGCATGAAGCTGAGACAAATTGCACCAATGGTCTTCTTCATTTCAGAGTCCTTTCAAATCCGCGGCCTTCCAGCGCGTGGAAGGCTGAGTTTCAAATTGAAGCAGTGCTTCCCGATCCCACAGGCCCCTTGGCCGGCGAAATTCGAAGAAGCTGGGGGAAATCTTCTGGCGCAACACCGGTACTTTCTGAATCAGCCTACAGCATCCGAGCATTACCGAAACAAAACATGCCACGTCCGGAATCTCTTGGGTTATACGGGGTCCCACCGTCGCAACAGACAAGCGCAGCCCACCTGCGGGGCGCGCACCAGAGCGAGCTACTCGCTTTAGATGGTCAGATGCAGCGTTTCACTTCAGGGATGGACGTTGGGGGAGGGCCAAAGAAAGCTATGCAGATCCGTTCTCGACAGAAGACTGTAAAAAATCAAAAAAAGAGGAGTTCCCAGGCATCATGAAAACATGCTGCCTGGGAACTCCTTTCCCCAGATCTGCGTTGTTTCTGTAGATGAGTTTGTGGAAATCTGGGGGTTTAGACAAGAGTACGGAAGGACAGTGGGTTTTAGTAACCTCAATCTGTTGCCGAAAGTAATGCAAACGCTTCCTATTCCGGAGTCTTCGATTTCGGATCAGGCAGCATGCCGCGGTTGATGGCGCGCATCGAGAGTTCGATGCGATTGTCGGCGCCGGTTTTGCGCATCAGGCGGGCGACGTGTGCCTTCACCGTGCGTTCCTCAATGCCGAGTTGGCGGGCAATCTCGCGATTCGACCGCGCGAGGAGGATGAGTTCCAGAACCTGGCGTTCGCGTTCGGTGAGGCTGGGGCGCGCGCTGGCGAGGCTGCTGTCGGGCACCGCGAGAAGGCGATCGATGAGCCTGGAGAGCAAACGGCGGGGAGCCCAGATGGAGCCGCTGACCACCACGTCGATGGCCTGCCGAACTGTTTGTGGGCTGGCCGAGGAATCGAGATAGGCACGGGCGCCGGCGATGATGGCTTCGAGCACCAGTTCATCATCGTGTTCAGGACCGATCACGATCTGGCGGATGGCAGGCCGCGTGCGGCGAACGGACTCCAGAGTGTCCAGACCTCCGGACGAGGAGTTCAGATCGACGACCAGGTAATCGAGTTTGGGATTGGCCAGCAGTTCGTGCATGGTCCCAACCAGGGGAAGCAGTTGTGGCTGGCCTGGGGCAGGCTGCTCATCGAAGACGCTCGTGAGGCCCTCAACCCGAATGGGTTCGCCCGCAACGAGGCCAATGCGTATGGGCTGCGGATTGCGAGGCGAGGACACTGGTTTGCTCCCTTGGTTCACTGTGGGGTCAAGGCCGATTTCCGCTCGCAAGCGATTCTTGATCGACGGGCCCAGATGCAGTCCTTCCCCGGTGCGGTCAGCTTCAGCAAGCGCGGGACAAGCCTTTAGGGCTTGGGCCTTTAGAGCTTGGGCCCTTAGAGTTTGGGAAGAACGATTCCCTGTTGCTTCTGGTACTTGCCCTTGCGATCGGCATAGCTCACTTCGCAAGGCTCGTTGCCGTGGAAGAACAGGATTTGGCAAAGCCCCTCGTTGGCGTAGATCTTGGCCGGAAGGGGCGTGGTGTTTGAGATTTCAAGCGTGACGAAACCTTCCCATTCGGGTTCGAAGGGCGTCACGTTCACGATAATGCCGCAACGGGCATAGGTTGACTTGCCAACGCAGATGGTGAGCACGTCGCGCGGAATGCGGAAGTATTCGATGCTGCGCGCCAGTGCAAAGGAGTTGGGAGGGACGATCACCGACGGCGCCTGGACGGAAACGAAAGATCGCTCGTCGAACGCCTTGGGGTCAATAATGGCGCTGTTGACGTTGGTAAAAATCTTGAATTCGTCTGAGACCCGGAGGTCGTAGCCGTAAGACGAAAGGCCATAGGAGATGACGCCCTCACGCACCTGTTTTTCGCAGAAGGGTTCGATCATTTGATGGTTCAGTGCCTGTTCCCGTATCCAACGGTCACTCAGAATCGACATGCCTCTCCTGTGCCGGACTTGAGCTGAAAAGCCCGGGTGAACTCTCTGTGGCTTCTTAGGCCGCTTGAACCCCTCATCTTACGGGAGGCCATGGGCAGATGACAACGGATTGATTTCAAAACACCGGCGAGGCCCTCGAAAGACCGCCGGTCCCCGTTGGGTGAGAAAAAGAAACCACGAACGCAACCAATTCCCCTGTTTCCCAAATGCCGCAAAACCTGTAGCATCATTAACGTAGGACGTTTCAGGCAGTTCAAGTCGTGTCAGCGAGGTTCCCCTTTGATTAAGCAGGATATCGTCCATCATGTGATTGAGCGCACAGGCCTGCCCCGGACCAAGGCCGAGGCAGCGGTGGATACAGTGTTCGAGGGCCTCAAACAGGCTCTTGCCGCCGGCGAGCGCATTGAACTGCGGGGGTTCGGCGTATTCAGCGTCCGCGCCCGCAAAACCGGCATTGGCCGCAACCCACGCACCGGCACCGAGGTCAGCATCACCCCCGGCAAAGCCGTGCGTTTCAAGCCCGGCAAGGAACTGCATGCGCTTGAAAACAACGGCGTCGGCGGGAAAAGCAACGTCGCCACTGGGACGAGCAACGGCGCTACCGCCAGTTGAAGCGGGTTCCGGCCTGGAAGTCCCGGGCCGGGGTCCGACTTGAGCGCGTGGTTGCGCTGGTGCTTCGCAGGCGATGACAGCGCGGTGATCGAGGTTAGCCTCGCTAACTGCGCCCCTCCCGGTCACATCAACCGCTGCGCATCCACATCCACAATCAGGTTTCTGCGCGGCACGCCCGCCGCATCAGCATGCGCCAGCATCCCGCGCAGCGCGGTATTCAGTGCCTTTCGCGATGCCGCTTTGAGTATCAGGTGAAAGCGGTAGATGCCCTTGATGCGGGCCACTGGCGCGGTGCAGGGCCCCAGCACCCGGACGCCTTCCGGCGCGGCTTTCTGGAACCACTTGCCGAGCGTCGCGGACCAGCCGGCGGCCTCTTCAAGCTTGGCCGACTGCACCAGCACGTTGGCCAGCACGCCAAAGGGCGGGTAGTGCATCCAGCGGCGATATTTCAGTTCCCTTTCCACAAACACTGCGTAGTCGTGCTTGCTGGCGGCAAGAATGGCGTAGTGGTCGGGATAGTACGTCTGCACAACCACGCGCCCGGGCAGTTCGCCACGGCCGGCGCGGCCTGACACCTGCGTCATCAGCTGAAATACGCGTTCGGCGGCGCGGAAGTCCGGCATGGACAGCGCATGGTCGCAGCCCACCACGCCCACCAGCGTGATGCCGTGAATGTCGTGCCCCTTGGCGATCATCTGCGTACCCACGAGGAGGTTGATTTCGCCCGAGTGGAGACGCGCCAGCAGCCGCTCCAGGTCATAGCGCCCATGGACCGTGTCGCGGTCCATGCGCCCGATGCGAGCCGAGGGAAAGATTTCGGCCAGCCGCTCTTCGCCCTGCTCGGACCCCGCGCCCAGGTAGTACATGTGCTCGCTGTCGCACTTGGGGCAGCGGGCGGGCACCGCGCGCCGGTAGCCGCAATAATGGCACTCCAGCCGCTGCCCTTCGCGGGCGATGTCGGCATTCTCGGCGGGAGGCTTGTGGTGCGTCAGGGCGATGGCGCAGTTCTGGCACTCCAGCTTGGCCCCGCAGGCCCGGCAAAGCACGGCAAACGAATAGCCGCGGCGATTGAGCAGAATCAGCGCCTGTTCGCCGCGATCGAGCGCAGCCTGGGTCTCCGCGATCAGCGAGCGAGAAAAGAGCTGCTCCTTGCCCGTCTCCTGGAACTCGCGGCGCATGTCGATCAGTTCCACCCCAGGCAGCGGGCGGTTCATCACGCGGTCGAGCATGTCGAGGCGGGTGTATTTGCCTTGCACCGCGTTCTGCCAGCTCTCCAGCGAGGGCGTGGCCGAACCCAGCACCACCACCGCGCCCGCAAACTTGGCCCGCATCACGGCCACGTCACGAGCGTTGTAGCGCGGCGTCTCCT
>PKXI01000436.1 GCA_003133425.1 Acidobacteriaceae bacterium
CGACTTTGGTTCCGCTCTAGCCAACACTTCATCCAGAATCTCTTGAGGCAGAACGTCCACCTTCCTGCCTCCTCGTGCCTGGAGGTCGAGTACACGCGGCTAGTCGCAGCGCACAACTCCGGTGGTCTGGATTCCCGCGATTGGAACTGCGAAGCTGATGCGCCGGGCAAACTCACCGCCGCTTGTGATCGGCAAGATTACAGGCAGCTTCGTTACCGTGTTGAATTCTGTCGGCGATATGACCAGAACAGGCCGCTGGCCACGCTGTTCGTGTCCCAGGGGCGGATCAAGCGAGACCAGGTAGATATCGCCCCTCTTCATAGCAGTTCACGGCCAACTGGCGGTGCATCGATCCAGTCTCTGTCTTCTGCCGTCAGTGGCTGGGAGTAGTCGCACTTAGCCAGCAACTCCGCCATCGTGTACCGAGGCCGCGGCTTTGCTTCGACGACCAGCCGCCCACCTTCAACATCCACAGCGACTGTCGCGCCAGCCTTCAAATGCAAGAGGTTGAGCAGAACAGGCGGCACCGCCAGCATGACCGAGCCTCCGACTTTGCGCAGATTCGTAGTATGCATCCCAAGCCCCCTTGGTTATATTTAAATATAACCAAGGGGGCTTCAATTCCCGTAAATACAGAAAAAATGATGTGCTACGCAGGGTCTGCCCGGTAAACTACCCGCCCCTCGCTGACCGTCCAGCGCACTTTGCCCAGCATCGCCCAGCCGTCGAAAGGAGTGTTCTTGGCCTTCGATTTCGAGTCGGTGGCACGGTAGGTCCATTCAGCTTTGGGGTCGAAGACGACAACATCGGCAAAGCTGCCCACGGCAAGTGTGCCGCGGCCCTTCAGGTTCAAAAGCGCCGCAGGCTGAGCGCTCAGCAGGCTAAGCACGCGCCCCAGCGGCATCTTCCACTCCTTGTGAAGCCAGCGCAGCGAAAGGCCAAGCGCACTCTCAAGCCCGGTGATGCCGTTGGGCGCGCTCTCGAACTCAACTTCTTTTTCGTGGGTGGCGTGTGGCGCGTGGTCGGTGGCGATGGCGTCCACCACACCGTCGAGAATGCCCTCAATCATCGCGTCGCGGTCAGCAGCGGACCTCAGCGGCGGATTCATCTTGGCGTGGGTGTTGTAGAAGCCCACGTGTTCCTCAGTGAGCAGAAAGTGATGCGGCGCCACCTCGCAGGTAACGCGAAGCCCGCTGCGCCGAGCCTGGCGAACGGCGGCCAGAGCAGCGGCGGTGGAGGTGTGAGCAACATGCAGATGAGCGCGCGCCTCGCGCAGTTCAGTAACCAGGCGGATGTCGCGCTCCACCATGCTGGACTCAGCTTCCGGCGGCATACCGCGCAGACCCAATTTGAACGACATCGGCCCCAGGTTCATGCTCGCGCCTTGCGTGAGGCGCGTGTCCTCGGCGTGCTGGATAACGCTGAGACCCACGCGCGCCGCAGCGGCCAGAACCTCGCGCATCACGCTGTCTTTCAGGATCGGTCTACCATCGTCGGTGACAGCCACAGCGCCCGCTGATTTGAGGGCGGCATAGTCGTTCAGCGTCTCGCCCTTCGATCCACGCGTAGCTGCCGCGATGGGAAAGACTCGAACCGAAGCACCGCGCTCCGGCGCCTGCATCCAGCGGGTGGTTTCGGGCGAGTCGTTCACCGGGGTAGTGTTCGGCATGGCGGCCACGGCGGTGAAGCCTCCCGCCGCTGCCGCAGCCGTACCGCTGGCGATCGTCTCCTTATAGCCCTGGCCGGGCTCGCGCAGGTGCACGTGGATGTCGACCAGGCCCGGGGCCACGGTAAGTCCAGTCGCGTCCAGCACCTCGGCGCCATTCGCATGTTTCAGCTTGCCCGGAGAGGCAACCTCGGCCACGCGACCGTCCTTGAGCAGAATGTCCTTGAGAGCGTCCACTCCAGCCGAGGGATCGACCAGGTGCCCGCCGCGGATCACCAGTGCGGTCATAAGCGGTCTCCTTGCTGCTCGGGCACTAGCGCTCGCTCTACAACGGCCATGCGGATGGCAACGCCATTGGTGACCTGTTCGAGGATCGCTGACTGTACACCGTCAGCCACGCCGGCCGTGATCTCCATGCCGCGAATGATGGGACCCGGATGTAGCACCACTGCCGAAGGAGCGAGCGCCGCCAGCCTCTGACCGGTGAGTTGGTAGCTGGCCTTGTACTCATCGAGATCCAATTGCAGCCCTGCGAGCCGCTCGGCCTGAATGCGCAGCATCATGATCGCCTGAGACTGGCGCATGGCGGCTTCAAAGTCCCGCTCGATAGCGATCCCTGGGCCCGCCTGAGCAGCCAGCTCCGGCAGCAATTCCTTGGGGCCGCAGAGCAAAACGCGCGCACCCAATCGAGGCAGCAGCAGCATGTTTGAGCGGGCCACGCGACTGTGCAGAATGTCGCCAGCGATGGTCACCGTGACCCCGGCCAAGGTCTCAGCGTTGACCGTGTCAGTACCCGGCCGCAGATGCGCCAGGATGGTGCGCAGATCGAGCAGCGCCTGGGTTGGATGTTCATGCATGCCGTCGCCGGCGTTCAGCACCGGCAGGCGGGTCGTTTCCTCCAGCAGCCACGCCGCACCGGATGAGTTGTGGCGAAGAATTATCGCTTCCGCGCCCAGCGCTCGCAGCGTCAGACCGGTGTCCTTCAGCGACTCGCCTTTCTCGATGCTCGAGCTCAGGCTCGAAACCAGAGTAGTGTCGGCGCCCAACCCCTTTGCGGCCAGCTCGAAGCTGGTGCGGGTGCGCGTGGAAGACTCGTAGAAAAGCAGGGCGATACGGCGCTTGGCAAGAATGCGGTCCCGTACCAGCGGGTCTTCGTTTTCCAGAACCGTGGCGCGAGTGAGGATCCGGCTCACGCCCTCCAGACTCAGGTCCGTTACCGATAGCAGCGAGCCGGGGTGGTATGGAAACGGCGAAGCGGGCGCTGGGGGAGGGTGAAGCTGGCGGCGAACGGGAGTTGTGGCGGGGTTCATTTTCTTAGCTTCCAGCCTCTCGCTTCGGGCTTCTAGCTAAAGGCTAGAGGCTAGAAGCAACGTTCCTTTACGAGCCGACGCGTTCGACCAGCAGCACCTGATCGCTCTCGTCGACCTCGCGGAATTTGACTTCGATAATCTCGCGGCTGCTGGTTGGAACATGTTTGCCGACGTAGGTGGCCTCGATGGGCAATTCACGATGGCCGCGGTCGATGAGTATGGCGAGTTGGACTCGGCGCGGTCTGCCATGGTCGAAGAGTGCGTCGAGCGCGGCCCGGACTGTGCGGCCCGTAAAGAGCACATCGTCGCAGAGGACAATGTCGCGACCCTCTATATCGAAGCCGATGGCCCCTGGAGTCACCAGCGGACGTGCGCCCGCTGTGGACAGGTCATCGCGATAGAACTGGATATCGAGCATACCGGTATCGATGGGTCGCTTTTCAATCCCGGCGATCAGCTTTCCAAGCCGTTCGGCCAGCGGAATGCCGCGTCGCTTGATGCCGACCAACGCAAGGTCTTCGCTGCCATTGCTCTTTTCAACGATCTCGTGGGCCAGGCGCACCAGAGTACGCTCGATCTCTGAGGCGGACATCAGCCTGCCTTTCGTGCGCAGGCCGGGGTTGTCTTGGGATTCGCTCATGTCTGCTCTCTCGTGGCTTTATTCTCGAGGCTTGTCTCTCGACGGATGATACGAGGGGGCACCGCTTGGGGGCAAGTTGTGGAGAAGTGGAACATGATTGCCCCACTTGCGCGGAGTCTCAAGAATCATCTGCCGTTGTGTTTCAATGGCCCGGCATGACTGCGTGGATGAATTCCTAAACTTCCGGGCGGCGGCTGCGGGCCAGCAACCGAGCTCCAAGAGCACCACCGGCAACGGCAAAAAGGAGCAATGCCATGGTAAGAAGCATGATGGCGGCCAGCAGCCAGCCGGCGCGTCCTTCCGGGGGCAGCAGCAACCCCTTCATCAGCGCGATGGTTTGCGCGTCTACTCCCATTGATGCCCATTGCTGGCTCATCTGCTGATTCACAAGATTCTGCCAGAGATCGTCGTAAAACTTGCCCTGGTGAAACCAGAACCGCATGGCAAATAGCGTGATGCCCGTGCTGGCAGCAGCCGTCCAGCCACCCAACAGCCCGGTAACCAGGCCGATGCGGGCGCCAGCGCCAATGGTGATCCACGCCGGCCGCTGGCTGCGCATGTAAAGTACCACCACCCACGCGCCGGTGACGGCCATCAAGGGCATCCCAAAGATGCTTAACGGTGAGAGCATGGAGCAGAGCAGTCCCGCAGGAACCGCCAGCATCACGGCAGATCGCAGGGCTGGCTTCCAATCCACGCTGGCTGCATCCCGCACTGCCTCGTTCCAGCGCTCAGGCTCACTCGATCCACTGGAAACATCCGCCGAATAGACAAGTTGTGGCAGGCCGCAGACCGGGCAATAGCAGTTTTCTGCCTGGACCGTCTGGTGGCAGCGAGTGCAGGTAATCTCCATACACTTCAAAGCCTATCTCATTTTGCCGCTGGGTGGGCAGACCCGGACTCCATGTTCATTGGAATGCTTGCCCCGGCGACCGAGCCCATTCCGGGGAATTGCTGGCTGCGCCAACCCTGTAAAGGAACCCGCTAGACCATCGGGCAGCTGAGCCGCAATCAGTTGGGCTGAACCTTATTGACATTGAGCCCATCGTCGCGCCGCAACTCCTCATCACGCCTCAACCTGAGCATTTTGAAGACGGGCATGTATATCCTCTCGCGGCAAACCCAGCAGCGCACGGGATAGTGGAGAATCATCAAGCGGGCAAGGTCTTTCATTCTGAAACGCGATCTACGGAAGTCAGTGGAATTGCAATACTTGCAATGAATTGGCATATAGCTCTCCAGGATTGGGGGATCGTAGAGAAAAACTGCTACTCATGGGTCTAGATGCGCCTTGGCGCATGCCGAGGTGTATCCCGCAGGACAAAAAACTGCGAGAAATAGTCCCCCTGTTTTTGCGGTGTCAGGTCCACGAGGACCCGCTCAAATTCGGCGTTTCGCGGTTTCTTCTATCGCACAAGCGTGTTCGAGGCCGGCTTCAGCTTTGCCTCTACGATGTCCTCAGCGGCCTGCACAACCTCTTCGAGCGTCATGTTGGTCGAATCCAGAATTACGGCGTCGGGAGCCGCCCTGAGTGGCGAGTCGGCGCGATTGCGGTCCCGCTGGTCTCGAGCGCGCAGATCTTGGATCACTTCTTCCGGTTGCACCTCAGGTATGCTGCTTTTCAGGCCAAGCTGATCGTATCGGCGCTGCCCCCGCACCTCGGGGGCGGCATCTAGAAAGATCTTGACCTCGGCATGGGGAAAGACGACCGTTCCAATGTCGCGGCCCTCCATCACCACTCCGCCCATTGCACCCAGTTGCTGTTGCAGGCGAACCATCCAGGCGCGTATCGCGGGAAAAACGCTCACCCGCGAGGCTCCGTCGGTAACGATTTGATTGCGCAGCAGGCCGGTGACATCTTCGCCGTCAAGCAGCACGCGGTTGTCTCCCTCGCCCGGTTCAAGGGAAATGGCGGTTTCTGCCGCAAGTTTCTCCAGGCTGCTGCTCTCGTCCAAAGGCAGCTCCGTACGCAGCGCCTTCAGAGCGAAGGCGCGATACATGGCGCCGGTTTCAAGGTTGAGCAAGCCGAAATGCCGGGCCAGATGCCGGGCAACTGTGCTCTTTCCAGCGCCGGCTGGTCCGTCAATGGCTATGATTATCTTCCGGCCCGCTTCAGCGGCGCGAGAAGGGCTTTCTTCCGTGCTCATCCGCGCTTCTTCGAATTCGGTTTGGCGCTCTGTCTGGACGGGGCAGTAAAGCCATACCGCTTGCTGTTTCCAGCTTTGGCGCCTGCCGAGAGGGCAGGCTTGCGGCTGCTCCGTGCAGAGCGAGCATCGGGACGCGCATCTTTCCGCTTGGCGCTCCCGTTGCGCAGGAGGCTGCCGCCGCGCGCGGTCCCGCTGGACTTGCCTGCCGTCTTGCTGTCGTGGCCGTTTCCATTGCGCTGGCTAACCGCCGAGGTGGATGGCTTGGATTTCCGCACACCTGGCGTAACCTTGGCCGAATGGTTGCGGGCGCTGCCGTTTCCATTGGTTTGAGCTCCGTTGGAGTGGGTTCCGTTGCCCCTTACACCATTGCTTCTAACTCCGGTGCTTCCTCCGGAAACCGAATGTGCGCCGTTGCTCTTGCCGTTGGTGTTCTTGGCGCCGTTCGGAGTCCAGCGTGCGCTGGAGGAAGGGCGAGACCCGTTGCCGTTCCGCGCTGCTCCCGGCCGCGCTGAAGAACTGCGGGTGTCCGGGCCTGAACGGCGTGCCGTGCGGCTGCTTGAAGAGCTTTGCGCAGGTTTGCGGTCGCGGGAGTGAGCGGCGGGGCGGCTGAAGTGAGGCCGTACAGCGGAGGGCTTTCCAGGCGCTGCCGGCTTGTGTACGGCAGGAATCCGGGGTGTGTGGCTTTCCGGTGCCTTCAGAGGCACGGCCGGGCTCTGTACAGAAGCCTGAGCCGAAACCTGAATAGGGGCTTCGGTGGCTGCGACCGGTGCGTGCAGAACATGATCGTACAGCTCTTCTTCGTGATCGCGGGAGTGCAGAAAGTAGGCCGAGGCAGGCATCGAGGAACTGGCATACGCCGTGGGTGCGACGGCAAACTCGGGCAGGGTTCCAGCGACGTAGAAGTGCGGCGCATGTCCCAGCGAAATTGTATGGACCTGGCGTGTAGCCACCAGGCCGCGTAGCACTTCGCGGACCTTGCTGCGCGCGGTCAGGGGGGCCAGGAACATCTCCACCTCTTCCATGCTGGCTGCAATGACTGCCTGCAAATAGATTGAGGCCAGCACAGAGATGGCGGTCACCTGAGAGGTGGATGCGCCTTCGGCAATGGCCTTCTGGAAACGGGTTCGCAGAAGTTGCCATTTGGCAGTTTCGTCGGGGGCGGAGACAACCGGAATAATGCGAAGCTGCTGCCAGAGCTCAGTAATAGCGCGCAGAACTGCCCCTTCAGTGACTTCCCGTCCCAGCGTATGCTTCAGCGACGGGATGGTGGTGTCACCTGCCTCGAGGAGCTTGTAGGCTTGCACAGCCAGTTCCGAAACCTGGCGTGATCCGGTCAGTTGCGGGCTACGGCGCCAGTCGCGATCGCCCCGCAGCGCGTACACGTAGGGCAGAACCCAGGCGGCTACAACAAAATCCGGGTGTTCGCCGGGTTGCCCCAGCAGATTCAAACGTACTGCCACGCCGTCAACCTCAAGGCGTACCAGTAATTCCTCGGCAAGCGAAATGTGTTTAGGGTCGGGGGTCGCATTCCGGTGACCCGCTACGGCCTCAACAAAAGAGGGCGCGATGGAAGAGGAAAACTGCCTCTTGGGCAGGAAAAGACACAAACCGGTCTCCTCAATCCACACGCGGGCATCCTCCAATGTGAGTGTCCCGTGTCCGTTCAGGCGCATCCTTTCGGCGCGCGAAGCTTCCAATTGCTCTGCTGTCAAAGAAAAACCTCACTTCCAGGCTGGCGATCAGGCATTTTTCATGAATACCGCAGGGTCACCTGCGTTCTTGTATGGTCTTGGCTTCCAGAAGGTTACGTCGATTTGGCTCTTCGGCCTTTAGCCTGGCTGGCTCATGAAAACGCTGTGTGCCGGGCTCCTTGCGCTCCTGGGAGCGGCCGGAGTCACCTACCCATCCATTCTAAATGCGAATTAGATTCGATGGAAGGCCCGAAGTATCTCCTTCCAGGAATAGAGCAAAGCTATTGGACGTCCATGCGGGCAACTTGTTGGGTGCTCAGTCTTTGCAAGTTCCAACAGTAACCACTCCATGCGAACCGGGTCTAGTGCGGTATTGACCTTGATGGCGGAATGGCAGGCGATGGAGGCGGCAATCCGTGTGCGGAGCGCCGTAAGATTCTCATTCTGCGTGCTTTCCCCGCAATCATCCAGCCCGCCCGCTGATTGCTCTATCACTTCCGCCAGCATCCGCTCCAGGACCGCTCCGTCCAGCCCCACCGGGGCAGTTTTTACCGCAAGTGTTTGAGGGCCAAAGGGTTCCACCTCAAACCCGTTGCTCTCCAGCTCCTCGGCGATACCGGCAAAAACCACCATCTGCTCGGGCTTGAGTTCCACCAGCAGAGGCATGAGTAACCTTTGGCGCTGCACTTTTTCAACTTGGCGGTCGCGCAAAATTTTTTCAAAAAGAACTCGCTCGTGAGCTACATGCTGGTCGATAATCCACAGTCCGTCGTCGCCGGCGGCCAGAATGAACGACTCCCGCAACTGTGCCAGGGGCTTTAGCGAGGCCAAATGGTTCAGGTTGGCTGCCGCCTGCTCGGCCTCCACCAGCGCTGTCTCCGCCCCCGCATCGTGGCCATTCGCCGATAAACCGGGTCCAGGGCCGCAACCCTCCGCTCCGGAGCCCACCCCCGGCTTGAACAGAGCCTCGGCCGCCTCGCCCCAGGCCTTCTGGTCGAAGCGGTCTGAGCCAAAGCTGCCTGGGCCGAAGGGCAAGCTGCCGGGAACCTGCGAAGGCTGCCGCGGAGTCAATTGGAACGGCTCGGCGTCCGTCTGGGCAGTCTGGAATGCGCCCGGTTCAGAGTCCGGTTGCCGTTGAACAGTCGCGGAGTCTGGCGACCCCGGCAGAGGCGAAATAGCAGTTGGCATCAGCGATGGGCTCGCCGTGGGCTGCGAGTCGATTGCCGCCAGAAACCCTGCAGCCGGGCGCGCCTTGATGAGCGCCGTCCTCAGGCTGTCGCGAACAAAATCGTGGATATGGCTCTGCTGCCTGAAACGCACCTCTGTTTTTGCTGGGTGTACGTTGACGTCCACTTCTTCGGGGGGCATTTCGAGGAAGAGGAGGACGACTGGGAAGCTGGTTGGGGGGATCACGTTGCGGTAGGCCTCAGTGATGGCATGTATCAGGAGCCGGTCGCGGATGAGGCGTTTGTTTACGAAGATGTAGATGGAGTTGCGGTTGAGCTTTTGCAGCTCCGGCTTTGAGAAGAAGCCTGTCAGGCGCAGTACGCCGGGGTCGCGCTTCGGTTCGTCCGGATCTCTCTTCCAGGGCGGGGGCTCGGGCAGGCCAGCGCGTTCCAGAGGCGTCTCCGCGGCCATGGGCAGCAACTGGCCCAGCGTCTCTTTTCCAAATATCTGGTAAATGCGCTCAGCGGTGCGAGTGACGGGGGGCGCGGACACAATCGTGTTCGTCGCGGAAAGCAACTCGAAGTGCCTCTCGGGATGGACAAGCGCATAGTGCGTAACGAGCGCCGTCACATGGGCTAGCTCAGTAGATTCAGCGCGGAGAAATTTGCGCCGGGCCGGAGTGTTGAAGAACAGATCGGCAACGGCAATGGTGGTCCCGCGCGGCAGGGCCGCATCATCCACATGCAGGATCCTGCCGCCCGCAATTTCGATCTTTGTCCCAGCGGCCTCATCGCCTGTCGCGGTTTCCAACGTCACGCGGGCCACGGAAGCAATCGACGGCAGCGCCTCTCCGCGAAAGCCAAGGGTGGCAATCGAGAGCAGATCGTCGGCGGTGCGCAGCTTGGAAGTGGCGTGGCGTTCGAAGGCGAGCAGCGCGTCATCGCGATTCATTCCGTGGCCGTCGTCGGCAACGCGAATCAGCTTCCGTCCGCCCGCCTCAACCTCGATTCGAATGCGGCTGGCGCCAGCGTCGAGGGCGTTCTCCAGCAACTCCTTCACCACCGAGGCCGGCCGGTCCACAACCTCGCCCGCGGCGATCTGGTTTGCAACCTGGTCGGGAAGTATGCGGATGCGGCCCATAAGGATTCAGGTTAAACCAGACAGACAGTGGGCAGTGAACAGCGGACAGTGAACAGAGAATGACAAAACACCTGCTTTGTAACAGGGCACGACTTCAAAGCCTGCCCTGAGC
>PKXI01000177.1 GCA_003133425.1 Acidobacteriaceae bacterium
GCCAGGGCACGAGAAGCGAGAGACTGAAAACCGTGAGCTCCCACGGGTGCGCCGAGTTGCCGGCGCAGCCTCTCGTAGACACGCACGCTCGCGGGTTCGGTTTGCAGGGAGGTTGTATTTGCTACGGCCTCTGAAGCAACGAGGCTTCGGGCCAAATCACGCGACTTTTTTTGAGGACACATCGTTCCCCTTCCGTTGCGCACTGCGCCGCTCGCTCGGAGCGCGAAGCGCCTCTTGCCATCTTATGCCCATCTCCGCTGTCGTTTATTGCTTCGTTGCGGACAGGCATTATTCACGTTGTTGAGTATAATGCTGCGCAAATCCGTCAAGATGCGTATTTCTCCCTTTCCTGAGGAGACTCCGAAGCAGGCGCTTCTTCGGTTTCTTCGTCCGCCAGATGATCGTGCAGAATTACGTTCAGCAGGGACGGGTGAACCCGGATGCGGCCGTTGCTGGCTTGGCCGCTGTATTCGATAAAGCCCAACTTGCGAAATTGATTCATGAAGAAGCAGACGCGGGATCGCGTGGTGCCGACCATCTCCGCCAGGGTCTCCTGCGAGATCCTTGGAATGTATTGTTCCGGCTCGCCTGGCTTGCCAAACTCCGCCATCAGCAGCAGGATGCGCGCCAAACGCTTTTCGCTGGAGTAAAAGAGTTGTTCGACAAGATCGGCCTGAATGCGCATGCTGTGCGACACCAGAAACTTCAAAAACACATCGGAGAAGTCAGGGACATCGTGCATCGCGCGGATCATCTCTTGCCGCATTATCTCCAGAGCGGTGCAGTCAGTGAGGGCGGTGGCAGTCGTCAAGCGTCGCCCATGCACGGCCGCGAGCGACTCCTCTCCCACAAAGTCGCCTGCAGAGAGCAGCATGAGGATGGCCTCTTTGCCGGCTGACGAGACGACCGTCACCCGTGCGTGGCCCTTCTGCAGATAGAAGATGGAATCCGCCGGGTCTCCCTGCGAAAAGAAACGTTGTTTGGCCGCAAGTTGAAAGGTTCTTCGCCCCAGGCCGGCGCGGGCCAGGAATGCGGCGGCATCAAATGCCGGCTTTACGAGCTCGACCATTCAGGGGCCTCCTTCCGAGTGCAGCACTGGCAAGGGACCGTTACATGGGCCTCGACTACATCGCTGTCAGGTCAACAGCGGAATTGCCGCGCCGGGGGGCAAAATGCGCGACAATCATTGGGCCGCCAAGCTGCCGGAAACTGTTCGTTCAACGCAGCATCCTGGGAATTCCGCTCGACAGCACACCCTGCGCACTACTTTAGACGCAGTTATGCCACTTAGAGAAGGAATTTGTGCAATTTTGCTCGCTTTTCAAGGAATATTTCAGGGCTCTTCCGGCTGTGAGCCCGGGCGAGGCCGCCGGAAACATGGAATCGAGATCAGGGGCCGGGCGAATTGACCGTGGGGCGGGATTCCCGTAAACTAAAAGACTGCGAGGGATGCGGCTCGAGTTGCATTCTTAACCGCATCATTTTCCCTGAACCAGGGCATGAGATTTTTGCCCCTGACGACAGGGCTCAAGATTAAGGAAGAACAATGGCAAACCATGTATCGTCGCTGAAGCGCGCCCGCCAGACCGTGACTCGTAGTGAAGTAAACCGCGCCAACCGCAGCCGTGTGCGTACCAGCCTGCGTGCGTTGCGCGAGGCATTGACCAAGGGCGACGTAACGGCAGCCCAGGCGCAGTATCGCGAGACCGTTTCAACGCTGGACAAGAGCGTGCAGAAGGGCATTCTGCATAACAACACAGTATCCCGCTACAAGAGCCGGCTGAATGCACGGCTGAAGGCTTTGGCGACTGCCAAGGCGTAGTTTTTTCGTGGCCCAATGGGGCTTCGCGAAGGAATTGAGCACGACGAACAGCCGGGAGCGATCCCGGCTGTTTTTGTTTTTTGCGGCGGACTTTCTGGGATTCAGCCTTGCGAAGGGAGAGTGGACGGCGGGCTCTTGTGCGCGAGGTGCCGGAAGCGGAGCCAGGACAGCCATATTGCGGCGATGTCCAAAACAAATGCGAGAATTTCGGATGCCCCGACCCACGGGGAATTGTAATGCCAAATGGGGACATCGAGCGATTGCTTGAAATAGATCGAGGCCATCGGAAGGACGCCAATCAGGCTCAGTGTCGCGATCAGGGAAAAGAAGGGCCATCGGGTCCAGGACCCAAGCGAAGCAAGCGCCAGTCCGGCGATGCTGATCGCGGTGACGATCAGAAAGGCATCTCCGGAAAGGCCGATTCCTCCTGCCGTCTCCCCCATGGCGAATCCCAGGCCCAGCATTTGGCGCCAGGCAAGCCAGGCGCAGCCCGCAAGCAGAATGGCATAGGCGATCGAGATAGGCCTTCCAGTCAGATTCATGCCTCATGCCTCATCTCAAACCAAGCTCTCAAAGATGCCGGCGGCACCCATGCCTCCGCCTACGCACATGGTGACCATGCCGTAGCGGGCCTTACGGCGCTGCATCTCTTGGAGGAGTGTCGCGGTTAATTTTGCGCCGGTGCAGCCGAGGGGGTGACCCAGGGCGATGGCGCCGCCGTTGACGTTGACGCGGGCTGGGTCGAGGCCGAGCGTGCGGATAACCGCAAGAACCTGGGCCGCGAAGGCCTCGTTTAACTCGATCAGCTCAATCTCGTCCAACTTGAGGCCAGCGCGTTGCAGTGCCTTGGGAATCGCGGTGACGGGGCCGATTCCCATCTCCTCGGGCGGGCAGCCGGTGACGGCGTAGGAGACAAGGCGAGCAAGCGGACGGATTCCCAGTTCCTTGGCGCGGCCGGCTTCCATGAGGACGGTGGCAGCAGCCCCGTCCGAAGTTTGCGAGGAGTTGCCGGCGGTGACGGTGCCCTGCGCGTGGAAGGCGGGCTTGAGCTTGGCGAGGGCTTCGACGGAGGTGTCGGCGCGGGGGCCTTCGTCGGCGGCGAATATCTTCTCGGAGATTAAGGGCTTGCCGGCCTTCTTTCCGGGGATTGCCGTGGTCACGGGAACGGGAATCAGCTCGTCTGCAAAGCGGCCCGCGGCTTGCGCTGCGAGGGCTTTTTGGTGGCTCTCATGGGCGAAGGCGTCCTGGTCTTCGCGGGATACCTGGTAGTGGCGGGCGACGCGTTCGGCCGTGAGGCCCATGGTCAGCAGGGAGGCGGGGTAATGCTCGGCCATCCAGGGATTGGGGCTGGGTTTCAGGCCGCCAAGCGGGAGCAGGCTCATGGATTCGACGCCGCCGGCGATGACCACGCGGTCGCTGCCGGATCGGATGCGCTGATCGGCGATGGCAATGGCTTCAAGGCCCGAGGAACAGAGGCGGTTGACGGTGGCGCCGGGAATTTCAACCGGCAGGCCTGCGCGCAGGATGGCCCAGCGGGCGATATCCCATCCCTGCTCGCCCTCGGGCTGGGCGCAGCCGAGGATTACGTCGTCGATTTCAGTTCTACTTAAGCCTTGAACCTTGTCCAAAGCCCCGCCCACGGCGAGTGCGGCGAGATCGTCGGGGCGGGTGTTCGAAAGGGCGCCCTTGGGGGCGCGGCCCACTGGAGTTCGAACGGCGCTGACGAGAACGGCTTCCGGCATGGGTAGTGCTCCAACGCGATTTTATGGGGTGTGAATCCCACCGTTGCCGCGAAAGCACGGCAAGGATGGGCCACCCAGTTTCGTGTGTCAGTCCTTCATTACGAGCACAATCCACGAGCTGCGCAGGTAATAGCGGTAGACGATTTTGTGATCGACGAGTGTATCGGCAAGGGCGTCATGGTCAAGGCGCGGGGGGCGGTGCAGCATATCGGCCTGCGCCTCGTGGACCTGGTCGGGCGATGCGGGGTCGATGCCCCAGTTGAAGCCGAGAACGCCCGTGGGATCGTGGGCCTGCAACCGCTCTGTTTCGGGCGCAGAGGCGAGCGTGAATGGTTGACTGGAGTTGTCGGTAAAGAAGACCAGCAGCGAGACGGTTCCCTCTGAGGTGCAGAGGACGGCCCAGTCGGAGGAGCCGCTGCCCTCAAAGCTGGCGTGGATCACGTTTTCAGGGCGGTGAGCTTCGTAGGTTTGTGGAATGACACATCCGCGCTGATCGAGCTGATCCCTGATTCCATCTGGCAGTTCGGGAAAAGAGCTGACGGGAAGATGGTGGATGACGTAGGGAGACAGGCGGCCGTCAACGAGGATCTGGCCGGAAGAGGTGAGCTCGGCGGGAATGGGCACAGGCGCAGGCACAGGCGCAGGTACGGACGCAGGTACGGACGCAGGCACGGGTGGTGGCGCGGGATTCTGCCCATGCACCGGAAAGGATCCCAGGGCGAGAGATGCTGCGGTATAGAGAATCAGCGTTGCTGTTTTCATTGTCAGTTCCGCAAGGGCTTGCCGGTTTTGAGGGTGAAGGCGATGCGCTCTTGCGTCTTGCGTTCGCCGCAAAGGGAGAGAAAAGCCTCGCGCTCGAGGTCGAGCAGATACTGCTCGCTGACCGGGGAGCCGGCTGTGACGCGGCCGCCGGCGAGGATGTAGGCGATCCAGCGCGCGACTTTCTGATCGTGCTCGGAGGCAAAGCCGGCTTCGCCCATGAGGAAGGCGCCGGTTTCCATCGCGGCGAGGGCGGAGGCGCCGGGAGCGGGGACGGCGGTGCGCGGTTGAGGAGCGGAGTAGCCGGCGCCGGCGAGCGTAGCGGCCTGCGCCTTGGCGTCGAGCAGCAGGCGCTCGCGGTTGAGGGTGATGCGGTCCGCCGGGGCAAGGAGGCCGAGTGCTCGGGCTTCAGCAGCCGATGTGGACACCTTGGCCATGGCAATGTTTTCAAAGACGCGGCGGAGAGCGGTGCCCATCTCTGCCGATTGAGCGAAGCGCGAAGGCGGGTCGCGCGGGTCCGGTGGGGCGAGGGCGGCGGCAGAGTCCACGGCGCGGAGGAGCATTTCTTTTGTTCCGCCGCCCGCGGGGATGAGACCGACGCCGGCTTCGACCAGGCCGATGTAGGTTTCGGCGTGAGGTTGGCGGCGGACGGCGTGGAGACAGATTTCCGCACCTCCGCCGAGGGTGAGACCAAAGGGCGCAACCACAACAGGGCGAGGGCAAAACTTGATGGCTGCGGTCATCTGCTGGAAGCTGTTGATGACGGCGGCGGCTTCTTCCCACTCGGCTTCCTGGGCCAGCATCAGGAGCTGCATGAGGTTGGCGCCAACGCTGAAGTTGTCGCGATCGCCTGAAATGACGAAGCCGGAAAAGTCGCGAACGGAATCGGAGGCGGGATTAAGAACCGCCGAGATCATCGAGAGTACATCGCCGCCGATGGCGTTCTTCAGCGAGTGGAGCTCGATGCAGGCGATGCCGTCGCCGATGTCGACGAGCGACGCGCCGGAGTTGGAGCGAACTACTTTGTGAGTGCGGCGGAAGTCGGCGATGCGAGCGTGGCCGGGGACGGCGGGAACAGGTTCGAGCTTGCCTGTGGCGGGCTGGAAACAGGCGCGGGCGATCTCGGTTTGGGGCGCGTACCAGGATTGCTGGCCGGCGGCGAGCAGGGATTCGACGCGGGGGCTGATCGGCAGGCCGAGAGCTTTCATGCGGGTGACGGTGGAGGCAACGCCGGCTGCGTCCCACAGCTCGAAGGGGCCCAGCTCCCAGTTGAAGCCGGCGCGCATGGCCTGGTCGATGGAAGGAATGTCTGCGGCGACTTCACCGATGCGGTCGGCGGCAAAGTTCCACAGCGAAGCGAGAAACGGCCAGAAGAAGGCGGCTGCCTTGTCTTTTGCTGGGTCGTTGGCGAGCAGGAGACGGAGACGCTCGGGGAGCGTGGCGGCGTTCTTTGCCATGTCCAGCGAGGGCAGGGCGGCCTTGCCGGCGGGGCGGTATTCGAATGTGGCGAGGTCCAGGACCTGGCGGAGATCTTTTCCGTCGGCTCCGCGGGACTTTTTGTAGAAGCCCTGACCGGACTTGTCGCCCAGCCAGTTGCGCTTCATCATCTCGGCGAGGGTCGCGGAAAAGCCGCCCTGGGAGACGCCCTGTGGGAAGTTGGCAGCGACGTGGGCGAGGATGTCGATGCCCACCAAATCGGCGAGGCGGAAGGTGCCGGTGCGGGGCCAGCCCAGGGCGGGGCCAGTCAGCGCGTCGACCTCCTCGATGGTCAGGCCCTTCTCCAGCATCAGGTTGGCCGCGGTGAACATGACCGAGATGCCGATGCGGTTGGCGATGAAGTTGGGGGTGTCGTTGGCAAACACTACCTGCTTGCCGAGAATGCGGTCGGCAAAGGCGGCAAATGCGGCAACGACGGCTCGGTCAGTTTCCGGAGTGGGGATGACTTCGAGCAACCGCATGTAGCGGGGAGGATTGAAGAAATGGGCGCCGAAGAAACGGTCGCGGTGGCTGGTGAGAGCCTGCGCGATGTGGCCCACGGGCAGGCCAGAGGTGTTGGTGGTCAGCAGCGCGTTCGGAGCCAGATGGGGCAGCACGCGGGCTAAGAGCGCAGTCTTGATCTCGAGATTTTCGGCAACGGCTTCGATGACCCAGTCGCAGCTGGCCAGTTTTGGCAGATCGTTGTCGAATGTGCCGGGAGTGATGAGCGAGGCGTTAGTTTGGTCGTAATAGGCGGCGGCCTTTGACTTCGAGAGGGCTTCGAGAGCGGCGGTGGCCAGGGGGCGCTCGGTTGCGGTTCTTGGAGGAAGGTCGAGGAGGAGCGTGGGGATTCCGGCATTGGCCAGGTGGGCGGCGATGCAGGAGCCCATGGTTCCGGCGCCCAGCACGGCGGCCCGGCGAACCATTAGTGGCTCGGCGGCCGGGGTTTGAACTGGAGACTGAGACGAAGTTTTTGCTGGTGGAATGGTGCTCATCAGGGGTCTCCCTGCGCGGATTGGAGTGGAGAACCATCCACCGAGCGTAAACGCTGTGAGCATACGAAAGCTTGGTGGGCGGGGTCAAGGAAGGTGGAGCAGTGAACAGTGGTTAGTGAACAGTGGACAGATGATTGCTTTCAGCCGA
Organism: Acidobacteriaceae bacterium; assembly: GCA_003133425.1. The sequence continues at coordinate 6,943 of PKXI01000177.1, forward strand.
TCTCACCCACGCGTCTGCGGCCCAACGGGCGAAAAAGCTCGATTCCCCGTACAATTCAATAAGTGAGATGCACGTAATGCGCCGAGTGTACTGCGATGCGAATGCCACTACGCCTCTGCTGCCGGAGGTGATGGAGGCGATGCGTCCGTATTGGATGGAGCACTTCGGGAATGCATCTTCAATTCACATTCACGGGCAGGCGGCGCACCGGGCCGTGGACCAGGCTCGCGAGACGCTGGCGCGGTTTTTCAAGTGCCGCGAGGCCGAGGTGGTGTTCAACTCCGGCGGAACCGAGGGCGACAATACGGCGATCTTCGGGCTGCTGCGCCCAGGCGATCATTTCATCACCACATCGATTGAACATTCGGCGGTGCTGCGGGCGGCGGACCGGGTGGCGGAGCGCGGCGTTGCGGTGACTTTTGTTGGGCCGCAGCCGAGCGGGCTGATCGACCCGATGGATATTTTGCGGGCCATGCGGCCGGAGACGCGGCTGATCAGCGTGATGCTGGCCAACAACGAGACCGGGGTGCTGCAGCCTGTCGAAGAGATTGGGAAGATTGCTGCCGATCGCGGCGCGTTTTTCCATATTGATGCGGTGCAGGGCGCGGGCAAGGTGGAGTTTGACGTAAGACGTTTCGGTTGCCACCTTTGTTCGATCAGCGGGCACAAGATGCACGGGCCGAAGGGTGTGGGCGCAATGTATGTGCGGCGCGGAACGCCGATTGAGCCGATGATGGTGGGAGGAAGCCACGAACGGCGGCAGCGCGCGGGTACGGAGAACGTGCCCGGCATTGTTGGTCTGGGCAAGGCCGCGGAGTTGGCCATGGAGTCGCTCGCGGACGGAACTATCGAGCGGCTCGCCGGGTTGCGCGATCGGCTGGAGGCGGGGATTCTGGAGCTTTCTGGGACGCGCGTGAACGGCGGATTCGATGGAGACAAGTGCGTTCCTCGGACGGCCAATACGACGAACATCGCGTTTGATCAGGTTGAAGGCGAAGCGATGGTGATTGCGCTGGACCTGAAGGGCGTTGCGGTGAGTGGCGGGTCGGCTTGCCACTCCGGATCGACCGAGCCTAGCCACGTACTGATGGCGATGGGACTGGACAAGAACGCGGCGCGGGCCAGTTTGCGGTTCAGCTTGATGAAGACGGCGACAGAAGCAGATGTGGAGCAAGTGTTGAAGGTGGTTCCGGAAGCGGTGGAACGTTTGAGGGCCCTCTCGCCGGTGGCGGCGGGAACGCTGGGATAAGACAGCTTCTAGCTCTCAGCTATCAGCTTTCAGCTTGTCTGTGCAAGAAGGTGAGCAGAACTCCGGACGAACAAACTGATAGCTGAAAACTGAAAACTGAAAACTGAAAACTCGGTGCGAGAGGTCGAAAGCTGGTTGCATTCCCCATGAGTGAACAGACAACAATTGCGGTAGCTATGTCCGGAGGGGTGGACTCCTCGACGGCGGCGGCGATGCTCGTCGACTCGGGCGATGGCTCCGCCGATTCGCGAAATACAGTGGTCGGGCTTACGTTGCAGCTCTGGGATCAGACGCGGCTGGCCGGGAAGCACGGAATTCCCGATGCGCCGAAGGCCGGCCGGTGCTGCTCGTTGGACGATGTCTACGACGCGCGACGAGTTGCCGAGCACCTTGGGATTCCCTACTACGTGGTGAACCAGGAGGAGCGCTTCGAGCGCGATGTGGTGCGGCCGTTTGTCGACGAGTATCTCGCCGGGCGAACGCCGATTCCGTGTTCGCTGTGCAACAACCATCTCAAGTTCGACCAGCTTTTGCAGACGGCGCGGAGCATTGGCGCGAGCTGCATTGCTACGGGACACTACGCGGTCAACGAGTTTGACCCCGAGCGCGGCCGCTGGATTCTCAAGCGCCCAGCGGATCTGGCCAAGGATCAGACTTATTTTTTGTTTGGTCTGACGCAGGAGCAGTTGGCGCACACGCTCTTTCCGTTGGGGCGGCTTACCAAGCCTGAGGTGCGTGAAGTTGCGCGGCAGCGCGGCCTGATGCTGGCCGAGAAGCCGGACTCGCAGGAGATTTGCTTCATCCCCGGCGGGGATTACAAGCAGTTTTTGACCGCGTATCTGGAGGAGCAGGGCGAGCAGATTCCGGAGACGGCAGGCGAACTCGTTGCGTTGAGCGGCGAGGTTATCGGGCGGCACGAGGGGATTTCTGGCTTTACCGTGGGGCAGCGGAAGGGCCTCGGCGTGAGTTCGCCTTCCCCGCTTTACGTGCTGCAAATCGATCCGGCGAGTCATCGGGTCACAGTTGGCGCCGATGAAGAGTTGGCCACTCGGACACTGCGGGCGCGGCGGCTCAACTGGATCAGCATTCCTGAGCTGACGGCGCCCATGCGTGTGCGGGTAAAGATCAGGCACCGCCACGAACCGGCGTGGGCCACACTGGAGCCGGGAGGCGCAGGCGAGGCAGTGGCTACATTCGATGAGCCGCAGCGCGCGGTGACACGGGGGCAGTCGGCCGTGTTCTATGACGGGGACGAAGTAGTAGGTGGGGGATGGATTGTCTAACGCCCGCTGAAGAACCCTACACGTACATGTCTTTGTCGCCGCGTTGATGGTCGTCGGGAACGTGGTGCTCAGGAGCGGTGGCGCGAAGCGATTCGACAACCGCCTTGGCAGATGCTAGAAAGCCCGCAAGCTGCCGCATGGGCTTGGAAATTGCATCGGACATGAAGCTGGTGCCGCGATCGACAACATCGAATACCCTGGTGGCCATCAGGTCGACGCGGGCGCTCTGGCGGCGGAAACGTTCGATAATCTCGTTGGCCGCGGATTGAATGTCATTGGTTTGCCTGCGCAAGTTCTGAGACACGGCTGCCAGGTCGCTGGCCGCGCTCTCGATCTTCGGGCCGGTGTGGACCAGAAGTGTGCGGACGTTGTCGATGATGGGTTCGACCTTGTCGATCACGTTGACCACTGTGACGCGCAGGTCGGCGACTTCTTCGCTCATCGCCTTAGCCGATTTGCGCACCACGATGAAGATGGCCAGCAGGACAATGGCCTGCAGCAACATGGTGAGCGCGACTGCGGCAACAATGATGAGCTGAACGTTCTGACTATCGAGATTTGCCATGGAATTGGTCTCGCACCGGGATCCGGGGGCCTTAGGCTCCCGCTAAGGTACATGCTCCCCAGGACAGCAGGAGCCGTTCATCGCCGGAGCGGACGCTGGTGGCGCGTGGGACTATTTGCGCGTCCGGCCCCGGCAGGAACGGTGAAAGAAAGCGTGAGACCGGTCTTGCCCGCAGGCGGGAAAGAGCCGGTCCTACTCAATACTCACGGGCATCGGGCGCGCTGGTGGTGGACTGGTAAGCCTGGCGTCCGGCATCGACGGCAGCACTGACCCTTCCGCTCTGTTCAGAGACGAGATTCTTGCCCCGCTCCACAAACTCTTCCCACTGCGCGCGGCCACGATCGACAGCCTCACGGCCGCGTTCTACGTATTCCGAGACCTGCTCCTTGCTCTTGTCGACCAGGGCGCTGACTTCATCAGCAGCCTGACGGGTGCGGGCGCGTAGATATTCCGTGCCTTCCTTGGCGCCGTTTACAAGGTCTTCGCGGGTTTCTTTACCGCTCTTGGGCGCATAGAGAATGCCGACGAGGGCACCCACACCCAATCCAGCCAGAAACCATGCCAACCCGAACGATTTGTTTTCCTCTGCCATGATGAACTCTCCTTTCGCCCAGCCCTTAGAATGCCTGAGCGTATCAAAACTGTTTGGCGTGCCGCAAATCCTGGTTCCGCATTTGGAACCGGCTTCGAGGATCGGCGCGAACCTCAAGCGAACATGGGACAATCTGCGGCATCCCCACCGCATTGGACGCAGTCTACACCCATGGAGTTGCAAAGTCTCCCTGGGAAAAGAAGTAACCTATACCTGTTCAACACAATACAGCAAATGAATTGTGCTTGACTGTCTGGTTTTGTACAACCAGCCGATACTGCAATGCTAAATGCGATACCCTGCAGCCTCTTCCGGGCCAGACTAAAAGAGTGACTTTCTTCAGTGGCAGACAGTAGTCTTCCTTTATTTGCTCTTTAAAGCATTTTCGAGTTGAGTNNTGACATCCATCGCAACTGTAAACACCACGGCCGAAAGCGCTCTAATCGCCGCAACCGCAGGTGTGGGCCAGAACTTCAGCGAAGTGCACGGCCTCACGGTCGGAGAGCTGGTCAATTTGTTCGCGGCAACTGAAGCCGTCGGCAACGATGAGGGTCATGGGGTCTGCGGATCGAACCGCAGGCAGCAGGCCGTCATTCGCAATCGCCTTTGACACTTCAAACTTGTCGGCCTCGAATCCGAACGGGCCAGCCATGCCGCAGCAGCCGGCCTGAATGGGCTCGACCGTTGCGCCGGCTTTGCGCAAAAGGGCAATTTCGCTGACCGGTCCACCAAAAACAGCTTTATGGTGGCAGTGGCCGTGAAGCAGGATGTGAGCGCCTTCGAGGCGGCCGGCTGCCCAGTCGGGGGCTTCGACGGCGAGCCAGTCGGCAAGGAGCCATATCTGCCCACTCAGGCGCTCCGCACGCTGGTCCTTTGGAAAGAGTTCGCGCAACTCGTCCTTGAAGACGCTGGCACAGCTTGGCTCGAGAAAGATAAAAGGAAGGCCGGCTTCGATTTGCGGAGCCATGCGGTCGAGGACCTTCTCGAGGTAGGAGCGCGCGGCGGTGAGCAGGCCGAAGTCGTAGAGCGGCCGGCCGCAGCAAATGTGGCCCTTGGGGACTTCGACCTTGAAGCCCGCGCTTGTAAGAACGGTTTCAGCGGCGGCCAGAGTTTGCGGATGGTAGTAGTTGTTCCAGGTATCGGGCCAGAGGACGACCTGCGCCACCGGCGGCGGGGCAGACTTTTCCTTCGCTTCTTTAGACCCGTTTGAAGAGCGCGGGACGTTGGTGGTTTCGTCGACCGCGGGTCTGGATTGCTGGTAGTTCCTGGGGGCGAGCCGGGGGAGCTGGCGAGCCTGGGCTACTCCGGCGATGTGTTTGATCAGTGGGCTGGTGAAGGGGCCGGTGAGCAGGGCATTGGTCAGCGCCGGAGTGAGTGAACCCCAGCGGGCAAGCTTGTCTGCAAATCCGAAGATGTAGTGGTGCAGCGGGTGCAGGCGGCGCTTGTAGTGCTGGGCGAGGAACTCGGATTTCCAGGCGGCCACGTCCACCTGGACGGGGCACTCGGATTTGCATGCTTTGCAACTGAGGCAGAGGTCGAGGGCCTGGTGGACGGCTTCGCTCTTGAAGCCTTCTTTGCGCAGAGCGCCGGAGAGCATCTCCCAGAGCAAGCGGGCGCGGCCGCGTGTGGAGTGCTGCTCGTCGCCAGTGGCGCGGTAGCTGGGACACATCACGCCGCCGGTGGTATTGCGGCACGCGCCGACGCCCACGCAGCGCTCGGTGGCGCGCGCAAATGAGCCTTGATCGGCGGTGAAGGCGAAATGGGTTTCGAGTCCGTGCGTGTGAGTTTCTGAGACCGCTTTTCCCGCGGCCGATCCGTGATCTTCGATCTCATGCCGCAAGTTTTCCACCGGGTCGTAGACGCGAACCGCATCGATCAGCTTGCCGGGGTTCATGCGGTTGTCGGGGTCGAAGAGGATCTTGAATTCGCGGAAAGCCTCCATCAGCTCGGAGCCAAACATTCTGGGCAGCAGCGCGGCGCGGGATTGTCCGTCGCCATGCTCGCCGGAGAGCGAACCACCGAAGCTGAGCACCACGTCCGCGGCGCGGGTAATGAACTCGCGGAATTTCCGCAGGCCCTCGACGGAGCGGAAATCGAAGTTGATGCGGGTGTGGACGCATCCCTGTCCGTAATGACCGTAGAGAGGGCTGCGAAAGCCGTATTCGGACATGAGGGCGGTGATGGCGCGCAGGTAATTGCCAAGCTGTGCGGGCGGAACGGCGGCATCCTCCCAACCCTCGTAGCGGTCGGGCTCGCCGGGCACGAAGACCATTGCGCCGAGGGCGGAGTCGCGGACCTTCCAGATGCTGACGGCTTCTTCAGGCGTGCAGATGCGTGCGACCGGCGGAACGGCCCAGGACTGGCTGGCGCGGGCGAGATTTTCAGACTGCGCCTGGGCCTCTTCGGCTGTCCACGCGCCCAGTTCGACGAGCAGGAAGCTGACGCCGGAGGGGAGCTCGGAAAGATTCCGCAGATTGAGGCCCTTGCGGCGCATGAAGTCGACCAGGAGATGGTCAAAGCCTTCGAGGCCGATGGGCTTGTGCTCAAGCGCCAGCGGAACGGCGTCGGCGGCGAGAAACGGATCGGCAAATCCGAGCACGGTGAGGACGCGGAATGGCGGGCTGGCGGTGAGGTTCAGCGTGGCGGAGACAATATTGGCGCAAGTGCCCTCTGAGCCCACCAGGGCGCGGGCGACGTTGAAGTTGTTTTCCGGCAGCAACTCGTCCAGGTTGTAGCCGGAGACGCGGCGGGGAATGCGCGGGAATTTCTCGCGGACCAGGGCTGCGTATTTGTCGCGGATCCGGGCGAGGCCTGCGTAGATTTCGCCTTCGCGGCCGCCGGCCTGAATTTTGGCGGCCAGTTCGTCCGGCGTGGTGGGGCCGACGGTCATCCGTGTGCCGTCGTAGAGGATGATGTCGAGAGTCTGGACGTTGTCAACCACTTTACCGCCCAGCAGGCCGTGGACTCCGCAGCTGTTGTTGCCGATCATGCCGCCGAGGGTGCAGCGGGAGTGGGTGGCGGGGTCCGGAGCGTAGGTCAGGTGGTGGAGTTCGGCGGCGTCGCGGAGCCGGTCGAGGACGATTCCCGGCTGGACGATGGCGATTTTTCCAGCGGGATCGATGCGGGTGAGGCCGTTCATGTACTTGGAATAGTCGAAAACTACGGCCACATTTGCGCACTGGCCAGCCAGGCTGGTTCCGGCGCCACGCGGCAGAACAGCTGCGCCTGTGGCCCAGCAGGCAGCCAGGGCGGCTTCGACGTCCGCAACGTCACGCGGGAAGACGACGCCGATGGGAAGCTGCCGGTAGTTGGAGGAGTCGGCCGCATAAAGCGCCCGGGAACCGAGATCGAAGCGGACTTCGCCGCGGATGTTTTTCTTGAGCAGGGCTTCAAGCTCGCGGTGGGCAGAGAAGCTTTCATGATCCAGCGGAGGCTGGTTCGAGAGTATGGAAAAGGATGAATGGCTCACGGGGAAATATTAGCGCGTCCGCAAGGTTCGCAGGTTGCCAAAGCAATGTGGAATTGTTTCCTTCGCGCAGATAATCCCGTCGGAAAAAGCATCTGGTTCGGCTACAGCATTTTCGAGTTGNNCGCAACTGTAAACACCCCGGCCGAAAGCGCTCTAAACCAGGCACCTGAACAGATACCTGTGACCCGGAGGGAACGACATGGCCGATTGGAAATACGTGCAGAGGGACCGCTCGGAGGCTCTCGCAAAGCTGCACTCTTTCTCAGCCACCAAGAAACATGCAGCCGGTGAGATCGAGGCGCGCATCACGATAAAGGAGTTTGCCACCCCTGCAATGATCGACATGCAATTCCTCGCCACGGCCGACATTGAGTTGAACCAGAAGACTCTGAAGTTCCAACCTGTGGGATGGAGCGAGACGATGATGGGTGCTCTTGCGGAATGTATGAGGAATCTCCGCAAGTTCGATTTCGAGAGTTGTGAGGAATTGCCAGCGCCGCCCAAGGATTGAGACTGGAAAGAAGATCGATCCCCGGCAAGTCCTTGGTGGCAGCGGGCCCTGCTTCCCCAAATTCAGTTCAAGCGATTGTGCAGCTATCTACCGCGTGGGCCACTCTTCGACCACGATGCCCATGTCGTTGAGCTGCTGGATGGCGGCTTCGAGGTTGCGGCGGACCAGGGGGCGGTCCCTGGGTGCTGCGGCAGACTCGGCGATCGCGATTACGCGGCCGTAACGCCATGCGGATGTGGGAATTGCGGCTACGGCCTTGGCCAGTTCCGCGGGGCGCAACTGCAGTTCCTGGCGGCGCGCGGCTGACGGACGGAGCATTGTTCCTTCCCCGACGTTGCTGGGGTTGGCGTCGGCCAGGGTGATGCGGAGCGAGATGGTATTGGCGCCGACCGAGAGGTAGGGATTGGCCCAGTCGGAAGTCTCGTGGACATCCGCATACATGCTCTTGGTGGGCAGAGGAATCAGCGCAAGTTGGGCGCGCTCGCCATCGAGCTCAGTGGCCGTGGCCTGGGCCTTTTGTTCGGCCTTGACGGCGGTCTGGGCCACGCCTTCGACGGCCTGCTCTTCTTTGTGGCAGGCCACTGGGGAGATAGCCAAGAGAAGGGTTACTCCCGGCAAGATGACCCACAATCCCCTTATTCGCGAGCGTTCAATCACACGATAAGGATATCAGCACCGGCCGTAGAGGCTGTACCGCGAAAGAGTGCTGGGCCAGCTCCGTTTGTGGCTTGATGCATGCCCGGAACCTGGTCACTGCGACAGACGCCGCTTCTGTAGTAATCTGCCGGCGCAGCAGTTTGGAGGGCGAGTGATGATCACCAAAGTCGTGGCCATCGTTGGCAGCTACCGCAAAGGCGGGACGATCGACAGCGCGGTGGAGGCGGTTCTGGAAGGCGCGCGCGAGAAGGGCGCGGAGACGGTAACGCTCTACCTGACTGAAAAGCACATTGAGTTTTGCACCAACTGCCGGAGGTGCATGCAGGCTCCCGGGGAGGAGCGCGGTAAATGCGAACAGCAGGACGATCTGGAACCGATGCTCCAGGAGATTGAATCGGCGAATGCCCTGGTACTGGGTTCGCCGGTGAACATTTTTAATGTGACGGCGATCTTTCGCAGGTTTATGGAACGGACGGGGGGATATGCCTACTGGCCTTGGGGAAAGCCTGCGCCCAAATCGCGGAATCCGAAGGCCAACAAGAAGGCCGTGCTGGTGACCTCATCGGCGGCGCCGGGTTCCCTGATTCCGATCGCTACCGGAGCGCCGAGAGCTCTGCGCATGACGGCCGAAGTACTTCGCGCCAAAACGGTGGGGAAGATGTGGATCGGGCTGGCAGCCGGAGAGCCGCATCGCGAGTTGTCGGCACGGAATCGGGAACGGGCGCGGCGGCTCGGTTGGAAGCTGGCGTAACGCCGTCACGATGCGCATTGCGCGCGAGCGTGGGGCCTGAGAGCAAGGCCATCCGTCCATACTGAATAGACACGAACAAAGCATTCAACCCATAGAGGAGATTTCTGTGCCAAAGCTGTCCCAAGTTCTTTGCCTGGCGGTTGTCCTGGCAGGCCCGGCGTGCATTTTCAGCCAAACGACAAAAGTGGAGTTCAATCCCCGCGCTTCTTTTATTGACGTCGCCGCGCGGCGTGCCGAACTGAAAAACACAAAGAGCGCACGTGTTCGCGCCGCCCTTGCGCAGATCGTAACTTGCAGCGCGCAAGCTCAAGTGGACCCGCCGACCGGGCCGATGCGGATTCCGATGCACTATCTGCACGGCGGACATGGGCCGACCAATCCGGCAGAGCATGCGGCGACGGTGCCCTATGCGCTGTTCGAAAAGCGGGTGACGGCGGGCATGAACCAGTTTCTGGCCACGGGCAATCACGCCGAAGCCAAGTGCGCGCAGGATCAGATCGACCGATGGGCGCAGGCAAACGTGCTGATGGACTACGACGCGGTGGAGAACGCGCAGTCGTGGTACCAGGTGGAGTGGACGCTGAGTTCGATCGCAACCTCAGAGTCGGTGCTGCTGAACGACGCGAAGCTTGACGGCGCGGAGACGGCGCGCGACGTTGCCTGGATGAACAAGGTGGCGCATCGCATGATCGGTTTCCCGGTGGAGGTGACGCACCACAACAATCATCACTACTGGCGGGGGTTGGCGGCGATTGCCACCGGCGTTGTTTCGTCGGACCAGGAGTTGTTCGACTTCGGCGTGCAGGCGTACAAGGACGGAGTGAATGAGCTCGACCCGGGGGGCGCGTTTCCCAAGGAGATGGCGCGCAGCGAGCGATCGATTCACTACCAGTCGTTTGCGCTGCAGCCCCTGATTCCGATTGCGGAGTTCGCGGAGCGGCAGCGCGTTCCGCTGTACAGCTACGCGTCGCCCACGGGACACACGATTGCCGACGCGATTGATTTTCTGGGCAAGGCTGTCGCCGATCCATCGATAGTGAAGGTGTATACGCCAGAAGAACAGATGGTGGATGCGGATGCGCCGGACTTCTTTGCGGCGGTGGAGTTCTACGCGCACCGGTATCCGGAACGCAAGCTGCCGGCCTCGATAGCGGATGCGCTTAAGAAGCCGACGTTTGCGACGCGCCTCGGCGGCAGCACTACGGAGATTGCGGGCCAATAGTCGGAGGGTGGCGAGTGCGTGGGAGTGGGAGCGCACGAATTCGCGTATCATCTAAACAGACCCGGAGATGCAGACCGGAGCCACGCAAACAGCGGCCCCGCGCACAATGATCCTTCTCGACCCAGATCTGGACCCAGACCCCGCGCCGCTCTCAAAAACGGTGAAGCGGGCAATTGTGTCGAGTGCACCGGCAAAATCGGCCGATTTCCACCTGCCCACCGCCCGCACCCTGGGGCGCTTTCTCACACGAGCGCAAGCCGCGGTCCGGCTCCGCGGTCAGGTCACCATCCTGCTGACTACCGACGCCGCAATCCGCGATCTGAATCGCCGCTTTCGTGGCAAGAACAAAGCCACAGACGTGCTTTCGTTTCCAGCGGACACAACCACGCACGGTCCAGAGAAAATTGCAGGCGACCTTGCCATCAGCGTTTCCACCGCCTTGCGCCAGGCCGCTGGGCAAGGCCACTCGCTCTCCACTGAAATCAAGGTCCTCATCCTGCACGGGCTGTTGCATCTCGCCGGATACGACCACGAAGCGGACTCAGGACAGATGGAGCGGCGCGAGCGTCTTTTGCGCGGACGTCTAGGTCTGCCGCAGGGATTGATTGAGCGCACGGCAGCTCCAATGCAGCAGGCGCCCTCAAAGCGGCGGCCGCCGAAAACAACCGCAAAGGCGCGCCGCCCATGACCCCGCTTGTCATCCTCATGCTGGTTCTGCTGGCCGCGGTCGAGACCCTGGCCTCGTACATCAGCCGCGTCTATTCGGAGTTCGGCAAGATCCTCTCCCGCGAAGTCCAGGAAAACCTCGATGCATGGGAGGAGCAAGTCGAGCCACTACTGGGCCTGACTCGCGAACACGCCGCCCTCTGCGCAGCCGTTCTGCAGCAAATGGCCCTCGGCATCATCGCGCTTGCATTTGGCGCCATTCTCTTCGACCGTGCGCCCCATCTCGGCCCACCCACCTACGCGGAGATCGCGCAGGCCGTTCTCGGTCTCGTGCTGGTGGTGGTCTTCTGCAACCAACTTCTGCCGTCGGTGCTCTTCAACCGCACCCGTGGCCTATGGGCCGCACGGCTCGTCTGGCCCATCCGCCTGCTGCTCTGGGTTGTTACTCCCATCAGCGTCTTCGTCCGCTTCTTCTTCTCCGTCGCGTCGCTGGCAGAGGAGCCGGCCAGCGCGGAAGAAGAAACCGCCGTCGATGTCGAGGCGCTGCTCGAAGCCGGGGAAGAGGAAGGAATCCTCGAAGAGAGCGACCGCGAACTGGTGCGCTCCGCCGTCGAGTTCGGCGACAAGCTGGTGCGCGAGGTCATGACTCCGCGGCCCGCTGTCTTTGCGGTCTCTGGGACCATTACTCTCGAGCAATTCCTCGAGCAATTGCGCGAACACAACTTCTCGCGCGTCCCTGTCTTTTCCGGCACCATAGACAACGTCACCGGCATTGCCTTTGCCCACGACCTGCTGCAGATTACGGACGAAGAAGCCCGCACCCGCACCGTCGCCAGCATCCAGCAGCCGGCTGTGTTTGTACCCGAAACCAAGCGTGGCTACGAGCTGCTGCGAGAGATGCAGCGCGAAAAGCAGCACATGCGCATCGTGATCGATGAGTACGGCGGCGTCTCCGGCCTGGTCACCATTGAAGATTTGCTGGAGCAGATTGTTGGCAACATTCGCGACGAGCACGAGGTAGAAAAAGCTATCGAAGAGCCGCAGCGCGAGCCCGGCGGCGTGTGGCTCGTCCCCGGCAACTTTCCCGTCGATCAGTTGCCGGATTTATTGGGCGCGGCCGCTGATCTTGGCGAAACCTACCAGGCCACGACACTTGGCGGTCTGGTGAGCGAGATCGAAGGCCGCATTCCGCTGGCCGGCGAAGTCGTCATCCTCGAACCCATCGGCCTGCGCATGGAGATTGTCGTCTCGACAGATCGGCGCATCGATCGGCTGCGCGTCTACCCGCCGGGACCAAAAGCTGCCGCAATGGTTTCGTCGTGAATATCGGCTTGGCCGGGTGCCCCATCCTTTCGCGTTTTTTGCGAAAGGGTGGGACAGCACGAATCTCAACATGCGATCCATTCACAACCCGTCTATTCGGACCGCCCCTTCCACGCGCGCCACTCGCCTGCGGTGATCTCCCAAATCTCTGACGGCAGCCGCCCCGACACGTAGTCTTTTTCGCCAAAGCCAATCAGCCGCATTCCCTGCTTCTCAGAGATGCGCCGCGAGGTCGTGTTGCCCACCGCCTTGGAAACGCGCAGCACATCGAACCCGAGCGTCTCGAACCAGAAGTCGTTCACCCACACGCAGGCCTCGCTCATCAGCCCCTGTCCCTGCCACTGCGGGCCCAGCCAGAAGCCTCGGTTGTCCTTTTCTCCAGGAACCAGGGAGATAGAGCCGATGATTTGCTCGGGCTTGGCTGCCCGGCGAATAGTCCAGTGCCAAGCTTCGCCGCGCTCCATCTGTGGCAGCGCAACGTTCCTGATATAACAAAGCGCGCCGTCCGGCGGATAGGGCCACGGCACTCGGTTCATGAGGTAGCGCACGATCTCCCATTGCGGAAACAGTTCCTGAATCTGCTCCGCATCGGCCACCTCCTGCGGGCGCAGAATCAGCCGTTCGGTTCTGCCTTCGACCATCATTCCGAGATGATATCAACGCTCGACCTTCCAATCCGCGATAATAGAAAGCAGGAGAACCACTACCCATTGAAATCGGGATTTGTTGCCATTCTCGGCCGGCCCAACGTCGGCAAAAGCACGCTCCTCAACGCCCTTACCGGCGAAAAGGTGGCCATCGTCACCGCCAAGCCGCAAACCACGCGCAATCGCATCATGGGCGTGGTCGAGGTCCCTGCCCACAAGGGTACAAACCCGGCCGCGCAGATCATTTTTGTAGATACGCCCGGTGTCCACAAGCCCGGCTCGCAGCTTGACCGCCGCATGTTGCAGGAGATTTACGAGGCCCTCGAAGCGCGCGACGTGGTGCTTGTTCTGATGGATGCTACGCGGAGAGTGCAATTGGAAACGCCTGGGACGCCGACCGCGATTGGAACGTCGGAAGCGGATGGTAGTACGGAATCTCAGGTCCCAAACGAGGGACCTGGGGCACCCGGACTGGAGACCCAGGCACCCGAGGTCTCGAAATCTCCTGACCGCGGACGTCCCAACTGGGCCAGCGAAGACGAGTTCCTCTTCGGCCTCATCCGCAAGCTCGATTGCCCTGTCTTTCTCGTCCTCACCAAGATCGACCTCGTGCAGAAGGACCATCTGCTCCCTCTCATCGACTCGCTCACCCGCCAGTTCAACTTTGCCGAGATCATTCCTGTGAGCGCCCGCAAGCGCGACGGCCTCAACATCCTGGTGCGCAAGATCGTCGCGGCCCTGCCAACAGGCGAGCGCTTCTACCCCAAGGATCAATACACCGACCAGCCCCAGCGCTTCATGGTTGCCGAACTGATTCGAGAAAGCATTCTCATCGAGACCGGCGAGGAAGTGCCCTACGCATCGGCTGTGGTGATTGAACAATTCGAAGAGCCTGAGCCCGCGGCGCCGCCGCGAAAGAAGGGTCAGGCTCCAGCCCGCCTGCCCTTGACCCGTATTGCCGCCGCCATCTACTGCGAGCGCGACGGGCAAAAAGCAATTCTGATCGGCAAGGGCGGCTCAAAGCTGAAAGAAATCGGAACACGCGCGCGCCGGCAGATCGAGTCCTTGCTCGGCACACGTGTCTATCTCGAACTCCGCGTAATTGTGGAGGCCAGCTGGCGCGAATCAAAAACGTTCATCGAGTCCCTTGACTGGCGCAACCAGTTGGAGCGGCTGGCGGGGAACCAGATCACGGAAAAGGACGAGGACGACGAGGATTCGGTTTAGCAAGCCTTTGAATAGGCCTGTGCTTTGAAAGGGCGCGGCTTCAGCCGCGCCGCAAATTCAGCAAAATAATCGTGGGCTTTAGCCCCCGAGGGAATGGCGGCGGATCCATGGAAACTTGATTCGAGATTCCTTGAAGATCCTCTTTGCTCTTTTCTTTGTTGGTTTCGCAAGAGAGCGCTACATACCGCCCAAGCCAGCCCTATTCGCCCGCCCGCTTCATCTTGAGCTCCATGAACTTTCCTGCGCGGAGATGATTCTCGATATCTTCCAGGCTGTGCCCGGTTGTCTCCGGCACAAAGCGCCACACAAACAGGAAGCACAGGAAATTCAACCCCGCATACACCCACATTGCGCCGCCCGTTCCCAGCAGGCTCACGGTGCTCAGAGCGGTTGAAGTGATGATCAGGTTCGAGCCCCACAGCACGGCCGCGTGTACGCTGCTCGCTTTGCCGCGAATCGCCAGCGGAAACATCTCCGACCCCATCAGCCAGCCGATTACCTGCACGCCGCCGGCGTTGAAGACCATGTAGATGAGCAGGCACGCCACCAGGATCAACGAGCCCTGTGGAGTCTTCGCCATGCCCATGCGAAACATGATGCCCAGCACGATGAGGCTGACGACCGTTCCCGGTACCATTACCAGCGTCAGCCGTCTTCGCCCAACGCGGTCCACGATATGGCGGCCGATTGCTGTCATGGTTACAAACACGATTGCCACGCTCAGGCCGGTGAGCAGCGCTGCCGACTTACCGAAGCCAGCGCCTGAAAGCAAAGTCGGCGCGTAGTAGATCATCGTCTCGAGGCCGCCAAGTTGAGTAAACGCAGCCACACCGAAGGCCGCCACCGCCGCGGGCCGTATCCACGGCTCGGCCAGCATGGACCAGCTTGCCTTCTTTCCGCTGCCACCTTCCGCAACTACCACCCTTATCTCATCGAGTTCGTAGTTGATGTCTTCTTCGTTGTTGCGTACCCGCTCCAGAACTTTCCGCGCCGGGTCCATTGATACGTTCTCCGCCAGCCAGCGCGGGCTCTCCGGAAGACGCAGCATGCACAGCAGAAGCACGATCGCCGGAACCACAGCAACGGCGATCATCATCCGCCAACTCCACAAATCCTGCAGCATGAAGCCCACAATATTTGCCACCAGGATGCCGACGCCGATGGAGAGATTGAACGAGATCACCAGTCGTCCGCGCCGCTGCCTTGGCGCCAACTCGGCAATGTACATCGGCGTCACCTGCGACGAACCGCCCACCGCAAGCCCAAGCAGAATGCGCGACAGCGCCAGCAGGTATGGACTCGCCGAGATGCTGGAACAGAACGATCCGGCGCAAAAGACACAGGCCACCGTCATGATCGTGCGCTTTCTGCCGATGCGTTCTGAAATTGTTCCGCAGCTCAGTGCCCCGATCACCGCGCCCACCAGGATGGCCGACGCCACAATCTCCTGCATGCGGTGGCCGAGGTGAAACTCGCTCGTTATCGGCAGCAGCGCTCCGGAGATGATTCCCGTGTCGTATCCGTAGAGAAAACCCGCGATGGCCGTTACCCCTGTAATGACGTAGAGGAACGATGAAATCTTCGTCGTCGGTCGATCTGCCGCAGTGGCCACTCTTCTCTCCTCTGCATTACAAATCCACAAATCCTTAATCCGTGCCACATGAAGCGCGTCACAACAAAGCTGTCATCCTGAGCGACCGTAGCGTAGCGAAGGGAGTCGAAGGACCTGCGGTTGCTGTTGCTCTTCTCTATGGCAGCCCTGAGTGTGGATTCAATGAAATTGCGGGTTGGATTTCCCGGCAAGTATACCCCAGGGCCGCGTGCATTCCGCCGCTCACCGCCCATTCCTACCCGATAGTGATAGGCTTCCCGGTATAGCAAAACAGGAGGAACGTGTGCGTAACTCTCTCCGTCATTTTGCAGCTATCGGTTTTGTGATTGGATGCAGCTTTGGATTGAATGCCCAAACGCCCGCGCCGGCCAGGAAACCGGCCCCTGTTCGCTCCCCGGTGGCTCAATCGGTTGCGGTCACAGACCCGGTGGCCGATCCGAATGCCGTGGTCACATTGGGCAACGCGCGCTTTACAGTTCTTACGCCACAGCTGATCCGCATGGAGTGGGCCGCCGACGGCAAGTTTGAAGATCACGCCTCCTTTGTGTTCCTCAATCGGCACATGCCGGTGCCGGATTTCGAAAAGACATTTGCGAATGGCTTTCAAAAGCTGACCATCAAGACCAGCGCGCTCACGCTCACTTATTCGCCTTCAGCTGATGGCCGCTTCAAGCCGGACAATCTCTCCATTTCGCTCACCGTCGATGGCAAACCTGTCGTCTGGCATCCGGGCCTCGTGGACCCCAACAACCTTCAGGGCACCACGCGCACGCTCGACGGCGCCCGTGGGGACCAGACCAAAGAGCCCATCGAGCCGGGGCTGGTTTCGCGTTCCGGCTGGGCACTGGTGGACGATTCCACGCGTCCGCTCTTCGACTCCGCCGACTTCCGCTTTCTGCAGGGCGAAAAGAGCCCATGGCCGTGGGCCATTGAGCGTCCCGCCGGCGAACGGCAGGACTGGTACTTCTTCGGCTACGGCCACGACTATCGCAAGGCTCTCGGCGACTACGTTAAAGTCGCAGGGCGCATCCCGCTGCCGCCGCGTTTTGCTTTCGGCGCATGGTGGTCCCGTTACTGGGACTACACCGACCAGGAACTCGATGAGCTGGTGCAAGGTTTCCACGAGAACGATATTCCGCTGGACGTCCTGGTCATCGACATGGGCTGGCACATCAGCGGCGATCAGCTCAAGGCCGCTGGCCAGGTGGATCAATCAAATCACCAGCTCGGTTGGACCGGCTACACCTGGAACAAGGTTCTCTTTCCCGATCCCGACGATTTCCTCAAGAAGATTCACGCCGAGGGCCTGAAGGCCACGCTCAATATGCATCCTGCCTCAGGCGTTCAGCCGTGGGAGCAGGCTTATTCCGCGATGGCCGCGGCCATGGGCGTCAATCCGGCGACGAGGAAATTCGTCCCCTTCAACATTGCAGACAAGAAGTATGCCACCAACTATATGGACCTTCTCCACCATCCGCTAGAAAAGCAGGGAATCGACTTCTGGTGGCTCGATTGGCAGCAGGAGCAACACACCTCCATGCCCGGCGTCATGCCCACCTGGTGGCTCAACTACGTCCACTTCACCGACCAGCAGCGCGAGGGTAAGCGCCCGTTGCTTTTCCACCGCTGGGGCGGCCTTGGCAACCACCGCTACCAGATCGGCTTCTCAGGGGACACCGTCTCGGTCTGGGATTCGCTCGCCTTCCAGCCCTGGTTCACGGCCACCGCTGCCAACGTCGGATATGCCTACTGGAGCCACGATATTGGCGGCCACATGCCCGGTGTCGTCGATCCGGAGATCTACACCCGCTGGGTCCAATTCGGCGCCTTCAGCCCCATCCTGCGTACACATACCACCAAGAACCCCGACGCCGAGCGCCGCGTATGGGCCTATCCTGAACCGTACTCGTCGATCCTGCGCTCCACTTTCAAGCTCCGCTACTCGCTCGAGCCTTATCTCTATACCGAGGCCCGCCGCACCTACGACACCGGTGTAGCTTTCCTTCACCCGCTCTATTACGACTGGCCTGATCAGGCAGCAGCCTACCAAAGCAGGGAAGAGTACGTCTTCGGCGACCAGATGCTGGCCGCGCCCGTGACTGCGCCGGCCGACAAGGTCTCCGGCCTGGCCGCGGAGAAAGTGTGGCTTCCCAAAGGCGAGTGGATCGAATGGCCCACCGGCAAGCACTTTACCGGCCCTGCCATTGTCGATCGCGCTTTTTCCATCGATCAGATTCCCGTCTATCTGCGCGCGGGCGCCATCGTCCCCATGCAGCCGCCCATGCTCTACACCGGTCAGAAGCCGGTCGATCCACTCATCGTCAACGTGTGGCCCCTTGCGCCGGGCACATCCTCCAGCTATGAGGTTTATGAAGACTCAGGCGTTGCAGTCGAATATCAAAAGGGTGTCTTCGCGCGCACTCCTATCAAGGCCATGCAAACCGGCGACACGCTGCGTGTAGAAATTGGCCCGGTTGCGGGCGGCTATCCCGGCATGTTGCATGCTCGCGCCTACGAGCTGCGCCTCCCCGCCGACTGGCCTCCTGCTTCCGTCACTATCAACGGCGTTGCATTGGTGAAAAAGTTGGGGGTGACCGGCAACGGAGGCTGGTCTTTTGAAGGCAACACGCTGACCACCATCGTTCCGATCCCCACCCGCAGCGTTGCGGCCAAAGTAATAGTGGAAGTCCGCCGCACCGCCGGCCTTACTGCTCGCCGCGGCGAACTGGATGGATTTGCCGGCGCCATGACGCGCCTGCGCGGCGTTTACGACTCCCTGCAGCAGACCTGGCCCGTCGCCGCTGCGCCCGATTTGCTGATCGATGCCATGCAGACCGGCGATCGCCTCAGCTATCACCCCGAGCTTGCCACGGAAGAGATTACTCACTTTCATAGTGTTCTCTTCCAGGCCCAGGCCTCCGTCCAGGCTCTTGGCGCAACCTTTGCCCAGCACCTCAACGACATAACCAAGCGCATCTCTGCCAACAGCATGACCCCGGCCGAACTTGAAGCCCAGAAACAGCGCCGCCTCGACGCCCTCAGCCGCGCCGAAAAGCTGGTGAGGGAGGCCGACAAGTAACACGCCAATCACGAGGTGTGTAAATCAGCGCGCCTTCAATGCCCAGCCTTCAGGAGCCGTGCTCATCCTTGCAACAGGACGAGCCGGCTTTCTCCGGCTGCTTGTAACCAACGTCAGGGCAATCACCCCGCCGCTTCCCGCAGCGCCACCTGCGATCAACGCCGCCGTTGCCATGCATACAGGGCACATAGGTCTCACCTCAAGATGGAATTACACCACTTGCGCGGCTTGCTGCATGAAGGCTGGAGCCTCGTCGGCGCTGGGCCCCCAGCTTGCCGGCACCGCACAATCCAGCAGTCGCAGGTAAACGCTGAACTGGCCGCGATGCTGATACCAATGGCTGAGCATGACGTCGCGAACAAATTCGCCGCGCGGCTGAGCCATTACTTCATGCGTGCCGGCCATCATGTGCCAGGTTTCCTTCATGGCTGCATCGTCAAATTTTGGCAAGAGGCTTCGAACTGTCGCGACGCTCTCGTCAAATGCCTTCAGTACCTCTTCGCGGCTTGCGGGCTGCGGAAAGTCGAATTTCTCCGGAGCCTGCGCCGGATTGTTCCCGACAAACCGAACGATTCCTCCGGGGACAGAGGCGAGATGATAAGCGAGCTGCCCTGCAGTCATGGACTTTATGTGCGGCTTCCAGGTCAGCTTGTCTTCCGGCAGCCGCTCAAGGAACTTCCGCGTGATGGGCGCTTGCACTTCAAATTCGGCGAGAAACGATTGTGCGATGGTCATGGCGATCCTCCTTGTGTTTGGGGAAATGGGGAACTTCTTTGGGTGCGACCGACTTCAGAACGCGATCCCTCGGCGCACCAGGGAACTGATTCACGCATGCAACCCGATTTGCGGCGATGCGGGGCATCTCCACCTCTTCGCGAATTCTGCGGAGAGAGCGAGAGCTACCAACGACGCGTGAGAGTTACTTCGACTCGGCGTGCTTGCGGATGCGGTCAAGAATCGATGCCCAGCCCTTGCCGACACCGTCCTTGTGCTGCTCCTCGATAAAGCCAAGCGCGGTGTGCCGGAAGGTAATCAGCGTGCCTCCGTCCGACTCCGTAAGCCGATATTGCACGTTCGACAACAAGGGATAAGACGCGAACAGCGGCCCGGAAATCTCAAGCAACGTGGGCCGCTTGATGGCCTGCACATGACCCCACAAATGGCCGTTGTTGTCGCCCAGGTCGCGGTACCAGCGTCCGCCCGGCCACGGCTCAATCTTCATCGGCATGGGCTCGTTGTTGTCCCTCTCGTTGTAGGGACCGATCTGTTCAAGCAGCGCCTCGAAGGTTACGTCAAGGGGCGCGCTCACATGCATTTCCTGCTTGATATCCAACATCATGTTTTCAATGCTCGGTGCTGTCTGAATCACGATTCCTCCTTGGGATCAACTATGGGGATTTGGTTTTTACCGATCGTCGCTGACTCGCTTCTCTGCGCGTTCCTTCACGCGGATCAACTGGTGCTGCCAGAACTTCTCAAACTCTTTCGTCCACTCGTGCATTGGCTGGATCGCCGCGGCATTGGTCTGGTAAAACTTGTGCCGGCCCTCGCAGCGCACTCGCACCAGGCCCACTTTTCGCAAGACCCCCAGGTGCTTTGAAACCGAGGGCTGGTCGAGCCTCAGTGCGGCCACAATCTCTCCCACCGGCCGTTCCCGCATCGCGAGGTAGCTGAGAATCTCCCGCCGTCGCGGTTCGGCTACGGCATTGAACGCATCGGAGGTGGTTGCCGCTCGTGCCATGGTGGAGAAATTACATGCTCATATGGGAATATGTCAAGACTTTTTTACCGGAAATTTAGACCTCCGCTAAATCGTCTGCGCTCAACCTGCAGATTCGGCCCTGGCTAGCCACCGCCAGGGGAATTGCATTTAAATGGCGTTGCGCCGGATCGATAGCCCTGAACAAAGTCAGTGAATTGCGGCTTCTGCGTCCGTTATAGTTTGCGAAAGGACATTCCCTTCCGCAAAGGACAAACCGGCATGACACTCGATCGTCGAGGATTTCTTGCAGCCTGCAGCCGCGCCGGGATTGCATCCCCGCTGCTGCCCGGCATTCTGTACACACTGGCCGCACAAGCGCAGGAAAGCGCCCCCGCAGCCAAGCCTGCCGAACTGGCCAAAATCACTCCTGAAATGCTCGACCAGGCCGCCCTCCTTGCCGGCGTTGGTCCCTTCACCGCAGAGCAGAAGAAGATGATGCTCGACGCCCTGAACGGCCAGCGCGGTGGCTACGAGCAGATTCGCGCACTCAAAATGCCGAATTCGGTTCCGCCGGCGTTTGTGTTTCATCCGCAGCCGGCCGCGGGAGCTGCTGTGACTCGACGGGCAGCAGAAAAGCCGGCCGCCACTGCATGGAAGCCGGAAGCGTCGGTTCGCGCTCCCCGCCACATTGAAGAACTGGCCTTTGCCCCGATCAACGAATTGGCGAGCCTTCTCTTGGCCCGGCAAATCACCTCGGTGGCGTTGACAAAGATGTACCTCGCCCGCCTGAAGCGCTACGACCCCAGACTGCACTTCGTGATCACGCTTACTGAGGAACGAGCCCTGGCCCAAGCCAAGGCTGCCGATGCCGAGATTGCCGCCGGAAAATATCGTGGTCCGCTCCACGGCATTCCCTGGGGCGCAAAAGATCTGCTTGCTGTGAAAGGCTACCCCACGACCTGGGGCGCGGGCGGCTTCGAGAACCAGTCGTTTGATGAAGACGCCACCGTTGTCGAGCGCCTGGATGCTGCCGGAGCCGTGCTGGTGGCCAAGTTCACGCTGGGCGCGCTGGCCATGGGCGACAAGTGGTTCGGCGGGCGCACGCGTAACCCGTGGAATCCCGAGCAGGGATCGAGCGGGTCTTCTGCTGGTTCAGCGAGCGCCGTTGCTGCCGGCTGCGTAGCCTTCGCGATCGGCTCGGAGACGCTGGGCTCCATCTCCTCGCCTTCAACTCGCTGTGGCGACACAGGGCTGCGGCCGACCTTTGGCCTGGTCCCCCGCACCGGCGCCATGGCTCTCAGCTGGACCATGGACAAACTCGGCCCCATTGCGCGTTCCGTTGAGGACTGCGCGCTGGTTCTCGAAACCATCCACGGACCCGACGGCAAAGATGCATCGGTGTATCCTGCCGAACTTCGCTGGGACCGAGGGCTCGACTGGAAGAAACTCCGCATCGGCTATCTGAAAAGCGAATTCGACCCGCCTTCTCTGCTCAGGCTCACGGAAGCCGCGACCAACGAAACCGATGAAGAAAAGAAAAAACGCGAGGAGCATAATGCCGAACTGCAGGCCGGGCGCGTGCGACGCGATTACGACCGCCGCTTCGAGCAGGCCGCACTCGCAAAGCTGCGCGCCATGGGAGTGAATCTCATTCCGGTCGAGCTGCCCAAGTTGCCTTTTGACGCCATGGTTCCGCTGCTCACGGCAGAGGCCGCCGCTGCATTCGACGATCTCACCATGACTGGCCGCGACAGTCTGCTCACCGAACAGGGCATCGAGGACTGGCCCAACAACTTTCGCGTTGCGCGCTTCTATCCGGCAGTCGAGTACATTCAGGCCAACCGCGCGCGTACGCTTGCTATTCGCGAGGTTTCGGCGTTGTTTGAGAAGGTCGATATCATCGTGACGCCATCGACGGACACGCAACTGATCGCGACCAACCTGACCGGCCACCCGGCGCTGATTCTGCCGAATGGCTTGCGCGGCGATGACGCTCCCAAGCCGCCGAAGATTGACGACGGCGACCACGACGACATTGGCGGCCCGGGGACACCGGTTTCGCTCACGTTTCTAGCGGGGCATTACCAGGACGCGAAGCTGGCGGCGTTTGCCCGCGCGTATCAGCAGGCCACGGGGTTTCACAAGCTGCACCCTAAGCTAGATTAAGTTGTCCGCGTGGGAAGGCGCGACCCGCGGCTCCTTGGAAGACTCATGTTATTGGACTGGCTTAGGAGTCGTCGCGCTCCGGTTCCCAGGGATCCAGAGGTTTACGGTCGAGCCGGTCCTCGCGATCTTCGCGCTCCTCTTGCTCGCGGCGCTTTTCGCGTTCCTCGCGTTCTTCGCGGCCGTCGCTCATAACTCCTCCACTCTTTAGTTTAAGAGATGAGCTGTCCGGCGTGTTGGCGCAGCTTCAAGATGGATTCGGATCATCGCTCCAAACGCAAGTACGGCGTGTTCCGCCAGCGGACTCAGGCTGATGGAACACGCCGCATAGGTCGAGTTCAGTCTCCTGCTACTTCGCCGACGTCACCATGTCGTCAACGGTAAACAGTTTCCTCGACACGATGGTGCGTAGTTGGTCCAGCTTCTCCATGGTTGTGCCGATCTCCATGTCGGGATGTGCCTTTTTGAAATTCTCTGCAAAGTGAGGGCTTTCCGCAAAGACGGCATCCCAACTCGGATAGACGTCGACAGTAACAGCCTGAAACGGCAGATCAGCGCCGCCGGGCAATACCTGCACATTGAGCGACCAGCCACTGGTGGCGCCAGCCTGCACCATCGACTCCGCGAGAGGCTGCCAGATTTTTTTCTCGGCGGCGAGCCAATCGCTTGTACTGTGAATTTTCATGAAATTGACCATCAAGTAGTCGCCCTTCTTCATGGTGCCCACAGTGATCCGGTTCTGAAACAGATTGTTTGAAACCAGCTCAGTCATTGAGCTGCGATGGTCTACAAACTCCTGAGCGCTCATGGTGAGCCCGGCCTTCTTGAGCACTGGGCCCATTGCGTCGAGCCCCATGGGCTTTGGTGGTGCCCCGGGGTACTCAGAAATGCTCAGAAAGTCGCACTGTGTCGAGGTGCCCTGAGGGATGATAGAGCGCATCAGGAGCCATGCGGTGATTTCGCCGGAGTCCACTCTTGCCTGTTGAAATGCCCGGCCATCAGTTGCGGTCCACTTGCGAAATTCGACGGATTTTCCCGGCTTGATTTTGATGCAGGCAACGCTGTGATAGCCACTCGGGGCCTGCTGGGCAAGCAGAGTGGCAGAAAGTGCCGCGGCGATCGCGACACTAAGCAATGAACGGGGAATGTTCATGTTGACCTCTTTCGTGGGATTCCGACTGGCCGCGAACATCATCGCGGCTTGCAGTTTCGGGTACCAGGCGTCAGCATACGCTCGCACTGTATCTGCGGGGAACGTTTATCTTTGTCCTTCTTTGCTGGGTGACCCAGGTCGCGACCTTAAGAAGTGGGAATCGTGTATCGGGTCAGCTACAGCATTTTCGAGTTGAGTGTTAACACAACTTCGGGTGCCCCATCCTTTGTGNNTCGCAACTGTAAACACCCCGGCAGAAAGCGCTCTAGCTCAGTGGCCGTGCACTGCCTCCTGCCCTGCCCAGCGTGGCCAGCATCAGCACGCCCTGGACTACGAGCACCAGCGAGATCACGAAGACGAATCCTTCAAAGTGACCCGCGGGCGCGTTGCGGAAAAACGCCATCACTCCAAGCGCGATCAACGCCACCGCGCCCAACCACAGCCAGCGTTCGCATCGGACGCCGGCATGCAGCATGCGCACCAGGATCGTGGTCACACAAATCGCAGCAATCACCAGCGCCGTGCCAATGCGCGCGACGTAGCCTGGATGCCGCAGCACCGTCTCCATGATCGCCAACCAGCCAGCGCAAGCCAGCGTAAAGAACGAGACCAGCAAGAGAAACTTTCCCATCGGCGGCACCCCTTCTACGGCGTTTTCTGAACTAGCGTACCCTGAAAATCCGGTCCCTGATAGGCGTGCCTAGCGAACCGTTCCGGTCATCATTTCAACGAACATCTTTTGGAAGCGGGGCAGGTCGAGGTCGATCTGCGCATGCACCAGGCGAACACCGGTTGCGGGCTTGAGCGCCTCGTTCCACGTCAACGTGTTGCCGTAGCTGGGGCCGTGGCTCAGGTCCACATCCATATAGAGCGGCTTCTCTTTTGTGATGAGTCCCGGCTCAACCCATGCGCAGGCGGCCAGTTCGTCCCACATGTAGTAGCGGTTCTGGCTCCATGCTGCAATGTAGCGCGCGGCCGGCGTGGACGACTTTGCAATCGCATCCAGCATCTCCTTCGAAAACGGAGCTTTGATGGATACGTCTGCGGTGGTCACGTCGATGCGCGGCCAGGCGGCGCGCAACACGATGTGCGCAGCCTCAGGATCGAACCAGAGGTTGAATTCGTGGCGCGGATCAGTGGCAAACTCCGGGTCGTCGGTCTGCGGATTGAGGCTTCCGCCCATCAATGCAATTCCCTTGGTCAGCGAAGCAAACTCGGGATCGATGGCGATGGCGAGCGCAATGTTGGTGAGCGGGCCGGCGGCGTAGATCGTCACCTCATGCGGATGCGCGCGCACCTGGCGAACGAGAAAGTGCGCCGCGTCCTCATCGATTGCCTTGATGGTTGGCTGCCCTTCGGGCATGGGCGGAATCTCATAAGGTCCATGCGGCCGAGGCCTCTCGGCGCTGCCCTGCGTGGCATCAGCGGATGACAAGGCCGGCGCCTGCCGCCATGCGCCCAGATAGGTCTGCTTCCCATTGAGCGACTCGGCGAGACGTGTCTCTTCCTGCGTGCGGACCAGCGGAAACACTGCGCCGCGCGCTACCGGCACATCGGAGTGTCCGGTCAGTTCCAGCATGCGCAGCGTATGCTGGGTTTCCTCGTCGCGCCAGGCGTCGCCGGTCACTATAGTAATGCCCAGCACTTTAACCTGCGGAGCCTCAAGCAGCGACATGATCGCCATCTGGTCGGAGCCGCCGGGGCCGGAGGCGTCCTGATCGATAAGCACCAGCCGCTTTTGCGCCGAACACACAACTGCCGTGAGCGCCAGCGTTAGAAAAAGAGTTGCGGTTCTCATAGGTGGGTATTGTGGCATACAGAAGGCCCGACGTCAGCCTCGCCCGGTCTACCTGCGCCCAAAGCCTCTCGGCTTTATCGGCGGCGTCACAGGCAGGTCGGTTTTGCCCGCTGGAAACACGGCCAGAAATCGATCCTGCCCTTCGCCGCTGCTGGCTGTCTCCACGCCTTCCAGTGACTTGAAGGCCAGGTGCATCAGCCTGCGTTCGCGGCTGTTCATGGGCGGAAACGCGTATGGGATTCCGCTCTTGAGCACCTTCTCCGCGGCAATTTCTGCCTGAAGCCGCAGTTCCTGGGCCCGCAGCGCTTTGAAGTTGGCGGCGTCAAAGCTCACCAGGTCGTTCTCGCGCTGGTCCAGACGGAGCATCTGCGCGGCGATCGTTTCCAGGGCGCGCAGCAACTCGCCGTTGTGCTGGGTTACCAGCGGCACATCGGGTCCGCCTAGTTCCACGTAAATCTGGCGGGCCTCCAAGCCCTCGGGGTCGCGAGCGCCTTCACCGGCTGTGATGCGGTATTTCAGGCGCATTCCGCCAAGCTTGTTCAGCGTGGCAAGAAATCCGGCAATCTTTTGGGCAGCTTGTTGCAGATCGGCAATTGGCATAACTCAGTAGTATCGCAGAGCAGGGCCCGGGAGGGGCGGGGAAATCTTGAGAAGAGCAAGACCGGTCACCGAATCCGTGGAAACATGTCCCTGAAGTTTTAGTCAGATTCAGGAAAAACTCAGGCGCCGATTGTATGCTTCTGAGTGTGACCATGCAGGGCGACTTCCGGCGCGAAGAGGGACGGCGGCAATTTGGAACCCTGGCCCGCCGCCTCGTCCTTTCGCTGCTGGTTGCGGCAGCGGTACTTTCTTCCCAAGGTCAGACACCGGGCGACGCAGCCAATCCCGCGCCCACGGCCCAGCCCGTTGTCATCACGCTTGAAGAGGCCATTCACCGCGCCGAGGCCAACGAGCCTGCGTATGCGGCAGCGTTGGCCGAGAATAGAGTTTCCTCGCTTGACCGGTATATCGCGCGCGGCGCCCTGTTGCCCGGCGTTGTGTATCACAATCAGGCCATTTACACGCAACCAAACGGCGTGGCCACCACCACGGCCACAGAGCCCGCACAAAAATTCATTGCCAACAACGCGGTACACGAGTACGCCAGCCAGGCCTCGGTCAACGAGACGTTTGGACTGGCCGGGGTGGCCGGCGTGCGACGGGCCGATGCTGCGTCTGCGTTCGCCGCGGCCGAGCTTGAAGTGGCAAGGCGTGGATTGGTCGCCGCGGTTACTGGCCTGTTCTAC
Source organism: Acidobacteriaceae bacterium (assembly GCA_003133425.1). The sequence goes on from PKXI01000177.1 coordinate 33,898, forward strand.
GGCTCGCTGGCGGCAGATCACAAGCTTACGGTTGCCGAGCGCGCCCGCCAGGAAGCTGCGGATTTTTCGAAATTGACTAACGAACGCGAACAAGGGCGCGAAGTGGCTCACGCGGACGTGTTGAAGGCGCAATTGACAGAGCAGCAGCGGGTACGTGACTTCGAAGATGCCAAAGTGGCAGCGGAAAAAGCGCGGCTGGAACTGGGCGTTCTGCTGTTTCCCGATCCGCGCACCGCGTACACATTGCAGGCGTCAGGCGATGCACCGCCGCTGGCCTCGCGGGAGGATGTGGAGCAGGCAGCGGGCAAGAACAATCCCGAGTTGAAGAGCGCGCTGGCAGCGCTGAGCGTGAGCAACGCCGATGTACTTGCGGCGCGGGCGGCCTATCTGCCTGACCTGGGGCTCAACGTGACGTACGGCATCGATGCTCCGCAGCTTGCTTTCAACGGACCCGACAAAGCGCGCAACCTCGGCTACTCGGCCAGCGTGACGCTGGACATTCCGGTGTGGGACTGGCTATCGACCGAGCACCGCGTAAAGCAGAGCGAGATTCGCCGCGGCGCTGCGCAGGTGGTGCTGAGCGCAACGCAGCGGCGGCTGATTGCCCGGCTAGACGAAGCATACTCGGAGGCCGTAGCGGCACGAAACCAGTTCGCCTCGCTCGATGCCAGCGTGGTCACAGCCGGCGAAAGCCTGCGCCTGACCAAACTTCGCTACACCGGCGGCGAGGCAACGGTACTTGAAGTTGTGGATGCGCAAAGTGCCTTTGTGACTGCCCAGAATGCCCGCGAGGACGGAAGGGTGCGCTACGAAGCAGCGCTGGCCGATCTGCAAACATTGACCGGAACCATGTAGTACAGGCAAGAGCAGGAAGATGAGCAGCAGGAAATTGAGCAGTAGGAAAACGAGCAGTATGAAGACTGGATCTGCAGTATTGACAAGCTGGAATCGAACACCTCAGGCGCCTTCCTTCAAGCCGCGCTGGGTCCTGCTTTGCGCCATGGCGCTTCCTGCTGCGCTCATGCCAGGCTGCAAAAAGGAGGCCGAGCCAGAGCCGCTGGTGACCGTGCAGGCCGCGCATCCTGAGCAGGGGCCCATCGCCGAGCATATTGAAGCCGATGCGGTTCTAGCGCCGCTGGCGCAAGCGGCCATCGCGCCCAAGATCAGTGCGCCGGTGCGCAAGTTTTACGTGCAGCGCGGAACGCGCGTGAAGGAAGGCCAGTTGCTCGCCATCCTGGAGAACAACGATCTGGCTGCGGCGGCGTTGGACAACAAGGGCTCGTTCGTAGCAGCGCAGGCAGCCTTCGATACGGCCACCAGGGCGCAGGTGCCGGAAGACACACTCAAGGCCGAGTCGGATGTGGCGCAGACCAAGGCAAATCTCGATTTGAACCTCAGCATCGTGAAGAGCCGCAAGGAATTGTTTGCAGAAGGGGCGATTCCGGGCCGCGATCTGGATACCGCCACGGCCGCGCTCGTGCAGGCCCAGGCAGCTTACGACGCGGCGGCAAAGCACCTGGAATCGGTGCGCAGCGTGAGCCGTGAAGCCGCGCTCAAGTCCGCGCAGGGACAGCTGACTTCTGCCGAAGGCAAGTACAAGGGCGCCGAAGCCGCGGTGAACTACTCCGAAATCAAAAGTCCTATTGACGGCGTCGTTACCGACCGGCCGTTATTCGCGGGTGAAACGGCGGCTGCCGGTGCGCCGCTGATCACGGTGATGGAAACATCAACGCTGCTTGCCAAGACACACATCGCGCAGAGCCTGGCCCAGCAGATGAAGGTGGACGACGAAGCGTCCGTCCACGTGCCAGGGCTGGCCGATCCAGTGGAGGGAAAGGTTTCACTCGTCAGTCCGGCGCTCGACCCCGGCAGTACTACCGTCGAAGTCTGGCTCAAGATCGACAACAAAGCGGGCAAGCTCAAGGTTGGTACGCCGGTAAAGGTTTCCATCACTGGCAGGAGCGTCGCGCAAGCGTGGAAGGTTCCGGCTGCCTCAATTCTCACCGCGCAGGACGGAAGCAAATCGGTGATGGTGGTGGGCGATGACGGCGCGGCGCATCGCAAGCCCGTAACCTTGGGCATCGCAGACGCCGAAGATGTGCAGGTGACCGGCGGCCTTGGAGCAACGGACCTTGTCATCACTGGCGGGGCATACGGGCTCGATGATGGCACGAAGGTCAAGGTGGGTCCGGCCGAAGAAGAAGCGCCAGCAGCCGGCAAGGGCGGAGGGGCGGACTGATGCCGAACGATGGGCCCGGCGCGCACGAAAAAACGGGTGAAGCCCAGAAACCCTTCTGGCTGGCCCGATCCACACGCACCATCTTCTTCTTTGCAACGGTTCTTACCATCGCCGGGATTTATTTTGCGTTTCAGGTGCCGATCTCCGTCTTTCCCGAGACCAACTTTCCCCGCGTGGTGATTGGCGTCGACAACGGAGTAATGCCGCTCGAGCAGATGCAGGTGACTATCACCAAGCCCATTGAGGACGCGGTGAACACCGTGCCCGGCCTGGTGACTGTTCGCTCCATTACCAGCCGCGGCCAGGCTGAGGTCAGCCTCTTCTTCGACTGGAACGTGGACATGTTCCAATCGCTCCAGTTGGTGGATGCGGCACTGTCAAGGGTGGAGCAAACGCTGCCAGCCACAGCCAAGATCACCTCCAACCGGCTTACCTTCGCCACGTTTCCAATTCTCGGCTACAGCCTCACCTCCGACACCATTCCGCAGACACAGCTTTGGGAGATTGCCACCTACGATCTGAAGCCGCCGCTGAATCGCGTGGCAGGCGTCAGCACTGTGCTGGTGCAGGGCGGCAAACAGCCAGAGTTTCATGTGGTCCCGAACCTGGCGCTGATGCAGACCGCGGGAGTCACTATTCAGGACTTGGTGAACGCCATCCAGGCTTCGAATATTATGGACTCGCCCGGACTATACGAGGCCAATCATCAGTTGATTCTTGGCCTGGTGGGGGCGCAGGTGCACGACGCCGATGGGCTGCGTCAGCTCGTCGTCAAGAGCACGCCAGCAGGCGCTCCCGTGTACGTGGCCGATGTGGCCACAGTTGTGCAGGCAACCCTGCCCATCTACACCACCGTGACGGCGAAGGGCAAAGACGCGGTTCTGCTAACTATCGCGCGTCAGCCCTCCAGCAACACTGTTGCAGTGGCGGATGAAGTGGCCGCCAAGGTCGCAGAGTTGCGTGCCAAGCTGCCGGCGGGCGTCAAGCTCGAGCTCTTCTACGACCAGTCGCAACTGGTGCGCGACTCGATCTCCAGCGTGCGTGACGCCATCTTCATCGGGCTTATCCTGGCCTGCATCATCCTGTTCCTCTTCCTGCGCGACTGGACATCGTCGCTCGTCGCCGGCCTCGTCATCCCGGTCACCATCGCTGTCACCATCCTTGTGCTTTGGGGCATCGGCCAAAGCTTCAACCTGATGACGCTGGGCGGCCTTGCTGCCGCCATCGGGCTGGTGATCGACGACGCCATCGTGGTGGTTGAAAACATCGTGATGCATCGTGACGCCGGCGAAAACCGATCAGAAGCCGTGCGCAAGGCGCTGAAAGAAATCACAACACCGCTCATCGGTTCAACTATCACGCCGGTAGTGGTGTTTTTGCCGCTTGTGTCTGTGAGCGGCGTGACGGGAAGCTTTTTCCGCGCGCTTGCAATCACCATGGCAGCGGCCCTGCTCACCTCGCTCATGCTGGCCCTTACCTGGACGCCCGGCCTGAGCCTGGTGTTACTTGGCAAGCGAGACAAAGATAAAGAGCAGGAAGAGAACAAGCCAAAGAGCGTGATGAGCCGCGTGCTCCAACTTCACAAGCGCGCATTGGACTGGGCGCTGGCCAAGCCGCTGTGGGTCGGTGCTGCTTGTGTGTTGCTTGTTATCGGCACGTGGGCCGGCTACAACGCGCTTGGCTCCGACCTGCTGCCGGAGATGGACGAGGGCGGCTTCATTCTCGACTACATCATGCCCGCCGGCAGTTCGCTGAGCGAAACCAATCGCGTTCTAGAACACGTCGAGCGTATCCTGCATGCCACGCCAGAAGTGGAAATCACCTCTCGCCGTACCGGAATGGAAATGGGGTTCAACGCGGTGCACGAGGCCAACACCGGTGACTTTACCGTCAAGCTGAAGGCCAAGCGCAGCCGCTCCATCGACGATGTGATGGCAGATATTCGCCAACAGATCAGGACCACGGAGCCGGAGCTGGACATTGAATTCACCCAGGTGCTGCAGGACATGATCGGCGATCTCTCCAACGCGCCCGAGCCCATCCAGCTCAAGATATTTACCGACGACCCGGCCCAGCTCGCGCAACTCGGCCCCAGGGTGGGTGACGCCATCGGCAAGATTCCCGGCGTGGTCGATGTGCAGGACGGCATCGAGAACACAATCAGCGGCCCTGCGACCAACTTCCAGATCGATCCCGTGGTCGCCGCCCGTCTCGGCTTCACTCCGGCAGAAGTCTCAGAGGACGCAACCGCAATTCTCGACGGCGTGGAAACCACCGATCCGATCATCGCGAACGGACGGCCCTACACCATCCGCGTGCGCCTCGGCGATGAAACCCGCTCCTCGCTCGAGGCCATCCAGAATACGGTCTTCAACAGCACTTCGGGTCACACAGCATCCCTCGGATCGCTGGCAACCGTCGAGCAATTGCCGCCGCAAAACGAAATCCGCAAGGAAAACCTGCAACGGCTAGTCGTCGTCACCGGCCGCCTTGAAGGCTCCGACCTCGGCACCGGGGTCGCCAAAGTTCAGAAGACTGTCGCCGGTCTCCACTTACCCGCTTCAGTCCGCGTGGAGTACGGCGGAACCTATGAGGAGCAGCAGAAATCCTTTCGCGATCTGCTGCGCGTGCTGATCCTGGCGCTGGCGCTGGTATTCGGCGTGCTGCTCACCGAGTTCCGCAACTTTCCGGCCCCCATCGCGATTCTCACTTCATCGGTGCTTTCCATCGCCGGAGTCATTCTGGCGCTGCTTGTTACGCGCACCACGTTCAACGTCGCTTCGTTCATGGGGCTCATCATGGTCATCGGTATCGTGGCCAAGAACGGAATCCTGCTGCTCGACGCCGACGAGAGATTTCGCGCCGAGGGCGCATCGGCGCACGATGCCATGCTTCACGCAGCCCAGCGGCGCCTGCGGCCCATCGTCATGACTGCCCTTGCCGCTGTCTGCGGCATGTTGCCGCTGGCCTTCGCGCTTGGTGCCGGTTCACAGATGCTGCAACCGCTGGCGATCGCTGTCATCGGAGGCCTCACCATCTCGATGGTCCTCAGCCTCATCGTCACGCCCCTGGTCTATTTCCTGTTGACGCGCAACCGCGAAGCCCAGCCGGAAGAGGCGGCATAGGACGTGGGAGAATAGACCTATGTCCCCTGCTGAGGCAATTCTGCTCACCGCCGCCCAGGCCCGCGTTCTCGGCGCGCTTGTCGAAAAGGAAGTCACCACCCCCGACTACTATCCGCTCTCGCTCAATGCGCTCATCAACGCATGCAATCAGCGTTCGAATCGCGAGCCGGTAATGAACCTGGACGAGGACGACGTGCGCCAGGCCCTGCACGGCCTTGAAGACAAGCGCCTAGCCGGTCGCGCGCGCTCCGCCGACGGCCGCGTCACCAAGTACGAGCACTGGCTCGGCGAGGCCTTCAACTTCAGCCGCGCTGAAACGGCGCTGCTGTGTGTGCTGCTTCTGCGCGGGCCGCAAACTCCCGGCGAGCTGCGCGGCCGCACGGAGCGCCTGCACCGCTTTGAAGAAATCGCCGACGTGCTCGCCGGCATCCAAAAGCTGATGGACCGCGAGCCTTCACTGGCTGCCGTTCTTCCGCGTCTACCGGGCACCAAGGAAGCCCGCTATGCGCATCTGCTTTCCGGGCCCGTCGAATCCATCCATTTCGCCTCCGCCGAACCCGCACCAGGCCAGGATTCCAGCCCCGACAACAGCGCAAGTCAGGAGCGCCTTGACCGACTGGAGACCGCAGTCGATGAATTGCGCCAGCAAATTGTAGCCCTGAATCAGAAGATCGACAACCTCTTCGGCTGAATGCGCGTTTCTCGTATTGCCCAACCCAACTCCCACGGCATAGTATTCCCTGAGATCGTTTACAGAGGTTAATCATGCGCCTTTCCGGTTCTCTCTCGTTAGCAGTTCTTGCCTTCGCATCGTTTACAGCTTCAGCCCAAACTCCAGCCGCAACTCCAGTCGCCACAAAGTCGCACAAACCCGCGGCGCAGATCATTGCTCCCACCCCGCCCATGGGCTGGAATAGTTGGAACTTCTTCGCCGGCAGAGTCACCGACAAGGATGTCCGCGGCGCCGCCGACCAGATTGTATCCACCGGCATGAAGGACGCCGGCTACATCTACGTGAATATCGACGACACGTGGGAAGGCGAGCGCGATGCCAGCGGTGTGCTGCACACCAACGACAAGTTTCCCGACATGAAGGCGCTTGCCGATTACGTTCACTCCAAGGGTCTCAAGATCGGCATCTACTCCGGCCCGGGCCCCAAGACCTGCGCCCGCTACGCGGCCTCGCTCGACCACGAAACGCAGGATGCGCAGCTTTACGCCTCCTGGGGCATCGACTATCTCAAGTACGACCTGTGCAGCTTCCGCCAGGAAGTGATGGCCAAGCAGGCTCCCGACGACAAGGCCGAGCAGATGCGGCTCATGGTGGCCGCCTACGACAAGATGGGCAAGGCGCTCAAGGCCAGCGGCCGCCCCATCGTTTACTCGCTTTGCCAGTATGGCTGGGATGCACCGTGGGAGTGGGCGCCGGCAATGGGCGGCAACCTGTGGCGCACCACCGGCGANNCACTGGAACGATCCCGACATGCTCGAAGTGGGCAACGGCAGGCTGACGCTGGCTGAAAACCGCGCGCACTTCTCCATGTGGGCCATGCTGGCCGCGCCGCTGCTCGCCGGCAACGATCTGCCCAACATGAAGCCCGAGATCAAGGCCATCCTCACCAACAAAGACGTGATCGCCATCGACCAGGACAAGCTGGGCCGCGAAGGAACGCGCGCCTACGCCGACGGCGAGGTCGAATTCTGGACCCGTCCTCTCTCCGGCGGAGCCATGGCCATCGCCGTGCTCAACGTCGGCGCTGACCGCTTCTCCACCCACCCCATCCATCTCAGCCTGGCCAGGCTTGGCCTCCATGGTCCGCAGAAGGGCAAGGACCTGTGGACCGGCAAGGATGTGACGCTCACTGAAAACCAGCCCATCGAACTTGCCAGCCACGACATTCTGCTGGTAAGAATCGGTGCGTCGAAGTAGGACAGCTGGAATCCTCCGTGCCCCATCCTTTCGCCTTTTTCTGGCGAAAGGGTGGGACAGCACAAACCTCTAAGCGAGAGAAACCATGCAAGCCCCTCTTCGCAAGGTCCTGATTGATTCCCACGTCGCCGCTATCGTGATCGCGGTATTGCTCGCGGGAGCCATCGAGCTCGTATTCATAGCCCTGGCGGATCCAGCTTCCCGTGTTTTATCCTTCCTGACCTTAGCCTTGGCGACCAATAGTCCTCCGTATATCCCCCGCACTATGGATTACGCGGCTCGCTATGTGAGCTTGCAAGCGCCCCTTCTCGACCTATCCGTTGCAGTAAACAATCTGGCTTGCGCCTGGCTGCTTTCGCTATGGATCTACGGCACAGGTCCGATGCGCATTCTGAGCAATTACCGGGACAAACTTAAAAGGAAGAAAGATGCTTGAACGAGTGAAGACCGCTCTTGTCGATAGCTTTGTGGGCGCGATCGCAATTGGCATGTTGTTATCGCAAGGCATTTCGCAAATCGTGAGAGTCGCTGTCAATCCCCTCACGGTTTGGTTACTGCAACGGCAGTACTCGGAGAATTATCCCGTTGGTGCATCCCGCGCGGGGACGCTGGAGTCAATGCTTCCTCAACTGCTCATGTCCGTGTTCCTGCTGCTCATAGCTTATGGCCTGTTGCGCTGGCTCTATTTTCCTCACGCGGAGAAGCAGGATCAGGACGCAGTGCCGGAACCGGATCAGAGCGCATAAGATGGCGATTCTGGCGGAGCCGCGAAACTAATACCATGACCGCGTGATTGCGTAATAAGGATTATGACGATTGGGTGCCCCAGGTCCCGATTTTGGGACCTGGGAGAGTACAAATCCACACGACCGCAGTACTAGGCCGTATCGACATAT
>PKXI01000094.1:0-6780 GCA_003133425.1 Acidobacteriaceae bacterium
CCACGCCGCCAGACGTCGCCTGTGGGTCTGGAGACCCACAGGACAGCCGACCTGGAGGTCGGCGCTACCAATTCACGGATAGGCTCTAAATCTCTCTGGAATCTGCTGTGCCCTTGGCGTCGCGAAAGCCACGCCCTTTCATTGCCCGCCTCGGTGCGGCGGACTCTCGACCGGTTTAAAAAGAAAGACCGGGGGCACTCAGGCCATTTATTCTCAGCCAATGGATTCCTCCCATACGTCCGGCGCCAACCTGCTTGAAACGGCAGTCTCGTCCTACCTGCGTTCAGCCCGGCATCAGCCGGTCCACTGGCATCCATGGGGCGAGGCGGCGTTTGCCCGTGCCCAGGCCGAAGACAAACCCATCCTGCTGGACATTGGCGCGGTGTGGTGCCACTGGTGCCACGTGATGGACCGCGAATCCTACGAAGACCCTGAAGTAGCAAAGCTCGTCAACGAGCACTTTGTTGCGGTGAAGGTGGATCGCGACGAGCGGCCCGACGTGGACGCGCGTTACCAGGCCGCGGTCTCTGCAATTACCGGTCAGGGCGGGTGGCCGCTCACCGCGTTTCTTACACCCGATGGCCGGCCTTACTTTGGCGGCACGTATATTCCGCGCGACGATCGCTACGGGCGGCCCGGCATCGAGCGGGTACTGCTGGCGATGTCCCAGGTCTGGCAGCAGCGGCGGGATGAGGCTCTGGAGACGGCGGCCAGCGTGATGGCAGCCATCGAGCACAACGAGAGCTTCTCCGGCCCAGGCGGCGACTTGACCGTGGCGCTGGTGGACAAGGTTGCCGGGTCAGCACTGGGCAAGTTCGATCCGCGCAATGGCGGCTTCGGCTCACAGCCAAAGTTCCCGCACGCGGCGGCGCTTGACCTGCTGCTGGAGATGGCGATGAACCGCGACCCCGAACAATCTGAAACGGCTCAGGCGCGGGACGCTTTCACAATCACGCTGGAAAAGATGGCGCGCGGCGGCGTCTACGACCAGCTCGCCGGAGGCTTTCACCGCTACAGTGTGGACGAACGCTGGGTGGTTCCGCACTTCGAGAAGATGCTTTACGACAACACCGAGTTGCTGCGCAATTACGTGCACGGCTTCCAGAGTTTTGTGCGCGAGGATTTTCTGGAGACGGCGCGGGAGATTGTTGCCTGGCTCGATTCCACGATGACCGACCGCGAGCGCGGCGGGTTTTATGCGTCGCAGGACGCAGATGTTGGACTGGACGACGACGGCGACTACTTTACCTGGACTCTTGACGAGGCCAAGGCCGTGCTGGACGGAGCAGAGCTGGAGTTCGCAGCAAGCTACTGGGATATTGGCGAACTCGGCGACATGCACCACAACCCTGCCAAGAACGTGCTGCACGTGAATTCGACTTTGCATGAGAGGGCCGCGCAGGGCGGGGATTTGGAGCAGATGCGCGGGCTGCGGGACTCGGCGCGGCGCAAACTGCTGGCAGCGCGGAGCCTTCGCCCTACGCCGTTCATCGACAAGACGCTCTATACCGGTTGGAATGCGATGGCGGTCACGGCCTACCTGGAGACGGCGCGAGTGTTGCGCATGGATTCAGCGCGGGAGTTTGCGCTGCGCACGCTCGACCGGCTGCTGAACGAGGCCTGGGACGGAGCCGCAACGCTGCACCATGTGATCGCCTATCCGGACGATGCGGGCGCGGCGCCCACAGTTGAGAAGGCCCCCGGCACGCTGGATGATTACGCCTTTACCATTCACGCTTGCGTCGATGCGTGGTTCGCCAGCGGCAACATGAATTTCTACCGGGTGGCCGTGAAGGTTGCCGACGCTATGATCGCCCACTTCTATGACACCACTGCGGGAGCGTTCTACGACGCGGCAGGTAGCGAGGGTGGACAAGTTCCGCTGGGCGCACTTGGGGCACGGCGGAAACCGCTGCAGGATTCGCCCACGCCGGCTGGGAATCCCACCGCGGCCTCAGCGCTGTTGCGGCTTGAGACGTTGAGCGGGCGCCAGGAATATCGCGACATTGCAGAAGATACGCTGGCCTGCTTTGCGGGCATCGTGGAGCATTTCGGGCTGTACGCGGGCAGTTATGGGTTGGCGCTGGAACGGCTGCTGCTGGATCCGGTGCAGGTGATGGTGGTGGGTTCCGGGCCGGAGGCTGTGCGGTTGGAGGCGACTGCGGTGGCGCGTTTTGCTGTCAACAAGACGGTGATGCGAATTGCGCCGTTCCGGCTGGTTAAAGAGGGAATTCCCGACGCCTTGGCCGAGACGCTGCTGCAGGTGCCGGTGCCGCGCGGCGCGGAAGTGTGGGCCACGGTGTGTCACGGGCGGACATGCTTGCCGCCGGTGACCAATGCAGAGGCGCTGCTGGAGGCGTTGGAGGGAATGGCTTAACGGCCAGAAACCTAGCTGTCGCTGAAGGGATTGTTGTTCTGGGGCTTGAGCAGGGTCGGGTCGTCTTCCGGTGCGGGCTCGGGAACTGGAACATTCTGGCTGGCATCGTCTTGCTCCCCAAATGAATTGAAGACTCTGTAGGGGTTGCCGGGGAGTAGATGGTGCTCCTCGAGCGCGAGCCGGACGCGGCGTCGGAACTCGCGGATGGGGCCGTACTGTTTGGTGGCCAGAGTCTTGAAGACCACCGGAAAGATCAATTCCGAGCCTTTGATGGCATCGACGCCCAGGATCTGCGGATCGGCGACGAACAACTGACGGAACTCATCGCTCTTGCGTATATCCGTGGCGATTGCCGTCAGAAGCTTCTGCACCTGGTCGGGGTTGGCCGAGAAATCCACGCTCACGTTTACGGTGGCCACGGAGTAGCCCACACTGAGGTTGGCAACGGTAGTGATCTGCGAATTGGGCACAACGTAGAGGGTGCCGTCGGCATCGCGGACTGTGGTTTTGCGCAGAGTCATTGCTTCGACAGTTCCGGCCAGTCCGGCAATGCGAACCGTGTCGCCCACGTTGAATTGATCTTCGACGAGAATGAGTATCCCGTTCAAAACATCCTTGACGATGTTTTGCGCGGCGAGGCCGATGGCAACGCCGGCGATTCCCGCGGAAGCAAGCAGGGGACCGAGGTTAATGCCGACGGCATCAAGGAACTGCAATCCGGCAATTACGCCAATGATGGTGAGTCCTGTAGCACGGACAACCTGAGACACCGTTTTGACCTGCGCAATACGTCCCGGACCGGCAGCATGCTGTTCGGCCACGCGCGTCATTCTTAGGGTGACAATCCGCAGTAATCGACTGAGAATAAATGCGATAGCCGCAACGACAAGCAGGTGGGGAAGCCTGTTACGGACGAATTCCTGGGTGTCGCTGGACCACCCGTCCAAAACCCTGCCCAGAAACCGGCCCTCGCTGAACCAACTCCATCTTGCCGCTAACATAAAACGAAACATGCCAAAACCCCTCTATCTAGACTAGACTGTGCGGAGGAATAGCCGGAATGCCCCGCAGCTATTCCCGGCACACTCCTGGCGCGAAATGGAGGTCGTCCATGAGAGTTCAGCGCATCGGCTCAATCAAGAAAGCACGCCTGCTGCGGACAAGGGCTCTATGGCTCTGTTCGCTCACCCTCACGATTGCCATCGTACTGATGATCAAGCCCTTACAACACAGCAGTTTCGCACAGTCGCCACCGTCGCAGGCCAATGAAGCGCCGGTTACAGCAAACCCGGCGATTGCGAACGCCCAGGACACCGCGAGCGCGGCAGCGCCGGAGCAGCAGGCAAAACAAGACGTCAAGGCCGATCCCGCCGCTGAGCGGAAGAAGCAGATTTCAGACGAAACTGCAGACATGCTGAAGTTGGCCAACAGCCTGAAGGCTGAGATGGACAAGACCACCAGGGACACACTATCGGTGGCGGTGATTCGCAGGGCGGGCGAAATTGAACAACTGGCCCACAAGATGAGGACGAAATGAACGCAGCCGTGGCAAAACTAGCAATCATTGAATCGCGGCCAGGACTCGTCCGGCCATCAGCGTGCAGGTTGAGTCATGTGGTACGGTCGGTGCTTTGGCTGGGGCTGCTTCTGGCGTTGCCGTGTGTGGGGCAAAGCTCCTCGCAACAGACACCAACCGGCCAGATATCCAGTCATCCATTGCGTGCGCAGCCCCAGCCGATCGATGACCCGGTTGGCGGCGAGAATTTGGGCAGTCCACTCTATGAAGAGAGGCGGATGCGCCAGCTCAATGAAGCACAGCACAAGTCGATGGTTTCCGACACAGACAAGCTGCTGAGACTGGCGACCGAACTGACTGCCGAGATCAATAGCACCAATCCGACTTCACTGAATTCCGATCAGCTTCGCAAGATTGCTGAAATTGAAAAACTCGCGCGCAGCGTGAAGGACAAGATGAGAATTTCATTGAAGGGAGCGCCGGCTTATATGGACGCTACACCTCAAGGTCCTTCTCCTTATTCAAGCCGTTGACCGTTCGCGGCTTCTCTGCCTTTGAAGGACATCGGAGGGCGGACTGATTGGTGCTATTGGCTTGACTGCGCGAACATGGAATTGAAGGCGCAAGGTTGTTACAATCAGGCGAGGTTTCCCCGGCAAAACGGAAATTGGGAGTGACAAGGATGGGATTGGCAGTTTCCGGTGCTCGCGTGCCCGATTCGGCTGGCGCCTCTGGCAGTCTGAGTGCGCAACAGTTGGTGGAAATCTATCGGCTGATGTACCTGTCTCGCCGTTTGGACGATCGCGAAATCCTGCTCAAGCGGCAACAGAAGATTTTTTTCCAGATATCGGCGGCCGGCCACGAGGCGTTGCAGGTGGGCGCGGGCCTGGCGCTTCGGCCGGGCTATGACTGGTTCTTCCCTTACTATCGCGATCGTGCATTGTGCCTTGCGCTGGGTTTGACGCCCGATGTAATGATGCTGCAGGCAGTGGGCGCGGGCACCGATCCCTCGAGCGGCGGCCGCCAGATGCCTACCCACTGGAGCAGCCGGGCGATGCACCTGGTGAGCACCTCTTCTTCCACGACCACGCAATTACTGCACGCGGTGGGTTGCGCCGAGGCGGGGCGGTACTTCAGCCGGCATCCCGAAGCAGCAGAGAAAGCGGAGGGCGACTACCGCGCCTTCAACGACGTCAGCTTCCACGGCGATGAAGTGGTTCTGACGTGTCTGGGCGAAGGTTCAACCTCACAAGGTGAGTTCTGGGAGGCGATGAACACCGCTTCAAACCAGAAGCTGCCGGTGATTTTTTGCGTGGAGGACAACGGCTACGCCATCAGCGTACCCGTTGAAGTGAATACGCCGGGCGGCAATATTTCAAAGCTGGTGGCGAACTTCCCCAATTTCTACTTTGCTGAGATTGACGGCACCGATCCGGAGGTTTGCCTGCGGACGTTTCAAGCAGCCGCGGAGCACTGCCGGGCAGGCCTGGGGCCGGCGTTTGTGCACGGACATTGCGTGCGCGCTTACTCCCACTCGCTCTCGGACGATGACAGGCTCTACCGCTCGACTGCCGAACGCGCGGCCGATGCGCTGCGCGATCCGATCGCGAAGATGCAAATGCGCCTGCTGCGCGAGGGAATTCTCACTGAAGCGCAGATCAACGAGCTGGAACAATCGCAGGACCATTTGGCTGCCGAGGCCGCCGAGCGCGCATTGGAAGCGCCGTTGCCCGAGGTGTCGGAGATTTTGAAACACGTCTACTCCGAAGACCTGGATCCGACCGGCCCAATGTTCGATCATGAGCACGCGGATGCACCGGGCGGAGCTGGCGGAGGCAAGACTGGAAGCGCCAAGGGCAGCGAGCCGCGCACCATGGCCGACCTGATCAACGCCTGCCTGCACGATGAGATGCGACGCGATCCGCGCATTGTGGTCTACGGCGAGGATGTAGCCGACGCGAGCCGCGAGCAGGCTCTTTCCGAGGTCAAGGGGAAGGGCGGCGTCTTCAAGCTGACCGCCGGCCTGCAAACAGAATTCGGGTCCGAGCGGGTGTTCAATTCTCCTCTAGCTGAAGCCAATATTGTGGGCAGGGCCGTTGGTTATGCGGCGCGGGGCATGAAGCCCGTGGTTGAGATTCAGTTCTTCGATTACATCTGGCCGGCCATGCACCAGATTCACAATGAGCTGGCGCTGATGCGTTGGCGTTCGCATGGCAGCTGGGCATCCCCGGCCGTGCTCCGCGTGCCTATTGGCGGCTACTTGACCGGCGGCGCCATCTACCACTCGCAATGCGGCGAAAGCATGTTCACGCACATTCCAGGGTTGCGCGTGGTGTTTCCTTCCAATGCGCTGGATGCGAATGGACTGCTGCGCACTGCGATTCGCTGCGACGATCCAGTACTGTTTCTGGAACATAAGCGGCTCTATCGCGAAACCTTTGGCCGCGCGCCTTATCCGGGGCATGAGTTCGCCATTCCGTTCGGTAAGGCGAAGATCGTTCGCCCAGGAACGCACATGACGCTGGTGACCTACGGCGCGGTTGTTCCGCGCGCGCTGCAGGCTGCGGAGCGGGCGCAACGCGAGCATGGCATCGACGTGGAAATCATCGACCTGCGCACGCTGAATCCCTATGACTGGGAGGCGATCGCCACTTCAGTGCGCAAGACCAGCCGGGTGATTGTGGCTCACGAAGACATGATCAGCTGGGGCTACGGCGCGGAAATTGCGGCTCGTATTGCGGATGAACTGTTTGAGGATCTGGATGCGCCGGTGAAGCGGGTCGGATCGATGGATACGTTTGTCGCTTATCAGCCAGTGATCGAGGATGCCATTCTTCCCCAGCCGGAGACGATTCTCAAGGCCATTATGGGGTTGAAGGCGTACTAG
>PKXI01000094.1:6808-15042 GCA_003133425.1 Acidobacteriaceae bacterium
GTACTAGCTTTTCTCCAACAGAGCGTTCACGGCTTCGGACAATGACGGGAAGTACAGACCGGCGAGCTCTCGCGCGGATTCAGTGCCGGGTGATGTGTGCTTCGATTTGTCGTCGATGAGCATGGTCGCCATTCCAAGGCGGCGGCCGAATTCAATGTCCAGAGGCGAGTCGCCGATCATCACGCTGGTTGCGGCGGAGATGGTGGGGCATTGGGCCACTGCCTGATCGAAGAGACCCGGCAGCGGCTTGCGGCAGTTGCACTGGCCGTGGTCGTGCGGGCAGATGAAGAATGCGTCGATGTGTGCTCCCTGGGTGTTTAGCAGGCGCTGGAAGGCCAGGTGAATCGCCTCGACATCCGCGGCAGAGTAGAGCCCGAGCGCAATGCCCCGCTGATTCGAAGCCACTATTACCCGCAACCCTGCCCGATTGAGCCGGGCTATTGCCTCAGGGACGCCGGGCAGGACATGAAAATCATCCCAGGACATTACATAGCTGCCCTCCGGCATCTTTTCGTTCAGGACTCCGTCGCGGTCCAGGAAAACGGTGGTGAGATCGCGAGGGAGGAGTTTGGATGCGGAGTTGGTCACGGGGTAATGATAGCAATGGACGTGCATGGATTTGACGGCTCCTGATGTGTGGAGTTGGTTGAGGGCTGAAGCCTCCCACCCTTTCGCCAGGAAAAAAGCGAAAGGATAGGGCACGGAGCATTTTCGAAAGGCAAGGGAAATGACGCCGAATCAAGTTGGCCCGGATACAATACTTGGATGGAGTTTTGTACGTACCCGGGACGCACCCAGGAGTCTTGCGCGAGGCGGGTGGGCCAACCTACATGAAGAACTTTCTGCGCCTCCTTCGCTATGGACTGCCATATGCGCTGCAATGGCTGCCCGGTGTTTTGTTGCTTGCGGCAGTCGGGGCACTTGACACGTTCCGGACGCTCCTTTTCCAGCCGATCTTCGACCAGGTTCTAAGGCCCGACGCGCCCGAGGGGCCGATTACCCTTGGACTTACCAATAGCCGATGGCACTTCGACCTTAGGACCCTGATTCCCCATTTCATGCACATGCATAATGCCTGGAGTGTGGTGGCATTTGCACTTGTGATCTCCACGCTGGCCAAGGGCCTCTGCGATTATCTCGGGACTTACCTGGTCAACTATGCCGGCTTCGGCACAATTACCGATCTTCGCAATCATCTTTACGAAGTCACGATGCGCCGGTCCGCCAGCTTCTTTCACAAGCATCCCACCGGAACAATTCTCTCGACACTGATCAACGATGTGGACCGCGTGCAAACCGCGCTCAGTTCCGTGATCGGCGAATTCTTGCAGCAGTTTTTCACCTTTGTTGTGGGCCTGGTCTTCGTTATTCGCCTGGGCGGAGAGCTTAGCTGGGCGCTGGTGTTGTTCATTCCCGTCGTCATCACATCCGCGCGCAAAATCGGCGGCGAAGTGCGGACGCGTACACGCACCGGCCAGGATAAGCTTGCGGAGATTCAGAACATCCTGCATGAGACCGTCACCGGCAATCGCATCGTGAAGGCCTTCAATACCGAACTGTGGGAGATTCTGCGCTTCAAGACGGCCGCTCGCCGGCTGTTCCGCGCCAATTTGCGCAACGTGCGCATCCAGTCCATCAGTTCGCCTTTGATGGACAGCATTGGCGCGGTGGCAATTGCCATGCTTCTGTTCATCGGACGCAATCAGATTCTCCATGGCCACATGACCATGGGCATGTTCGGTGCTTTCATCATCCTGCTTTTCAAGCTCTATGATCCGGTGCGCAAGTTCGCATACTTCTACAACAGCTTCCAGCAGGCCATGGGCGCGTCATCATCCATGTTTGGTTTCTTCGATACTGAAGACGACGTAAAGGAACGGCCGCACGCTGTAACGTTGAAGCGCTTCAAGAGATCGATTCAGTTTCAGAATGTTGGCTTCTCCTATTCGACCGAAGAGGGCGAGCACCAGATTCTGCACAACATTGATCTCGATGTGAATGCCGGCGAAGTGCTGGCGCTGGTGGGCCCGAGCGGCGCAGGCAAGTCCACGCTGGTAAATCTGATTCCTCGATTCTTCGACGTCAGCACGGGCGCGATTCTGATCGACGGGCAAGACCTGCGCCACTTGACGCTGTCTTCGCTGCGACGGCAGGTTGCCCAGGTGACGCAGGAAACGGTTCTCTTCAACGACACCGTGCGCAACAACATTGCGTACGGCCGGCCGGACGTCAAGGTCTCGGTGGTGGAGGAGGCGGCGCGCAACGCACTTGCCCACGACTTCATCCTGCGCATGCCGCAAGGCTACGACACGGTGATCGGCGAAAAGGGATTTCGCCTCTCCGGCGGCGAGCGCCAGCGGCTGGCTATTGCACGCGCCATCCTGAAGGACGCGCCAATTCTGATTCTCGACGAAGCTACCTCGGCGCTGGATGCGGAGAGCGAATCGCTGGTGCAGATTGCACTCGCCAACCTGATGCAGGGCCGCACAGTGATGGTGATTGCGCACAGGCTCTCGACTATTCGCCGCGCCACGCGCATCGCGGTGCTTGAGGATGGCCGCATTACTGCTATTGGCTCCCATGAGGACTTATTGACTACTTCACCTACCTATCAACGGCTCTATCAATTGCAGTTCATGGACCAGCCCGAGACCGAGCCGCAGCCGCCGGACCCTCATACCCACTACTTGCCTGGCTTCGAGCCGGCATTTGTCACCGGAAAGCAGGAGTAAGAAAGTATGCCGATCTATTCGATGACCGGGTTTGCGCGGGTCCAGGTGCGTGTGCCGCTTCGTGATCAGGATCAGCTCAGCTACACCCTCACCGTGAAGAGCGTCAACCATCGCTTTCTCGATTTGCAGATGCGTTTGCCGGCAGGGCTGGATGCGCTGGAGGTGGAGCTGCGCAAGGCACTAAAGGATAAGCTGGTGCGCGGCCATGTTGAGCTGTCGTTATCGGTCGATCGGGCCAGCCAGCAGAAGGCTGGATACAATCGCGAGCTGGTTGCGGGCTATCTTGCTGCATTTGCCGCGGCGCGTGAGGAACACAAGCTCAAGGGGGAACCAGACCTGAATGCAGCGCTGCGCATGCCGGGCGCCTTGCAGGCGGAGAATCGCGGTGACGACGACCTGGCGGTATTGGCGGAGAGCATTCAGCAGCAGATTGTACCGCTGCTGGAGCAGTTGAATGCCATGCGGGCGCGCGAAGGCGAATCGCTGGAAGCTATTCTGCATGCCACGCTCGACAGGCTGGCGGAAGCAACGGATAGCGTGGCACTGCTTCGTCCCGAAATCGAGCAGCGCTATCAGGAGAGGCTGTCGTCGCGCCTGCTCGCGGCCACCGGGCCGGAGTTCAACCGGCAGAGACTGCTTGAGGAAGTGGCGGTGCTAGTTGAGCGGAGCGATATCTCCGAAGAGCTGACTCGCATGACGACGCACATCGGGCATTTTCGCGAACTGTTGGCCGGGAGCGGCGAAGTGGGCAAGAAGCTGGATTTTCTGCTCCAGGAGATGAACCGCGAGGCCAACACGCTGCTGTCGAAGACGGGCGGCGTGGGCGGGAAGGGCACTCGCATTACCGAACTTGGGTTGGCCATGAAAGCAGAGATCGAGAAAGCGCGCGAACAGATTCAGAACGTGGAATAGGCAGGGATCAGGAGTCGGGTGGGGCACTCGAATGGGGAAGATCGTTCTTTGCGGTTGGAACATCGGCTTCGACAAGGTTGCCCATACCAAATTACTGTGCGCGGAACTTGGTTATTCTCTACTGCAGAGCAAGTCCATTACAGACGCCGTGGTGGATCGTCAATCGGTCACCATAGAGGTCGCAGACGACCAGATCGAACGCTTGGCATTTGAATTGAATGAACTTGGTATGAAGTGTAAAGTGGATGAAATCGACGAGCTGAAACATGGGCAAAACGAAGCTCCCTGAAGGACAAACGCAACGTGGCAGGAATTCTTTTTATCATTTCGGCGCCTTCGGGCTCGGGCAAGAGTACGCTGGTGAGCGAACTGCGCAAGCAGCTCAGCGGCGTGGATTTCGCTGTCTCCTGGACCACGCGGGCTCCGCGCGGTTCAGAAGAAAGTGGACGCGAGTACCACTTCACCACGCGCGAAGAGTTTGAGCGGATGGCCGAAGCGGGAATGTTTCTGGAATACGCCGAGGTTTTCGGCCACCTGTATGGTACTGCCCGCCAGTCACTTGAAGAGGCGCGCGCGCAGGGGCACGACCTGCTGCTGGACATCGACGTCCAAGGGGCGGCGCAAGTGCGCGCCTCATTGCCTGAGGCGGTGAGTATTTTCGTTCTTCCGCCGAACCCGAAAGTGTTGCGTACGCGCTTGCGCAACCGCAGCCGCGCCGAGGGGGTGGTGAACGAAGCCGAACTCTACAGGCGGCTGCGCGAAGCCAGCAAGGAGATTGAGAATTTTCGCCAGTACGGTTATATTCTGGTCAACGACATTCTTGACCGGGCGGTGGCGCAACTGGAAGCCATCGTGTTGGCGGAGCGTTTTTACCGCAATGGCGAAGCCATAGCGTACCGTTCGCGAAGAGTGTTGGAGGTCGCCGCGGCCTGCCTGCAAGCCAACACGCAGGAGCGGCTCAAGCCAGTGCTGGAGGCGTTTGGCATACTTGGCGACTCCCGCCAACAGGAACTGAATTTCGAGGAGGATTCCGATGACGATTGAGACCGGCTTCGATTCGAACTACCGCAAGGTTCTAGTCGCGGCGCGTCGCGCTCGCCAGTTGCAGAGCGGTTCCCACGCTCTGGTCCACAGCCAGTCCACCAAGGCTTGCCGCATCGCTCAGGACGAGATCAATGCCGGCAAGATTTCCTATGTGAAGACCGAAGTTGAGGTCGTGAAGCCGCTGGTGGAGGGTCCGGCGATTCCGATTCTGCTCGGCTGAGAAAAGCAGTGGACGGTGAGCAGTGGACAGTGGACAGTGTCCGCTTGATTCCTGCGCCGCTTGCTGTGCGGTTTGATCGCTCGGATCAGTCAGAACTGATTGCTGTTGGTTGTTCCCTGTCCACTGTTCACTGATCTACAATCGAGCCATGAGAGTCACAGTGGGCGTGTCGGGCGGAATTGCTGCCTACAAGGCTGCGGAACTGGTGCGCGCGCTGCAACGGCAGGCTCTGGAAGTCCACGTGGTGATGACTGCGGCAGCCTGCAAGTTTGTGCAGCCGCTTACTTTCGCTTCGCTCACCGGCCACAGGGTGATCACCAGCCTGTGGGACGATGCGGCGGATGGCACCGGCGATACGCCCGGCGATCAAAGCGGGATAGAGCACATCGGCGAGGCGCAATGGGCCGATGCGTTGGTGGTGGCTCCGGCCACGGCCGACGTCCTGGCTAAATTTGCGCACGGCATCGCCGACGATTTCCTGACCACAATGTTCCTGGCCACGACCGCGCCGGTTCTAGTGGCGCCGGCGATGAACGTGAACATGTGGAACCATCCAGCAACGCAGGCCAACCTGCTGACGCTGCGGCAGCGGAGCGTGCGTGTAGTGGAGCCGGGCACGGGCGATCTTGCCTGCGGCATGGTGGGCGTGGGGCGGATGGCCGAGCCGGATGCAATTGCCGATGCGGTGCTAGGGGCCCTCGGCCGGCGTCACGACCTGGCTGGCGAAGTTGTGCTGGTGACCGCCGGCGGCACGCGTGAGGCTCTGGACCCGGTGCGTTTTCTGGGCAACCGCTCGAGCGGCAAGATGGGCTACGCGATCGCCGAGGCAGCGCACAGCCGCGGGGCTAAGGTGATTCTGGTAAGCGGGCCGACGGCCTTGCATCCGCCGGCGCATTGCGAAGTGGTGAAGGTGGTTACGGCGGGTGAGATGCGCGAGGTCGTGCTGGCGCGCATGGTTGAAGCCACGATGGTGGTGAAGGCCGCGGCGGTAGCCGACTACCGGCCGGTTGCCGTGTCTGAGCAAAAGCTCAAGCGCACGGGACCGATGACTCTAGAACTGGCTCCAACGGAAGACATATTGGCCGAAGTAGTGCGGCGGCGACGGCCGGGGCAGCTGATAGTGGGCTTTGCGGCGGAGACTGAGAATCGCATGGAGAATGGCCGCGCCAAGCTGCTGCGCAAGGGAGCCGATGCGATTGTGGTGAACGATGTGACGAGTGATGGCGTGGGCATTGAGGCGGATACCAATGCGGCCACATTCCTGACAGCGTCTACGTCGATCGAGCTGCAGGAGATGCCGAAGCGCCAGCTTGCCGATCGGATTCTGGATGAGATTCTGGCTCTGCGCCGGCCGCGGTCGCTGGTCGTAGAAATGGATGAGGACGAGGATCCGAAGTCGCGGCAGGACCGAGTGTTGAGCGACGCTGTGCCGCCGGCCGTGACGCGGCGGCAACTGATCGTGGAGTAAGAGAATTGGCGAGACAGCTCGATCCGGCAACCCGTGACGCTCTGGTCGAGCGCGTTCGCTTTTATCGCGATCTCGGGCTCACCGAGTTTTACAAGCGGCCTGTCGACCAGGCGTTGCTCTCAGGCAATCCAGATGAACCACAAAATCTGGGTGCCCCGCCCGAACCACAAATGCCCAGTGCCCCATCCTTTCCGCTTGTTCCTGCGGAAATGGTGGGAGACCCAGGCCCACAACCAGCCTCCATGGAGGATCAGCCGATTCCGCCACGCAAGCCGTTTCCTGCCCCGCCACAAATTGCCGCGGCAGTACCTCCTTCCGACCGTGCTGCCGCGCTCCAGATGATTCGCGACGAGATTGGCGACTGCACGCGCTGCGCTCTGCACAAGGGCCGCAACAAGCTGGTGTTTGCCGACGGCGATCCCAACGCGCGGTTGATGTTTGTGGGTGAAGGGCCGGGCGCGGACGAAGACGCGCAGGGGCTGCCATTCGTTGGCCGCGCAGGACAACTGCTGAACAACATGATTGCGGCCATGGGATTGAAGCGCGAAGAGGTCTACATCGCCAACGTGGTCAAGTGCCAGCCGCCGGGCAATCGTACGCCGGAGCCGGAGGAGGCGAATACCTGCACGCCGTTTCTGTTTCGCCAGATCGACGTGGTGCGGCCGCAGGTGCTGGTGGCTCTCGGTGCAACGGCGGCAACGTATTTGCTGGGTCATCGGCAGCCGCTGGCAGGGCTTCGCGGGCGGGTGCATGCGTTTCGCGGAACGCAATTGATCGTGACATACCATCCGGCGTTTTTGCTGCGCGATCCGCGGCAGAAGAAAGAAGCTTGGGCGGATCTGCAGATTGCGATGAAGGAACTGGGGCTGAAGGCGCCGGGCAAGGGGTGAGAGGCTCCGGGCACACGAACAAATATCGCGAGTAGAATGGCTGAGATAGCGTCGGTGCTCGGAGGATGGCGGTCAAAAGCCAGAAATGGACGCAAAGCTGAGCTTCATTCAGTTGGTCTCAATTTACGCCACGGTTGCCGGTGGTACGACTCCGGTAGTGATTGCCATCATTCGATGGTTTCAAGAGAGGTCAAGGGCAGCAAAGAGAATCAAGAACCTGTCGTACGCAATAAAACTCAGGGAGTTTCTTGACCCCGAGAATGGGATCGCAGAGGTACTCGGAACGAGAAAGGGAGGGGTGGTCTCAGTCGAGTTCGCACGGAGCGAACTTCAGAGGGTCCTGGGAGAATTATCAGAAGGAAAGAAAACGGTCTCACGAAAAAGGAAGTTCTTCCTAATTTATAGACCTGCTGGCGTCAGAGCCTGGATCGCTCATATCCTGTTCTTTGCTGCAATTGCGTTTCCTCTTATTGCCTTGACCGGTGAATATTTTGACAATTCTCTAGGCGAAGATATCTCAGCCATTTTTAATTGTGCGCCCTTCGTCGTGTGCATGATGCTTATATTCCATGCTTGGGCGTCTTTTGAGAGGCGGCAATCTGAAGGGGAAGTGTTGGTGTCGAAGGCGATGGGCCCCCTCACCTACTATCCGGCGAATAATGTGTTTGGCCTGCTTGCGCATGTCATGTTCTATCTGGGAATTCTCCACGTAGTCGATATGTTCACTCCCCCCATCAATCTGTATGAAATTAAGGCGATCCCGCTTTGGTTTGGTTCCACTTCTTACCTTGCGTTCTCGACATTTTTGCCGGTCGCATATTTTTGGGCATCAGTTGAATACGCAGGTAAAGCGCGTTCCCTAGGCTGGCTGAAATGGGAGGAATTGCGTCGAATAACCTCTCGGAAGCTGTCGCCGGAACAGTTTGCTGTATTTTGTTTCCTGGGATTAGGCAGCGTCAATAAATAAA
>PKXI01000088.1 GCA_003133425.1 Acidobacteriaceae bacterium
GCGAACTCAGCACTGTCCAGATATATATCTGCAACTTGATATTCAAGGCAGAATCAGGCAAATTGAGGCCTTCCAAATTGCGCGACGAAATTGCAGTCTGCCTGGAAAATTCGCGGAGTGTTGTCCTGCGCGTCTGAATGGAGCATTACCGATGAGTCAAGATAAAACAATTCTTCTATTGACAAAACTTTCAGCAAAATGAGTTAATTCCATCCGAAGGTCAGACCTCCCCTCACACGAGCCTTGGGAGGCTGTGTTTCCCTTAGCTCCTAAAACCGAAACTACACACAATTTCTGAGGAGGCTATCCAGGCGGAACATATGAAAAACTCTCCACATTCGATCAATTCGCTTGCCAGACGCAACAGATACTTGGTCAACATTGCAGGGTGTATGGTTGCATTTGTGCTCTGCGTAACATCGGCATCTATGCCGGCTGTAGCGCAGCTTGCCGGTCAAGGTTCACTTCAGGGTACGGTCACGGATTCAACCGGCGCGGTCATTCCCAACGCCACAGTCACTGTAACGAACACTGCAACCAATGTCTCCGCAGTGCAAAAGTCGTCGTCGGCGGGCTTCTACAACATCTCGCCGCTTGCTCCGGGCACTTACAAAGTTCAGGTTGTGGCGCAGGGGTTCAAGATGCTGGTGCAGGACAACGTGGTTGTTGACGCTCTTCAGACCCGCGCGTTCGATCCGGTACTCTCAGTCGGCGCGGAATCGCAAACCGTCACCGTGGACGCCGCGCCTCCGGTTCTGGACACCGCCGATGCCACGCTCGGTCTCACAGTCGAAAACGAAACCTACGCCAATCTGCCGATCCAGGTAAATGGGCAGCAGCGCGATCCTACTGCGTTCGGCTCGTTGACCCCCGGTGCCCAGAGCGGAACCCGCCTCCCGGTCGTTGGCGGTACGGGCGACTATCTCGGTCAACTCTATCTCGACGGCATGCCGGCTACCACCGTTAATCAGCAGGGCGACAACCGCGTCGTCGGGCTCTCCATGAGCATTGAGGCAGTTGACCAATTCCAGGTGCTCACCAGCACGCCGCCCGCCGAGTACATGGGCGCCGGTGCAATGAACTTCACCATGAAGTCCGGCGGTCTCAAGTATCATGGCCAGGTCGCCGATTTCGTGCGCAACACCATCTTCGATACCTGGGGATTTACATCCAAAGCTGCCACTCGCGTCACGGCAACTGGCACCACCGTGCAAGCCCCCAAACCTGTCGAGCACCAGAATGAGCTTTCGGTCAGCGGGGGAGGCACCGTGCCGTTCACCCGCAACAAGCTCTTCTTCTTCTTCGCCTATGACAAGTACCACGAGCGCCTCGGAGCGAACCCGGCTCTCTATTCCATTCCCTCAGCGGCCATGCTCACCGGCGACTTTACCGAACTCAACGGAAACGTCGGTGGCGGTGGCAGAACAGGCACCGGCGCCGACAACCCTGCGGTCCTCTTCGACCCCACTTCTAACAGCTGCGCTGGCACCGTCTGTACCCGCCAGCCCCTCGTCGGCATCAAGAATGGTGTCGCCACCAACAACGTCATCCCTTCGGGCATGATCTCGCCCATCGCCAAAGCCATGGCGGCAGCATTGCCGGCACCAACCAATTCCTCGTCGCTCTACAACAACTATCTGGGCGCCATTCCTGGGGGCTTTGACGACAGGCTTTATGACTGGCGCGCTGATTACGATCTGAGCTCCAGGCAGCGCCTTTCGACGGTCGGCGTGAACGGAGCCCGTATCTATCTGACGAACTTCAGCAACCAGATGCCGCTCCCCTATGTCTCGGGCACTTACGCCAAGATCTTTCCCCAGAGCTACATCGTGGAGCACGTTTTCACCATCAACCAGAATCTTGTGAACCAGCTCAAGTACAGCTTCACGCGGTTTATCCAGCCGCAGATCAACGCCACCGACGGCCCGGCCGCGTACAAGCCCTCGACCTACGGCATCACCAACACGCCCGCCGGCCAGGGCAGCAGGGAGTTCCCGGGTGCAACTTTTGGCACCACAGCGGCCTACGGCACAGCCTACACAGTTTGGACCTCAAATGGCTCCGCAACCACGACGCAGCAGGTGAACCCAAACACCTACGCAGTTCTGGACAACGTGCAGTGGTCCAAGGGGAAGCACTCCATCACTTTTGGCTTCTCGTATCTCTGGGAAGAGATCAACAGCGCAGCCCCGATCGGCTTCTCCACAGAGCTGTATCTGAATTACAACGGCTTTTCCACTGCCAATTTCGCGGCCAACTCAAACGCCCTCAGCACCGGTACCGCGACAGCGCCCTCCGGTTTCTCATTTGCCAGCTACATGCTGGGCGCCGGCGGCGGATCGGCGTCTGCTGAAAACACTGCGCCTTCGTTCGGGCTCTTCCCGCTCAGCGAAACAGGCGGACGTTATCACCCTATGGCTCCCTACATCCAGGACAGCTACAAAATTTCGCCCAAGCTGACCGTCGATATAGGTCTGCGCTGGGACTACCTGCCACCCTTCCACGAGGTCAAGGATCGCTGGACCTTCCTTAATCCGAACCTCACCAACCCGCTCACCGGCAATCAGGGTATGTTGCAGTTCGCAGGCAACTACGGCGGACCAAACGTTAGCTGCGGCTGCAGAACCCCGGTACAGACCTATTGGAAAAACTTCGGGCCGCGCGTCGGATTTGCGTGGGAGTTAACCCCAAAGACTGTCGTCCGCTCTGGATTTGCGGTTGTCTACTCGCAGGGTGGCGGCGTCGGCGGCCGTGGCGGCAACGCTACCGGCACCGGCCAGACCGGCTTCAACATGAGCGCCACTGGGCCGACAGAGTCGGGCTCGACCATTACAGCAGGCCCTTCATACTGGCTGAACAATAGTGCTGCCTTTGGCACGCTCGGCCTTTCAAACACTGCCATCTTCGGCCCAACCTTTAACTATCCTTCCGCCCCAACCCCTGGAGTGGCGGCGCAGGAACTGAACACTGGAAACTACTTGAACAGCTCTAACAAATTTGTCAGTGCCAGCAGCGTCTCCTTCGCCGATCCCCACTTCTCTGGCCGCGCGCCGGAGGTTATCATGTGGAACTTCGGGATCGAGCGCAGCCTCACCCCTGACCTCACTCTCGGCATCAACTATGCCGGCAATGAGAGCCACTTCATCATCAACTCCGGGGCTGTGCCGTCGGGCCAGATTGGCAACGCTCGCGGCTACTGGACCAATCAGCTCAATCCCAAGTATCTGGCCGTACTTGGCAGTGTGAAGGATTCCACCGGAACCAAGCCAATCCTGAATGCGGCTGCCACAACCGCGAATGCGGCCATCGTAGCCTCCTACTTCCCGACTGCGCCCGCGCCGGCCTTCTTTACCGCCGCCGGCGCAGTCAACGCCTCGGCAACTGTCTCGCAGATGCTCACCGCTTTCCCGCAATACAGCGGGGTCAGCGACACCTATGGCAACGTGGGCAACTTCAGCTATAACTCTCTGCAGGTCGTCCTCAACCAGCGCATGCACAACGGCCTGTCCTACAACATTAACTACACCTACTCAAAGAACCTGGGTGACGACAGTACAATCCGCAGCGGCTTTGACATTCCTGCCGGCGCGATCTCCGGCGGGACTAAATCCTACAAGCAGGATAGGATGGACCGTTCGTGGACGACGATCTCCAGGCCGCACCTCATCCACGCGTACGGCGTTTATGAATTGCCGTTCGGCAAGGGTAAACTCGGCAGCGACATCGCGGCCGTACGCTGGATAGCCGGAGGATGGCAGTTCTCCGGGATCTATACCTACCAATCAGGCACTCCGATGGCTCTCACCTGGACCGGCGCCTCCGGGACGACACTGCCCGGTCAGGGACAGGCAATGCCGGACAAGAGCGGATCCTTCTCGGGACCGTTGCGCGTCAACGGCAAGTTTGGCTCTGGCCCCAACGGCTACAACACCTGCAACCTGGGTATCAATGCACTCGGCCAGTCGGGTTGCACCAAGATCCAGTATTTCGATTCAAACGGTTTCTCGACGCCGCAGAACATCTCTACGGTAAGCGGTCAGGCGCAGTACCTGATCGGCAACGCACCCCGTACGCTCGCATACGGCGTACGCAATCCCTATACCTGGAATGTCGATTCCAGCGTCCGTCGCACCTTCCCCCTGGTAAAGGAAGGCTTGTCCTTCGTATTCGAGGCCGACTGCCTCAACGTGTGGAACCACGTCACCTTCGGCAACCCCAGCTCAACTTGGGCAGCCGGTTCCACCACGTTCGGCACCATCACCAGCGCATCAGGTAACCGTGACTGGCAGTTCGCCGGCCGCATCAAGTTCTAACCTCCAACCCACCAGCATCCGCCGCAGTTTCTCGCGGCGGATGCAGAACTTACCCGATCTACCCCTGTCTGCCTAAAGCCATTCCCATCCGTCCGATTTACTCACGAAGAATATCTGTTGCGCTCTGTGACACCGCGCTATGGCGATGAATTTGGTATTGTCCGCGCTAGGGTCTCTACTGCTCGTTAAGGAAATGGCGACTTCTGAAGTCCGATTGCAGAGAATTACCGTTACTTCGTGCACTATCTCAGTAAGGGCAAAGTGCAAAAGAATTCGGCGTCGCCCCGCCAGACGAGCCGCATCGGCTGCTAACTCCTTTGCTGAGAGGATTCTGCAGATAAGCCCGTGATTTAGAGGATTTTGGAGCGAAAGGAGCATTTCTCGCCGACCTGAAATTCTCGCTAGTGAATGCAACCAAGCCCAAGGGGTTTCGCGGTCAGACCAGGGCGTGGAGTGACAAAAAATCTGTCAAAATCTGTCACTGATTGACAGAGAAAAGAGACACCGCTTGGTGCTTGTTTGAACCCGGAAAATGATTCACGCCTGTCCCTATGACAGTTGACAGATTTTCTCTGAGTCGGATCCCTGTCTGCAAGTTGACCCGATGCCCGCGGCACAGCCGGTACGGGCATCAGCTGCTGGAGGTTGTCCAATCTCCCGGTGCTGAACGTCCAAACCGGACCCCGGAATGGTAGACCCTAAAGTTCAAAACGTGCATCGGGCTGATATCACTCGACTCTTATTGCGTCATCAATCGGCAACCCCCTGTGCCTAACTAATTGAAATCCAGTTGAAGCTTGAGCCTTACAGCGAGGTTCTGGCAATATTCATTTTCGGGATCCAGAGCCAAGCCCTGGCGAACGAATTTCTCCGCCCTTTCTTCCTCGTGCAGAGCCATGCAGATCCACGCTGCTCTGGACATATCCGTTGCAGTTGCAGCCGCTGAGTTTTGTAGAAAAAGCTGCACTAGCCTTCTACCTAATATCTGCCTTTCGTCGCCTGCTATGGAGGGCTCTGGTGCAAATATGTGC
>PKXI01000057.1 GCA_003133425.1 Acidobacteriaceae bacterium
TAGACTGCGACTGGAATTGTTGTAGCATCCGATCACGACACACTCGGAAGCGGAGCAGCCGTAACAGCCACTGCTCGGGACTGTCGCCGGCGGGCGAAGATGAGCGTGGTCGCAGATTCCGTTCTTTCGGCATCCAATAGGGGAGCCTGAGAGCTTCATGCACGGGATCAGAAGCGCGTCAGAATTCGATTGGAAAATGCCCATGTCTCTCGCCGAATCGCCGACTGAATCAAACAAGCCCCGCCAGCCTGGACGCGGGTGATGCCAGGCTCGGCAAACCTGCCCGCAGGAGTGGAATGGTCGAGGTGCGCGGGGCACGCGAACACAATCTTCGCAACATCAATGTGGATATTCCGCGGGACGCACTGGTTGTGTTTACCGGCGTGTCGGGCTCGGGCAAATCGTCTCTCGCGTTTGGCACACTCTACGCCGAGGCGCAGCGGCGCTACCTCGAATCGGTTTCGCCATATGCACGGCGGCTGTTTCACCAACTAACAGTGCCAGAGGTGGACTCGATCAATGGCCTGCCGCCCGCCATTGCCCTGCAACAGCAGCGCGGCTCGCCTACTACGCGCTCTTCGGTGGGCAGCGTCACGACGCTTTCCAATTTGGTGCGCATGCTCTACTCACGTGCCGGTGTTTATCCTTCAGGACGGCCCATGCTGTACGCGGAGAATTTCTCGCCCAATCGCGTGGAGGGCGCTTGTCCGGTCTGCCACGGACTGGGCCGAATCTACGACGTGACGGAAGAGTCGATGGTGCCCGACGATTCGCTCAGCATCCGCGAAAAGGCGGTGGCGGCGTGGCCAACTGCGTGGCAAGGGCAGAATCTGCGCGACATTCTCGTCACGCTGAGATACGACGTCGACCGGCCCTGGCGCGAGCTTTCAAAGAAAGATCGCAACTGGATCCTCTTCACCGACGATCAGCCCACGGTGCCGGTGTACGCGGGGTTCACGCCTGCCGAGACGCGGCAGGCACTCAAGCGCAAGATGGAACCGAGCTACCAAGGCACGTTCACAAGCGCCAAGCGCTATGTGATGGAGACCTTCGGAAAATCGGAGAGCGCGATGATGAAGAGGCGCGTTGCCCAGTTCATGCTGAGCGTGGAGTGTTCGGCGTGCCATGGGAGGCGGCTGCGAGCCGATGCGCTCGACGTGAAGTTTGCGGGCCTTGATATTGCTGGGATGTCCAGCTTGTCGCTGAAGCGCCTGGACGCGCTGCTTGAGCCGCTCGCCGCGGGGGGAGGCAAGCGACGGGCGACCAACAGCGATCATCCTGAAAAGGAGATTGTGGCACAGCGGATCACGGCGGACATCGTGGCGCGGCAGAGCAAGCGGGAACTGTTTCTGGACCAGATGAACCATGTGGTTCCGTGGGCCGAGCTATTGGCGCTGGTTGAGCCTTTTTACCCCAAGGCGGGCAACGGTCGCCAACCGGTGGGACTGGCGATCATGCTTCGGACTTACTTTCTGCAACAGTGGTTCAGCCTGTCGGATCCTGGCATGGAAGAAGCCTTCTATGAGTCGCCGGTGCTGCGCCGCTTCGCTGGAGTTGACCTTGCGGTAGCCGCGGCGCCGGACGAGACGACCATCCTTCGCTTCCGCCACTTGCTTGAGCAGCACGATCTGGGCGGCGAGATGCTGGACACGGTGAACCATTACCTGGAAAGCAAGGGCATCCGCATCAGTACCGGCACCATCGTAGACGCAACGATCATCCATGCGCCCAGTTCGACGAAGAACTCCACTGGCGAGCGCGACCCCGAGATGCATCAGACCAAGAAGGGTCCGCCGCGGCGGATGGTACTTCGGAGCCAAGGCACACATCGGCGTGGACAGCCGGGAGACGATCGTGCATTCGGTGTGTACTTCGGCGGCCAGCGTGGCGGATAAACATATGCTGCCCGACTTATTGCACGGCGAAGAGCGCAAAGTATGGGGCGATGGCGCCTATCAGGGCCAGAGCGAAGCAATCCGCACCGCCGCGCCCAAGGCACAGGATATGACTTGCCGCCGGACCAGATACAAGAACTATGTTGACGAAAAGGCCAAGCGCAAGAAGACGACCAAGGCTCGAGTGAGAGCCAGGGTCGAGCATCCGTTTCGCATCTTGAAGCGTGTCTTCGGATTTACCAAGGTGCGCTATCGGGGCATCCGGAAAAACCACCAATGGCTCTGTGCGGCCTTCGCGCTGGTGAACCTATATCAGCACCGCAACCGGTTGGCCCCTCAAAGGGCGTAGTACCACCGGAGGCCCGAAACACGGCCTCACGAGGCCAAACAGACAACCAGCAACCCACATCTTCCGACAAAAACTGATTCAAAATCATGAAATCATCGGAAGTAGCGCCGCCGCTACAAAATCGCGCACCTGCGCAGAGGTTCCCTAGCGAAGGTTAGCGAATTCGCTAAGAGTCCGTCCATAAAGTTCTTGAATCAAAAGAATTATTTGTGATTCACTGGAGGCAGCCGAAAGAAGGCCTTTGTGTAGACAACCGAGAACCGCCCGAGATACAGCCGCGACAACCGGCTTACCCGATCGGCCCGGCGCGCAGTCGACTCTCTATTCAGTCGTTTTGCCGTCGAAGTGCTCGTTGTCGGCCTCCGCATCGGCACGGGTATGGTGTACGACGCCGTCCCGATGATTCGGCGGCGCATAGAGCGTATAGAGCTTCAGTGGGACATTGCCGGTATTGATGATGTTGTGTTTCACCCCACCCGGGACTACTACTGCGAAGCCAGCGCGGATCGGCGTCCGAACGCCATCGAGAACCGCCTCACCGGTCCCCTCCTCCACGCGAAAGAATTGGTCGGATTTGTGGACTTCCGCCCCGATTTCTTCCTTGGGCTTTAACGCCATGACGACGAGTTGGCATTGCTTTGTCGTGTAAAGCACCCGACGAAAATCGCTATTCTTAATAGCGAGATCCTCGATGTCTTGCACAAAACCTTTCATAACGACTCCTTTTTTGTTTTGTTCGACGGACGAAGTTTGTTGCGCTCCGGCCATTCCAAGCCCCATCGACATCAATACCGCACTTGCAACTACCGCTATCTTTTTCATGCTTCGCTCCTTGCCGATAAC
>PKXI01000105.1 GCA_003133425.1 Acidobacteriaceae bacterium
AGCCAGGGCCGAAGCCTGGGCAGGCTGGTGCCGGCAGGCCAAACACCAACAAGAAACCCGCAGCAATCGCGCAGAAGGGCACTGCTGGCGGCGGAAGAGTAGTACGGAAATGTAAGGGAGGAATCGATGGACCCCAAAACAAAAAGCGTTCTAACGGATGAGACAGCATTCAAACCAGACACGGAAACTGTGGAGGGATGGAACTCTCTACTTCGCGAAACTCTGGACTTCATTCACGAAGAGGGCCAGTCAGGAACACTCACGGCGCACTTCCGGCCCGGTGGTGTGATGACGGCATTGGTGTTCAAGGAAACAACCACGATTCCGCAGGCGCAAAGGGCGCTGCTTTCGGATAACAGCCAACCCGAGTAGTGAGCAAAATTGCTATCCGGAGAATCTATTCTGGGAGTAGGATAATCTCGAGGCGCTCATGGACCACAAAGAGAAAGCAATTCTGAATCGCCTATTGCGGGAAGCCGAGGACAACGCCCGCGAAATCTCCAAGGTCCTCCATTTCGTTCGCGAGATTCTCCGCGAACTTCAACCGCAACTCCCACAAATCACTGTTTTTTCGGAGATTACAATGCTGCCTACCACTGGTGGAAACACCCAAATCTTTACCGGCACGTTCGTACCAGCCGGTTCCGTTCCCCCCACCGACGCGGTTTACGCCGTCACATCGAACGATCCTGCAGTCAGTCCCACAGTGGACGCGACCGGCCTGATCGTAACCGGCGCGCTTCCTGTCGGATGGGTGGAGAGCACCACAACTCCCTTGGCGTACACCCGCACGGCGTCCAGCGCAAGCAATACCTCTTGGACGTTGAGCGACATCATCACTCCTTCGGCGCCTCCGGTTGGGTTCCCCTCCAGCACGACCTTCGTCCAAACCACTTAACTCGATGCGACATTGCACTAAAGGCCTCCGCTTCACGCGGGGGCCTTTCTTTGTGCGGAATAAAATAAAACCCAAATACCCAAACTACTCCCAAACTATAGCAGCGATTGAATTTGACTTAGCCTCGCCCGTGGCTCTAGAGTCTGAATCAACAACTCAGGATCACGGCCCAGCGATGTCAGCCGCTCCTCTGAATCCAAACTGAGGAGAATCATCATGGCAAAGCGTAGAGGACACAAGGGCGGCAAGCACAAGAAGCTCACCGTCGTAGGCCCCCATCTGGGTGCGAAGCACATGGCGAAGCACAAGGGTGGACGTAAGGGTCGCGGTCGGAAGCGCGCATAAGTGGGAACCATGCCACAAGGCGCACCGCAAGGCTCAATGCAGGGGGCTCCTCCGCAAGGGGGAGCTTCGCCTGCCATCAAGCTGGCAATGCTCGGACAGGCTATTCAGGGACTCGCAAAGGAGTTTCCTGGGGGCCAAGAGGGTATCCAGATGATGATGAAGGGCCTTCAGCAGGTGCAGGCTTCCGCTTCGGCGCAATCGGCTCCCCAGCAGCCCCCGGCTCCGCCCCGTTAATCCTGAGAGACTTTTGAGGAGAAAAACATGACTGAACTCGAATGGCTCAAGCAGGAATCGGGACTAACTGACGAAGAACTGAAGACCTACGAGACGATTCTCGGAGACAGCAAGTTTAAGGGAATGCTGAAGAAAGTTATCGACGGCAACGGTGCATTGAGTGCCGCAAAGACAAAGGCCGAGACGGAACTGGATCAGTTCACTACCCGCTACAACAATGAGATTGTGCCCGCGCTACGGACTACCACTCAGGAGTCCATTGCTCAGTCGGGCAAAGTGGCCGCGCTTGAAGCAAAGCTCGCGAAGGCTAAGGAGTACGGCCTGATGATCGACGATGAAGTGGTTGCGCCAAAGCAGGCTGAACAGGTCCGCGCACCAGGCTCGCCCGATCCTAATGCCATCTCCCGCGACGATTTGAACCGCTTCTCCAATGCTCAGTCGAACACCCTGATTACCCTGAACGATCTCAACGCTGAGCACTTCGGCCTTTTCGGAGCGCCGTTGGGCGGCACGCAGGATTTGGTGGACGAAGTGAACCGCCAGCGGACGCTTGGAAACAAGAACTTCACGCTCAAGAATGCTTGGGAAATTAAGAACAATGTCGCCAGCAAGCGCGCGGAAGTAGCCGCAGCCGCTCAGACGAAGCGCGACAACGATTTGAAGGCGCAGTGGACCAAGGAAGAGCGCGAGCGCACCGGGAGCAATCCTCACACGCGCCGTGGCCAGCCTAGCCGTTTTTCAACGTACAAAGCATCCGATGCGAAGGCTGAGAAACCGTGGCAGGCTTCGCGCAGCAAGAATGAACGCAACGCCGGTTGGCGCGAAAATGCGCTGGCTAAGGTGCAAAACGGCGCTGCGTAAATGAATTTTAAGGAGAGAATCAAATGGCTTTTGGGCCGCTTTTTCCTGAGTTAAGCGCTACTACCCTCAACGAGCTCGTGGATGGCTATATATACCAAAACAGCTATGTTGGGACCCCCTTTCAGCGCTACATGCGAGCCTCCGGAGCATTTGACCCGTTCGGCGGCGGCGCTGGGATGCAGGTGCCTCAGCTCTATCAGGGTGTCGGCGGCGGCGCACTGTTCCCCGGCGAGGATGTAACCATCGTCGATGAGCAGGTGATCACTGCCAGCCTCTTCCAGCCCAAGGCATACGCCAAGTACAAGCTCGTGAACGACTTTGTGGTGGAGGCTCAGAACAAAGGCCCTGAGGCCCGCGTTGCGCTGCTCGAAGCCTACCTGAACCAGATGATGGAGGGTATCGACTTCCAGATCGAGGGCGACATGTTCCGCCACGGTCAGGCAGCCGGCAATGGCGTCAGCGACAATCGCCTCGCGTCCATCAACGGCATGTCGGAAGCGCTCAATGATGGAGTTTCCCCTTCGTGGGATGGCAACGTGTTCCAGACCTACGGCGGCCAGGGACGCAACGGCGCAATCGGCGCCTCGTTGAACTCGACTCCCATCTGGCTCGGCGATCAGAACGGCAACCCCGCTCCTCCGAACTACCAGACCCTTTTGAAGACCTACCTGACTCCGATCCAGAACGGCGGAGACAAGCTGGGCGTGACCTCATACCTGGGGTACTCTTCGATCACTGCAGCCTTCCAGCGTCAAGAGCGGTATTTCACGCGCGATGACAAGCACATCAACTGGGAAGGCATCAAGCTAGAAAACGCAACCATCTTCTACGACGACATTGTGCCAGCGAGCGCTCCGAAGCCTTCCATCGCGAACCTGTTCACAAGCGTGAGCGGTACCGCAGCGGCCCCGGGAGCGATTCAGACCGGGCAGTTCGCCCTGACTCAGGCCATGCTCGGCAATCAGGGCATTTCGAACCTTCCTAACCTGGGCTTCACGTCCAACCCGACGAAGAACGGCTTAGCTGGCGGCTTGAACACCATCGTGGTTGGTGAGCCTTTGTTCTGGATTACTCCGGATGTGTGGAAGTACCGAGAGGCCGATGGCGCACCGGTGAACTACTACTTCATGGACCCCGCGCGGTGGCCGGAAAACCCGTTCCTGTACATACAGTGGTTGAGGCATGTGCTGAACTTCTACAACCCCACCCCGCGTGAAGACCAGCAGTGCTACGGGATACTCGGGTAGTCAAACGATTTAGATTCAAGGAGATAACATGGCTCGCGTTTCAACGCCGGGAATTTGGCTCCCAGGTCCACTCAATACGCTGAACAGCGTCAGCCCCACCGGGCAGGCCGACATCGCCGGGAACCCCTACTACATGGGGATGAACCCTGGCAAGATGATCGTGCTCGGGCAGAGCGAAGCACAGAACGCGGCCGCCGCTGGGACGAACCTCTACGACGGCGCGTATCAGGTTGTGCAACTTGATTCAGGCGCGACGGCTTCTCTTGCGCTGGAGGGCATGCCTGCGTTCATCCTGCTTGACTCAGGCGCGACTCAGGGCGCACAGCCCGAGACGGCGTACAACATTCCCACGGTGACCACGGCAGACCAAGCGAATACTCTTGGGTTAAAGTCTTTGTTCTGCGGTGTGTTTATCAACCCAGCTACGGTTAACGCCGCGCCGAACGGTCCGACTCCTGGCAACTACACGATGCTCTTTGTCGGTGCCGGACGAGTGCAGACCATCAACGCTGCTACGGCAGTGCTTGGGCAGCCTGTATGGCCCAGCGCGGCTGGCGCTGCGACGTTCCAAACTGGTGCAACGGTTCCGACCAGCGGCACTTCCTGGGGTCAAACTGTCCAGCCGGTAACGGGAGCAGGGACAAGCCTCACTTACT
>PKXI01000019.1 GCA_003133425.1 Acidobacteriaceae bacterium
TTAGCTTCTTAGCCGTTGCCCACCGTTTGCGCTGAGCATCCGCCATCCGCTTACGAGCCTCGGGGCTCACTGTGCGCTTCGCTGCTTTCTTCGGCGCGGATTTCTTTGCTTTCGCCGGAGCGGCTTTCTTGGCGGCTTTCTTCGTTGCCTTCGCCGGGGGCGCTGATGCTTGCTTTTTAGTCGCTGCCCAACGCTTGCGCTGTGCCTCTGCAATACGCGCCCGTGCCTCTGAACTCATTACACGCTTCTTTGGAGCGGCTACAGCTTTCTGATTACGAGTGGTGACCTTCGTTAATGCAACGTCCACTTTTCCGCTGGACAGTAAAAGTTGTCTTGCCTCTTTGAGTCTTCCAATCTCTGCGTCCAGCATTGAAATGATGTCTTGATAGTCCATGTTTCCTCCACAGGCATTGTACCTAGTCTCCGGCGTAGGTGAAAGTCACTGTGTGTGATTTCACGGGTCGTCGTTTGTCATCGAACGTTTGAAAACAGTGCTCAATATTGTGTCTGAGGAGTTTCGCGTCATGCATTGGAACGGGGATGGACAGCAAATTCAAGAAGAACGGAACACCCCATAGGCTAAATTCAGCCCCCGCTAATCGCTCTCCCATTCGCATCGTGCTGATTGAAAAGTCGCCTTCGTTCAAAGTGAATTGGTCACCCGACCTAAAAATGACATAGAGCCCACTGGGGTCAGCAAATCTCTTCAGCCCAAATGCGACCTCAACTAATTCCTGCGTAGGCTTATGGGGCTCAGGTGCCTCAGGGTCGATTGGAAACCCGTCGTGCTGATTGAAGTTGATGAGCGTCTTCAGACACCAACGCTCTAACAGGAGCATATCCGCGTTGAAGGATTTGACGGCCCAGTGTCTGGCACGAACCTTCTCCCTCGCCATGAACAGACTCACGGCATCTCTCAACGTGTCGAGCGACTGTTTTACAGCAGCATCGACTTCGCTGAGCCCGTTGTTGTGCTTTTCGCAAAGAACCTTCCCTGTGAACGTCTTGATATTTATCGACCTTGGAGCGTCTTTACACCAGTCAAAGCCCTGAACCGTGATGCCGCCATCTGGAAAGAGGCATTCGGAGATGAGGTGCTCATGGGAGATTACGCCTTCGCAGTCCCCAAGGCATGAAGCCCAACACTGCGAATAGTCTGCACTCTGTACTGTCACTCGATTTTCCACCGTATGAGGATAACCGGATGGTGCGCCCAATCGCTGTAGACGCACAGTAGGGCGGTTTACTAGGTTTGCAGAGCTATTTGCATTAGTGCGGCACCCAAGCTTTGCCCACCCCCGGTCGCCCGAAGGCTGTACGGGGCTCTGCGGAGGGGAGGGGGGAGGGGCAAGGATGTGTTTTTTACCAGCGCGATTTAGGCAATACAGGACTTCTGAAGTTTGCAACTGGCCTTAAACGTTCGGTCTGATGTACTCTGGAGTGTCGCGACCCCGAAACAATCAATGAGAATCTCCTCTCCAGTCACATGGCACGGCGGCAAGTCAAAACTATCCGCCAAGATTGTTGACTACTTCCCTGAGCATCAGACCTATGTGGAACCATTCGGCGGCAGCGCGGCGGTGCTGCTGGCGAAGGAGCCATCAAAAAGTCGAGGTCTACAACGACCTCAATGGCGAACTCGTGAACCTCTTTCAGGTGCTGCGAGACTCCAAACTGCATAAACGGCTGCAACGAGCCCTTGAAAATACTCAGTATGCGCGGTCTGAATTTCAACTTTCCAAGGAGCCCAGCGATGACCCGGTCGAGTCAGCGCGTCGTTTTGTTGTTCGACAACAACAGTCACGAGGGGGATTGGGCGAACGCTGGAGCTATTGTGTTGGAGACTCGCGAAGCGGGATGTCGTCGGCTGTGGCCCGCTGGCGAACAGGAATCGAGCAATTGTCCTCCGTCCACACCCGTTTTCGGAATGTGCAGATTGAATGCGAAGACTGGCGAACAATCCTTGCTCGTTACGATGGGCGTCGGACTCTTTTTTATGTTGACCCCTGCTACGTTCCGAGTACGAGAACGGGAGGTAAGTATGAGCATGAGATGGACGAGGGTGACCACCGGGAACTGGTTGCACGTCTACTCGCAATTCGGGGCAAGTCAGTTCTCTCAGGCTACTATCATCCGGTGTACAAACCGCTGGAGAAAGCTGGCTGGAAGCGGGTCGATTTCGACGTACCCGCCTATAGTTCGGACAAGCGGACTCGTAGAACGGAATGCTTGTGGCTATCGCCCGGTGTTTCATCACGTGACGACAAGCATTCGAAGACGAATCCTGCTACACCCGAAGACAAGATGAGAGCCGGAGCGCATCACACGCATGACGTAAGGGTACGACAGACCACGAAGCAGCTAGTTAGAGTTATCGAGCGACTCCGGCAATCTGGCAAAGAACCAACCAAGGCGGCGGTGGCGAGAATTGTTGGGGTCAGCCGGGAGCACCTGAGCCGAAGGTATAGGCATCTGTTCGAAATAGTGTGATGCATGGGTGAGACGCATACATCACACCCTTGATGTGCGATGGCGTAATCTCCTAAGCCACGCAGTCGCCCCTTCCCGGTAGCCCGAGGGCTGTACGCGGCTCTGCGGAGGGGAGGGCGGGAGGGGCACTTTTTCCCTTTATCTGCCCCAAATTTGAACTTGACCGGCGTCGGGCGGGGTGGAGGTCATTGTTTGCCCGGAACGTTCTGCCCAACGAGCATGACCGCAGCCTCGAAATCCCCAAGTTCAAGAATGTCTGAGAGTAGGAGTGCTATACGATTTTTCTGTGGGTCGAGATTGTGGTCTGCCATCCAGTCAACGTCGGCATAGCCGGTAGTGAAGTCGCCCCAGTTGGTACGGTCGCCAACCACGGGGTCACTGTGGGAGTACAGGGCGTACAGGTTGGGGGTAATCCGTTTGGTCAGTGAGAGGCTGTCCGCGTAGGTGGGGGAGGCCAACGCCAATACCGTGAGGTCGGGCCGGTGGTCTTGGAGCAGCTTGGCCGCAACCAGACCGCCGAGCGATACGCCCACCAGCATGGAGCCAGCCGGGAATTTGGCAGCTACGGCTAGAACTGCGGCGTAGTATTCGTCCGCCGTGGCGGATGGAAAATCAAGAAGGGTGATTTCTGGCGGGTCGTTCAAGCAAGGGAGCAAAGCATCCCGAAGGATACGGATGGTGCCATTGGAACTGCCGCCTTTGCCGTGGAGAAAGAAAATGTGGTCTGTCACTTAGTCCTCTCCCTCATTGTAGGCAATTGCAAGCTGCACTGAGTCCGCGTCATCGCACTCAGCATTAAATCCAAGAAGACACCACCGTTCTGGTCTTCACAACCACCTTACTGCCCCCTGTCCCCAGTCACCCACGCGCTGTACGGGGCTTTGGGGAGGGAGGGCGGGGAGGGGCGCGTTTTTTCGTTTTTAGCCCGAAATTTGTACCTGACCGCCGACCGGCGTGGCACTGGAGGTCAGTCGCCGGTCGCCCCGGCATCAGCCATATCAAAGGCACGCTTGAAACACCAACAAGAGGCATACAGGCGCTCGGAAACCCGTACGCCATTGTTGGTGTGAGCGGAGAAGACTTCATTTTTGCGGTTGGCTTCCCCTTTTTTGCCCCCTTAAGCAATCAGTCCTCCTCATCTTTGAAATCGGCGGGATTTGGCATCTCGGGGTATTCTTCGATTACCTCGCGTAAGGTCTGAATCCTGCTTGCATAGACTTCCGCCCCTCGGCGAGAGATTGAATGCAAGGTTAGGTCGCCCTTGACGGTCGCGAAATACCGATATACCAGCTTTCCGTCTTCAACCCGTTGGACTTCATGGACGAAATCGTCATCCGGAAAATGATGTATCTCTTCCTTGCTGCCGTCTGGCAAACGTATTCGGGTAAATCGAAATGGATTGAAGCAACGCTCGAAACCTAACTCCGAGCACCGCCGCCCTAAGACGGCGACGTACCGGAGTCCAGCACAGGGGAGGCGTAACTCGATGAACTTTTCCTGCTCACTCATGGTTCACCCGCTCCTCGGTGTTGTGGGCCGGGTCGGTGAGCACGGATTGTTCTTCATCCTCCCAGCGTTGTTGAACGGCAGCGTGAACCTCGGCCAGTCGTTC
Organism: Acidobacteriaceae bacterium; assembly: GCA_003133425.1. The sequence continues at coordinate 4,103 of PKXI01000019.1, forward strand.
GGAACGTCCCATTGGATGCGGTCCAACTTGACGCGAGATTCCGAGACTTCCCGCTATTCTTTGTACCGTAGCGACTGAAATAAAATTCGCCTCCGCCACTTCACGATAGGTCCGAGGGTTGGCTCCGCTGTCATCTAAGAGTTCTGCCTCGACCGTTTTGTAAATCTCAGCACGAACACGACGTGCGGCCTGAAGCAATTTGGATTTGCTTTCTTTCATAGTTGTCTCCTAAGTTACCGGCTTGTTGCTGGTAGCTGTCTACTATGAATTTGCAAGTTGATAAATGTTCTACAACTGCGGGAGACTTAGAAGCCAGCTATTGGAAAGACCCAAGTTGCATGGAGTCGTGAGAAGTGGCGTTGTTGTGCGGGGGGCGCGGAACGGTCTCTGTAGTGCAGGGTGCTCCTGCGGTTAATGATTGCATCCCGGCACCCGGCTCCATGCAGCGTTCGGCCAGCGGGGGAACCGAGCGGAATGGAGGGGGCTTGTCCTTCGGGGCGGGATGCTGGTTGCTTCTGTGTTGCTTGACGGAGGGTAGTGTTGTTCTCTTCCCGTTTAGCCATCCGTTAGGAATCATCTTTCGTAGGCTGGCTCACACCCGTGACATGTTTAGAGTGACTTGTTCATGACAGGTTCATTACGGGTTCAATGACGGGTTCCACAAATTACCTCTTTAGAATCTGGCAACAGGCCACATCTCAATTCACTACCCCGCTGAATCTATTGCACCCCCCTAGTGAATCTATTGCACCGGTGGGGTGAATCCATTGCACTACTTACTAATGAATCTATTGCACCGGGTGAATGTGCTGCACTACTGCAATGGATTCACCCGTGACAGGCGGATACTTGTAACACAGAGACGCCAATAACCTTACTGTAAAACTCTAAGTACTTTAGACCATCGTTGTTATGCGATAATTCCAAACTTTCATTCTATGAGTGTCTTAGGTAAGAAAGTTTTTTATGAGGCACAGGATGAAAAAGAAGAGAGAACAGATAGTAGCCGATGTAACTGCCGACCTGCACAACCCAAACATGAGCTATATGCTCATCGCTTTAAAGCACAAGGTCGGCCTTAGCTTTGTAAACCAAGTCGCAAAAACCACCGGGCTCACCCGTCCACGCGGCCCCAAGGCGAAGGGGTAACCCATGGCCTATAACTTCACCGATGTCGTTTTTTCTCTGAAGGGTTTACAGCCCACCGACAAGCTGGTGCTGCTGCATCTGGCTGAACATGCGGACAAGGATACCGGAGAGTGCTGGCCGGGGTTTGGCCGTCTTGCAGACTTCACGGGGTTGACTCGCCGCACAGTCATCTACTCCATCAATCGTTTGGGAGAATTGGGACTTGTCTGCAACCACGGGATGGAGGGTGGCACTTGCACCGTATGTGGTGAGGAAATCCCCGCTATTGCACGCAAGACCAATACCTACATTGTGCGGATGGACAAGTTGGTGGCTACAAGTGTTGCCCCCTCTACCGAGAAGGCAAAGCGGAAGTACGAACGCACAGGAAAGTATCGCGGCACGAAAGCAAAGCGCGACCGCACGGGTAAGTATCGCGAGGTCACCGAGCCTCTGCCGTGACGCCAACTGCCGATGACGTTGACCACCTGTTCACGCAAAATCGCTGTAACACCTGTGGGGTGTTAATCAGCATCCCATTCGCTCGACTCGACCACATTGAGAAGAAGCACCCCGAACTTTGGGTTGAAGTCATCCAAGCGTTGGCTTTGCAGCAGGAAGTCGAATTCCTTGACGAGTCAAAAGCGACGACCCCGTTCAACATTGAGGATGAGCCCGACGAACTCGCCGACGAACCAGTTCCACCACCTGCCGTCAGCAAGCCAACACCACCCCCGGTACCACTAGTGCATGTACCTCCACCCGCTCCACAGCCAGTACCTCCGCCAGCGCCTCCGCCAGAGCCCAAGGTGAAGTGCCCCATGCCTCACTGCACCGCTGAGGGCACGGAGGAGCAAGTGAAGGCTCACGTGTCAACTTTACAATTCGTGTGCTGTGACAAAGGATGCAAGGCCGCATACCACACCAAGGTTGAATGTATGGCCTGTGAAGACAAGCATCTTGAAGAGAGCAAAGCAAAATGGAAAGCGAAGGAAGAAGCAGAGTGGGCTGCTATGGAGCCTTGGCAGCGCCGTGCAAAGTGGGAAAAGGACAAGGAAGTGGGAACTCGGGCGGAGTGGAGTTCATTTGGGCGCTGGCGTAAGGGGGAGAAGTTCAATGAATAAGACCACCTGTATAGTAGACGCGGTGAAGGATACGTTGCCTTCAGTTTGAACTTGGGTATACGGGCCACCTACATCATGTCGAGTATTTCGGGAATGTTTTTCTTCCATGAAGGAACACAGCTAAGCGTTTCCTGAGAGAGACGCAACTTTTCTCAACAACACTGTGAAAATACGTGTTAAGAAAAGTGGATTGATTTCATCTGCGCGACAAACGTCTTGCTCGGCTACTTTACTTGCATTCAGTGCAGGTACACTAACTCGCATTCTTCATACCGTCTGAAGAGGTAAAGCAGTGTAATGGTGGCTGATGGTGGTTCTTGCCAGAGCCGCAATGTATCTTGGCCGAGGCAAAGGACTCCTCGCGAGAATTTAATCTAAAGTACAAACGGCAACTTCCCACTACTTCGGCTACACTAGTTCCCTCAAGGAGCAAATATGCTTTCAAAAGACGAGATTGTCGAGGCCATAGTCGAGGTCACCGCTGAGTACACCGAGGAGTATTTCAACACATTTAAGAAAGACCTCGACAAACAGTTGTGGGCGGCTCTCCATCTTGGCTTTGTAGCGGCTATGAAGCTCAATGGCTACTCGGAAGAACTGTTGAATACCGCGCTCGGCGAGGCGCAAGAGCGCGTTGTTGAGGAACTTTGATAACCGAGCACTTACGGAGTCCACCGGCAAACTGGCGAGTTGTCGGAATAATTATTACGGTGTGGGCTCAGGAGAGCGCCAGCCCAGTGCGGTCCTCATCGAGTGTTGGGTAGCTTGAAACCCCGGCGATTTCAATCTCAACCACACCATGAGTGATTATTTCGTAACCTTCTTGTGCGTCCCTTGCGTCCGACTCTTCGTCTGCGGAGTACCGTCCACCTGTTCCCTGACCCATGCGGAAAAAGCTTCTAGTTCCTCCTTGTACATGCCACACTGGAACCCACCAACAACGGATAGCTTCTCCTCCATTATTATCCTCAGCCATTTGTACTCCCGCCTGAGAGACATGAATTCCCGGCTTAACTGTTCCTTGCTCACCTTTATTCCGATGGTTGCGAACAGTTGCAGGAGCAAGGGAAGGCACGGTTCTTCCGTCGCCTCGTAAACATAAAGGGCTGGGAAAAGATACTCAAGTCGTGATAGCTTCCTGCCTTCCCTCGGCGACACTCGGAGGGATGCAATCTTGAGCCACCTCCGATACATGTCAGCCTTCTTCTTCAGCAAGCGTGGCAAATCGAAATGCAGCGGAGCCTCACTGAAGCCTTCTACATCTTCCATGCTGACCTTCTTCTCTTGGCAAAACTGTTGTACGTCCTCCCGGACGACAATCGTCAAGAAGCCGCTCTTCTCCAGTTCAGCAATTTCGGACGCCATGTCCTCCAGCCTCTTAACCACCGCTTTTAGAGCCTTGGCGGAGGGAGGGGACGGAACCGACCTTCCAAGCGCAGCACGCCCCAACCTCAAAGACCACATCAACGTAAGGGGGGGCGCATCCCTTTGTACATAAGGCAGCAAAAGCATCAAGGTGCTTCTGTTCGCACCCCTTGCTAATCACAACCTTCGGAAGGTGGTATGGGTCGAAGTCGATGCTCTGCATGATGATGTTGTCGTCAATGGCGGCCCGAAGTCTCTCTCGTTCCTGATTCGTTAGTGATTTCACCCCCACACTATACACCCAGTGCCCTGCGCCGGTATTGACCACAGAGAGCCCAAATCTTGTGCTTTGCGGTCGCTTACGACGCTGCTCGACATGTGGCCTACTTGGAGATGTAAGGCACGAAGTCAACTAACTCAACAGCCTTGGAAGCAATATGACAACCACAACTGAAACAGCAATAACCACCAGAACCATCAGGCGGGGAGCAAGGGGAACCCACCCATTAGTCAAATCACTTAGCCTCCCCCGGTTTGTGCCTTTTGACATTTTCATTTTTGACAAATACGACCGCTTGGTCACATCTGATGTACCCCGGCTCTTTTGGAAGATGGTGGAAACATCGAACGGTGGTTTCTATATCTACCCGGACTCCGCCGTAAAGGAAGTGTCGATGGCTTGCCCGTTCGGGAACGACTACTCCTGCAAGGTGAGCTTGCAAATCTCTGGTCTTATCGCAACCCTGCTCTTTCTGAGCCATCTGACGTTCCAGCCTCAAGGATGCGATGCGGCGGTGTACATTTCCGACGCGCTCAAGGAATACCGATACGCTCCCGGAGGCGCACCATATCTTCGGAATGATTGACTAGCTAATCGCCCCAAGGAGGGGCAGCAGCAATGGCTATCAAGTATGCAACTAACGCGCTCGGAGATATAACCTTCGGGTCGTTCCCGCTCATCCATCTGACCGAGCAAGCAGTCTCAGATGTGGTGTACCCGGTGGCCGGTGCTTCATACGTCCGGTATGTCGCTCCCGGCAAGGACGACGAAGGCAACGAGTATCTGGTCTATTGGAACACCACCAAAGAGTGGGATGAGCAGTGGGCTACGCACAACGCGGAGCAACACGGAAGTGGGTGCGGCTGCAACTACGATGAATCGTCCGCCTGTGATTGGGACAACCCCGTCGCGGTAGTGGAAATGTAACAGACCCGGCTGGAGTCAACCGGCCCACAACCACGCATAGCATCCGGGGCTCAGCTAATCAAACCAACGGGCTCCCGCGCGGGTGCCTACCAACCTGAGGAGGGGAAATGAACTTTGGTTCGGCATACGTTGTGTACATCGACAATGAGAGGCTGTTGGATGAGAGGCTCTTGGTGGAAACTCCTGAGGGCGCAGGATACAAACGCATTCTCAGCAAAGCAAAGAAACAAGCCAAGGCCATGGGTCTTTCCGTAGGCCATAACGTAAGAATAGTCACACTCCGCGCCGGTCACGAGTGTGATGAGTTGCGACCCGATGGGGGCACAATAACCCATCAATGCCTCACCAGCAAACGGTGGACAATCACCGATATTAAGGCGGTCGAGGCGCGTGAGTCCGAAGAACTTCACCAGCGTATCTCCCGGCTCAACGCCATGACTCAGAACGCAAGAAAGTAAAGGTAGGAGAAACCATGAAGCACAGCGAAGCAGAAGTCAGGGCGTGGATGGAACGGCAGAGACGATTACACGCAGCAGGACGCCTCCCCGCTAATACGGTCAAACGGCTGGAAGCCATACCGGGATGGGAGTGGGTTGAAACAGAGGCGGAAATCGCCGCAGACATTATGAGCCGGATTACTGAACTGGAGAGTGCCAAGTTCT
>PKXI01000180.1:0-2694 GCA_003133425.1 Acidobacteriaceae bacterium
TCTTGCGTTGGACAAGAGTGCCGGTGGACGCTGCTCTTCGCGCGCTGATAGACTAATAGGGTTGCAGTCGCAGTGCCTGTACCGGTTTGGACCCCGCCTGCAAGTCGTCAGATCAAGACTGACAAGAAGGACAAGAAAAGACTCAGTGGATACTCAAACACGTCACGCACTTAAGAAAGACAGTTTTGCCCAGGCTGCTGCGTCGAGCGCCAGTTGGGTCAGCGGTCATCGTTCCGGCGTTATGCGCTGGGTTATCGGTGGCGCCGCGGTACTTGTTCTGATTGCCGGCGCACTGATTTTCTGGACCCTGCGGTCGACCGCAGCCGACACCGCTCTGGGCGCCGCCATGGATACCTACAATGCTCCGCTGGCGCAGCCCGGACTTCCTGCTGGAGCCGGTATTTACTCAACAGCCGCCGATCGCACCAAGGCCGCCAATACGCAGTTTTCTGCCGTAGCTCAGCAGTACGGCTGGTTGCCGCAGGGCAGCAAGGCACGCTATTTTGCCGGCATTACGGCCGAGGAAATGGGCCAGAACGCCTCTGCCGAGACTGAGCTGAAGGCCGCCTCGGGCGCTTGGGACCGAGACCTCGCCAACCTGGCCAAACTTGCGCTTGCAGGGCTTTATCGTCAAACTGCTCGCGATCCTCAGGCCATTGATCTCTACAACTCCCTGATTGCCAAGCCCTCGGACACGGTTTCTGCCGCAGTGGCGCAACTTGATCTGGCCGACCTGTATGCCGCCGAAGGCAAGCAGGACCAGGCCCGCGCACTGTGGGCCCGGGTGAAGGATGCGGACAAGGATGGCGCCGCCGGCTCCATTGCCGCGCAGAAGCTTGGCGCCAAGCAGTAAAGGCGAACGGTCAGCATAATAGACTCGCGGAGCCGGTGGTTCCGCGAGTTTTCCTTTTGCGGGGCCTCGAACAACAGGCCGCAAATTCGAGCATTTTTCTGGCCGCCTGCGTCTGGTGATGTATGAGCACCAGCCAGGCAATTTACGCAGGTTGGATGGAGATTCCGAACAGCGCGGTGGACGAACTGGCTCGCACTCAGGCAGAGGAAGCGACTCTTGCGGCGCTGGTGAGCCAGTACGCAGGCACTCTGTATCGCGTGGCCTACTCCGTCCTGCGCAACCCATCCGACGCCGAAGATGCAGTGCAGGAGGCGTTTTTGCGCGTCCTGCGCCATCGCGACACCCTGGACGAAGTGCGCGACCAGCGGGTGTGGCTAATCCGCATCGTTTGGAATATTGTGCTGGACCGCAAACGTCGCGCGAAGACCAGGCCGGAGACCGACGACGTGGCCGAACTGGCCCGCGTGCTGCCATGCGGCGGCCTTTCCGCCGAGCAGATCGCCTCCGCTGCCCAGCACCATGCGCACGTTCTCTCCTGTGTGGAGAAGCTGCCTACCAAGGAGCGCGAGGTGCTGCATTTATCCGCTTTCGAAGAGCTCACCAGCGTGGAGATCGCCCAGGTCCTCGGGATCACCGAGTCGAGCGTACGCTCCCGGTTGTTTCGCGCCCGCAATCTGATGGCTGAACTGCTCAATCACTCAAGGAGTCTGCGATGAATTCACCCTCTCAGAATGCATCCGCTCACAATTCGATTTCCGGCGTTGCCGCTGGGGATGTTTCCAGTCCCGCCGAAACCACTTTGCGCCTGATCGCCAAGCTTCCCGCTCCGGAGGGCATTGAAGACCGTGTGATGGCTGGCGTGAAAGCTGCGCCGCGGGGCGCACGGGTTCTCTATTGGCCGGAGGTGCTGCAGCCGGCGGGTAGCTGGATGCGCGGTGCGGCCGCGGCTGCCATTGTGTTTGTTGTTGCCGGGGGCGGATGGGGCATTTACACGCGGGTGCAGCCGACTCAGCCGGCCAGGGTTATTGCGTTGCCGCCGCGAGTGGGCGGGGCCGGAGGGTTTTCGAACGCTGGCGCGATGCGGACTCCGCAGACGTTGAACGGGCCGGTTGTTGGGCAACCGACGACGGCTAAGGACGGCACGGCTCATCCGGTTGAGGTGAAGCCGGTGAAGAAGGCTACGGCGCCGATGAAGCACGGCCGGCTGCGGGCGGTCGCGAAGGATTCGGCGTCCGGTCAACCCGGTGTGTCGGCAGTGAAGTAGCGGCAGACCACCGACGGCGAAGTTTACGCGTTCTTCAAAACCGCCCGGACTAACATCCCCAGCAACGTCAATACTAGCGCGCCCCAGAACGCCGGAACGAATCCGGTTACCTGGAATCCAGGTACGATGTGCGATGCCAACAGAATCATCAGACCGTTAATGACCAACAGGAACAGTCCCAATGTCAGGATACTGAGTGGAAATGTGATGATCTTGAGGATCGGGCCCAAGGTTGCATTCAGGAGCCCGATGACCAGCGATGCAATCAGCGCGGGCCACAGCCCGAGCAGGTGAAAGCCCGGCACGATCCGGGAAACAATCAGCAGCGCAACCGCACTCAACACCCATTGAAGCAACAATGCCATTATCTTCTCCTTGATTTGGTTTGAGGGGCCTTCCGCATTTGGGCCGTCTTCTGCGGTTGGATGCGGCCCATCGACTTACGGTATAGCAATTACGGTATAGCCTGGCGGGGAAAGATGTTGCGGGTGATTTCTCAAGAGGCGGCGACCTTTTCCGGATGAGCTTGGTCCAACAAGAGCTATGCGGACGGAGTCTGGACAGAGTTCCGGGCGCA
>PKXI01000180.1:2700-4830 GCA_003133425.1 Acidobacteriaceae bacterium
CCGTTGGGAGCGCGGGCCCAGCAGCAACCCAATGCACCGCTGCCCGATATTCGCCAGCTGATGAACGAGGTTCAGGCGCACCAAAAGCAGCTTGAAAAGGTGCGCGAGAACTACACCTACAGTTCCTTACAGACCACGCAGGATATCGACCAGAACGGCAAAGTGACGAAGACCGAGAGCGTGGAGGGCGAGGACTTCTTCGTCAACGGCCACGTGATCGAACGCAATGTGAAGAAGAACGGTCAGCCGCTCAGCGGTCACGACGAGCAAAAGGAGACCGAGCGCGTAACAAAGCTGGTGGAGAAGGCGGAGAAGACGCCGCCCGATCAGCCGCTCCAGGGTCAGACGATCAGCATCAGCCGCGTGCTCGAGATTATGGAAGTGCGCAATCCCCGGAGGGAGAGCTATCGGGGCAGGCCAACGATCGTGTTCGATTTTATTGGGCGTAAAGACGCCAAGACGCACGGGCTTGTGGAAGACGCCTCGAAGAAGCTTCAAGGGACGATCTGGATCGATGAGGCGGACCGGCAGGTGGCGCACATTGAGGTCATCTTCAATGACAACTTCCGGATCGCGGGCGGCCTGTTTGCCAGCGTGCAGAAGGGCACCAACTTTCGCTTCGACCAAGCGCCGGTGAGCGACGGATTGTGGCTTCCGACTGGCGCCGAAGGCTCCATGCAGGCACGCGTGTTGATGGTCAAGAATCTGCGACAGCACTTTACCGAGCGCGTTTACGACTACAAGCGATTCAGCGTAGAAACGCAGCAGCCAAGGGACGCCAAGATTGTGCCGGTGAAGAAACCGTAAGGGGTGGTCTCGTCCGTTAAAGTGGAACCATGTTTGCGCGTCGTTTTTCCGTTCAGCGTATCGACTCCGCAGGCGCGCTGCATCCCTGCCCGATCCATTGGATCGACAACTTCGCGATGCGGAACTTTACCAACGATGCTGTTTTTGACGATACGCTTCCGGCGGGCGATGGACTGCTGGAGGCGGGGAACCGCGTGCCTCTCGATCGGCTGCGGCCGGCGATGGAAGATTGGTTTCGCCGCAAGGGGTACCTGAAGGCGGATGAACGGCTGGAAGTTTTGGAGATAGGCCGGGCTGGGGATTGAATCCGAGCTGCTTTAGCGGGTTTCAAAGATGGCCGAGAGGCTGTCATCCCGCAGGGGCTAAAGCCCACACATTTTGTGGCTCAATGTGGCACGGCTGAAGCCGTGCCCTGACACTTCGTGCATATCCAGAGGATCTTTGCGGAAACGATGAAATTGTGCCGCGGGCCTACGTGCGTGCCTGGAGGAGATTTTGGACGACTGCAGCAGGTTAGCCCCGCTGCGCGGGATGGCGAGTTAGCAAGTTAGCGGGTCACTCATTGATACAGGTTTTACGCCGCCGCTTTCTGGTCGGATTTTGCGCTGGACCATAGCGCGAACTCGGCTTCGCGGCGCGCCTTGAGGCCGGCGTTTTCCTGGCCGCCGGCGACGTCCCAGCGCAGCAACTGCTCGGCGGCGGCTTCGTAGCGGCTACTGTTCAGGATCTTCAGCAGGGTGGAAGAGGCCAGCCTGCCAGCGCCCAGGTTGAAACAGAAGTCGACCAGCGCATCGAACTGGCCCTGCGTGAGCTGAACTTTGACGAGGCGCTTGACTGCCTGCTCGGCGTCGCGGACGTCACTGATCAGAATCTCCGCAGCCTGCGCCTCGCTGATTTTGCCGGGAAAGGACTCGGGGTGCAGGAGGCGGTGGCCGTACCCGATGGTTGGAAACCCGTTTACGTCCATATAGGTTTGGCTGCGAAATCCCTCCGACTTCCTGAGCAAGTCCAGACCTGCCGCGCTTAACTTCATACATCCTCCTGCTTGCAGCCATGAATGGCCCTGGCTTTATGGTGGCAGGATGCGGAAATTAATCTGCAAATGCGCCCGTGGGTCTGTCCAATTCAACCTCTGGCGGCTGAAAGGGCCGGATCCCGGGCAACTGCGGCGGCTGCAGAAAGAAGTCCGGCCGCGATTTCTACTTGAATATCCACAATTATCTTGTGAGCGCGGGTAACCCCGTTTGGCGTAGGATGCATCCGTACCAGCAAACGCGGGCGTCACGGAAGATGTCGCGTGACTCTAGAGCGGAACCAAAGTCG
>PKXI01000031.1 GCA_003133425.1 Acidobacteriaceae bacterium
CTGCTGATCACCATGCACCACATCGTCTCCGACGGCTGGTCGATGGGCGTGCTGGCCAACGAACTGAGTGCGCTGTATGGCGCGTTTCATCGCGGTGAAAGCGATCCTCTGCCGGAGCTGGATATACAGTATGCCGACTACACTGTCTGGCAGCGGCAGTGGGTCGAGGGCGATATTCTGAAGCAACAGGGAGCCTACTGGAAGACCGCGCTGGCTGGAGCCCCTGCTCTTCTGGAGTTGCCCACAGATCATCCTCGACCAGCCCATCAGAACTATTCTGGAGCCTTTGCGGAGTTGGATCTGGACGATCAACTGACGGTTGGGCTCAGGGAACTGAGCAGGCGTCACGGTGTAACCCTGTTCATGACGTTGCTGACCGCCTGGGCGGTGCTGCTGTCACGACTTTCCGGCCAGCAGGACGTGCTGATTGGGACACCGGCGGCCAACCGCGGGCGGGCAGAGATCGAAAACCTGATTGGTTTCTTCGTCAATACCCTGGTTGTGCGTCTGGACCTTTCCGGTTCGCCCAGTGTGAGTGAGCTGCTCGAGCAAGCCAAGGTGCAAGCCCTGGCCGCGCAGCAGAATCAGGATATCCCCTTCGAGCAGGTTGTCGAGCTGGCGCGGCCGGCACGCAGCATGGCCCATAGCCCGCTCTTCCAGGTCATGTTCGCGTGGCAAGGCAGCGCGCAAGGGCGGATTGAATTGCCAGGACTGGAAGTCCAGTCTCTGCCGATCCCGCACAAAGTTGCCAAGTTCGATCTGCTGCTCGAACTGCGCGAGGCAGGCAACAATATTACCGGCGGGATCGAGTACGCGACGTCGCTTTTCGAGCAGGGTACGATCAAGCGCTACTTGGGATACTTTCGCAATCTGCTTCAAGCCATGGTGGCCGACGATGCCCAAACCGTTGATTGCCTGCCTATGCTTCCTGAGAACGAGCGCTGTTATCTTCTGTACGAACTGAACGATACGAAGGCCGATTTTCCCCGTGGCAAGTGCGTACATGAGCTGTTTGAAGAGCAGGTGGCCAGGACCCCGGATGCTTCGGCTGTTGTCTGCGAGGGTGAGGAGATCAGTTATGCCGAACTGAACCGGCGTTCCAACCAGCTAGCGCATTACCTGCGAGAGCTGGGTGTCGGGCCGGATGCCCGGGTGGCCGTTTGCCTGGAACGCAGCTTCGAGATGGTGGTAGCGCTGATGGCTGTTCTGAAGGCCGGTGGAGCGTATCTTCCGCTTGATCCGGCCTACCCGGTGGAACGGTTGCGCTTCATGTTGGAAGACTCCGAGCCTTTGGCTCTGCTGACGCAGCGTCATCTGACGGGACTGTTCTGCGGCATCGGCGGCAAAGTTCCGGTTCTCGACCTGACGGCTGCAAGTGCTGCGTGGAGCAGTCATCCTTTGACCAACCCCGCTTTGCAAGCCGTTGGACTGAGGCCGGAGCATCTCGCCTACGTTATCTACACGTCCGGATCGACGGGGAACCCCAAGGGAGTTCTGGTCCATCATCGTGGGGTAGTCAACCGGCTGGTGTGGATGCAGCATGCGTATGGGCTTGAACCTGGCGAAGCGGTGCTGCAGAAGACCCCGTTCGGATTCGACGTGTCGGTCTGGGAGTTTTTCTGGACCTTGCAAACCGGCGCCAAGCTTGTGATGGCGCGTCCGGAAGGACATAAGGCCCCGGGCTATTTGGTGGAGACCATCCGTCGGAACAAGATCACCACCATGCACTTCGTTCCCTCGATGCTGCAGATATTTCTTGAGCATGAGGATTTGTCGAACATGCCGAGCCTGGTACGGGTAGTGTGCAGCGGTGAAGCGCTGCCGGCGGCATTGCTGCAGCGTTTCCAGGAGCGTATCCCGCATGCAGCGCTGCACAACCTCTACGGCCCGACCGAGGCAGCGGTGGACGTGACGGCGTGGACCGCCCCGGCCAATTTCAAAGATTCCATGGTGCCGATTGGGAAGCCGGTTTGGAACACCCAGATGTACGTATTAGACGGGCACGGGGAACCGGTGCCGATGGGAGTAACGGGGGAACTGTACATCGGTGGAGTGCAGGTGGCGCGGGGGTATCTGAACCGTCCTGAACTGACGGCGGAGCGATTCGTTGCTGATCCGTTCAGTTCCGAGCCGGGTGCGCGGATGTACCGCACTGGAGACCTTGCCCGGTGGCTTGCCGACGGCAACATCGAGTACCTTGGGCGAAACGATTTCCAGGTGAAGATCCGCGGCTTCCGCATTGAGTTAGGCGAGATTGAGGCACGTCTGGCCGAGCACCCCGCAGTGCGCGAGGTGGCGGTGATTGCCCGCGAAGACACGCCCGGCGATAAGCGACTGGTGGCCTACTACACGGCCTCACTCTCCGGCGAGCAGGAACTGGGGGCTGCAGGCGCGGAGCAGTTCCGATCGCACCTGTCCGCGAGCCTGGCCGCCTACATGGTACCGGCGGCCTATGTTTGTCTGGAGTCTTTGCCGCTGACGCCCAACGGCAAGCTGGATCGCAAGGCACTGCCGGCACCCGAGACCGCTTCCTACTCGACCCGCGGCTACGAACCTCCTCGGGGCGAGATGGAGATGAAGCTGGCCGCCATCTGGGCTGAGGTTCTCAAACTGGATCGGGTCGGCCGCCACGACAATTTCTTCGATCTTGGTGGCCATTCGTTATTGGCCGTGCAACTGATGGTGCGGTTGCAGGAGGTCATTCAAGGTGATCCCTTGCCGCTCAGGGCCGTGCTGGAAGCGCCTACGGTGGAACAATTTGCCGTTTGGCTGCGGATCCAGGATGAGAACGAACAGCGAGTCCTCGTACGAATCCGGCCAGGAACCTCTGCGCGACCGCCATTCTTTTGTGTCCATGCATCAGACGGCATCGCAGTCGGCATGCGGCCTCTCGCAATGGCCATGGATGCGGATTTACCGTTCTACTGTCTTCAGGCCAAGGGACTGGACGGTTCCGAACCATTTGCCAGTGTAGAGGAGGCAGCTCGTTGCTACCTCGACGAGATCCGCACAGTGCAGCCTCACGGTCCCTATTATCTCGGGGGATACTGTTTTGGTGGCGTCGTGGCATTCGAAATGGCGCGCATCCTTGAACAATCGGACGAACCCGTGGCCGTACTCATTTTGATCGATAGCTTCAATCCCGCGTACCTTAGATTCAAGCCGAAAGGCGAAATGCTGCTCCGCCTTCTGAGGTTCTATCTACGGCGCATAGCTTTGCACTCACGCAGAATATTCTCGTTCCGCCTGGACACTTGGCTTAATTATGCGATTGGTCGCCTCAAGGCCATGTACGTTCATGCCCAGCGCTTCGTGAAGAAGGTAACCGATGACGAGGGCAACCAGCTCCCGGTTGATCCCAGCACGTTGGAGATCGAACCCGTCGCTAGTGCGGGCCTTGAAGAGGTCCTGAAGCGCTTAAAGCAAGTCGGCCCCTCTATTCAACGTAAATTCACGCCAGAACCTTACAATGGCGATGCGGTGGTCTTCCGGGTCAGCGAGCGTAACGAAGACCCCTTTGAGGACTATTTCCTAGGCTGGAAGCCGGTTATACGGGGCGCCATTGAGAGCTCCGAAATCGAGACCACTCACGAAGGCATATTGCGCGATCCGGCCGTGCGGCGGTTAGCCGAGAGGATTGATGCCAAACTTCGGGAATCATCCGCCACGACGGAAGAGAATCTGCTATTTACGCCTCGACTCGTTAGGAGAAGCCAGTTCAGAACGTTGCACGCGGATCGGGATTTAACTTGTTGAAACATTCTTCGCGGCGGTTCTGGATTCAATTCGCAGATTCTATGTTCACGGCCTGTCACTAAGCTCATTCGCGCCGCTTTAAGAGGTCGGGGATCTGGAGTCTGGCAAAGATGAGAATCACGGCCCTGACCGATTCGAGATGGGGCTAGTACCTTGGCTGTATTATGGTACCGTTCTGGTCCAAGGACGGCAAGATGGCCTTCAATACCATCAACGCCAAAGCGGAGACCATTACCACAAGTGCAGCCTATAGGGAGCCAATGAAGCGCCGGCGCTGTCTGGTACCGGCCGACTGGTTCTACGAGTGGAAGAAACTGGACGAGAAGACGAAACAGCCGTATGCCATCGCGATGAAGGATCAATCGCTGTTTGCGTTCGCAGGCTTGTGGGATTCCTGGGAGGACAAGGAGACCGGAAAAACGCTGGAAACGTACACTGTGATCACGACAGATCCCATGAACTGATGGAGTCGATACACACTCGGATGCCGGTGACACGCTGCACCAACTGCAGATGTACTTGAGCCCACAGTCGGAACACATCCTGGATTCCCGTGCCGCCGATCTTGCGAATGGCCTTGAATGACTTGGGTCCACACCGCCATGTCCGCCCAGATATTCCTTTCAGCCGGCATCCGAACTGAGGCAGCGCCCCCCGCCGCCAAGAGCGCCCCCCGAATCCAGGAACCAAAGAATCAAATGCTCGGCCCCGTATCTTCCCGCTAACGGCAATCGTTGACCACCCGCTACCGGCAATCGTTGACCACCCGCTACGGGGCTTTTCGGCCTGGCCCGCGAGGTTCCGGTGGACTTTTGAGCTGAGGCCCGATCTCCTTTTTGGTCACAATCAACTCGGCCATCATGGAGGCGTCAAGAACGCTCTCGCCCTGCGGCGGCGGCGCAAACTCCTCCGCTGCGCTTTGCGGATTCCTCTCCCCATCAAGTTGTGGTCCCTCTCCGCAAAAGACTTTGCTTGGCACTTGGGAGTTCGCTGCGCCCCATGTCCGTTCCGGCAGTATGTCCCGATTCACTCGCGACCAAATTCAAAAGGAGAACATCATGTCCAGCTACAAAAACAACGTCCATCTCGAAGGCAACCTCGGCAAAGACGCCGAAAAGAAGTCCACCCCGAACGGCGATGTAGTCAACTTCAGCATTGCAGTCAACGAGCAGTGGGAAGACAAGGACGGCGCCGAGCACAAGAACACCGATTGGTTCCAGATTCAGGTTTGGGGGCCGTTGGCGAAGTTCGCCGCCACCCTCAAGGCCGGGACGCCGGTCATCGTTGAAGGCAAGATCAAGCCCGAGACGTACACGGCTGACGGCGTGGAGCACAAGACGTTTTCGATCAAGGCCGACTACATTCGCAAGATCGACTACTCGGCACCGAGCGAAGCCAGCGAGAGCAAGGCGGCCAAGCCCGCCAAGAAGAAGGTCAAGCAGCACCCGCGCAACCTGGAGGCGGCTCTTCGGAGCCGCCTTTTCTATGGCCGCTGATCGACCATCTGGCACCGGGTCAACGCCTTCGCCCTCCTCAACTTCCGTGTAACTTGGCACTGCCCCGCGGCAAATAAGATTGGCTCATTTGCTTGGCCGAACAACATCCCGAACTTGCAGCGAACGACGAAATTCGCTCGATACAAGCACGGGCCCCCTTTCACTGTGTCGATTCGGAACAGGATCAGGCCGGAATCACGGGCAGCAGAATGTAGGACTTGTTGCGCCCGCCGGTGTGGAGTGTGACCGTGCCGCCGAAGACGTCGGCGGGCCGGTCGGTCGGGACTTTATGAACGAAAGGACCGGACCCGGTCAGGGGAACCTGCAAATTGGGCTGCATGCCCGCTGCGCCGGGATGCACGTAATCGTGTCCTTGCACGTCGAGCGCTAGCGAATACCCGGCGGGCAGGGTCAGACTGGTTGGCAGGATCTCGATGTCCAATTCGTATACGGTCATGGGCGTGAGCGGTTCTGCGCGGTCGTGCCGGTGCACCGGCAGGAAAGGCCGTGACTGGTTGTTGTCCAAAGCCCGGTGAGACGCGCGCAGCCACCCGTGCGCTATCGGGGTGTGCGGATCGATGGCGCCTTGGTAGACAATCTCCGTGCCATCGGGGGAGAAGGCGCGTACCACGAGGAACAGGTCCGCGTCGATGGTGGAGCTCTCGACGTAGAGCCGCGCCGCCACCGGCCCGGCGATCTCAAGATCTTCCGGGCAAACATAGATGAAACTGAGCCGACCTTGCCCGGCCTTGTAACTCTTCGACGCTTCGACGGTGGGCTCATCCGGTCGCATCGAACCGTCGTTCGCGTCGAGGTACAGACGGGTCCACGCCGTGTCGGGAAGAGGCCAATGCGAGTCGGTCCGCTGTTCGGTGTGACCATCGATAACTTGACGTGTGCGCAGTTGCACGCGGGGCTGCCGCGCCCAGCCGGTATCATCACCCTTGAGGAAGTGGCCGAGAAAGCGCTTCTGCAGGTCGAGCCCGTACTGGGCGTAGAAAGGCGACCAGTGCGTGCCGTCGTGCATCTCCAGCCACTTGGCGGCCGACGCAGCCAGCTCGAATCCGCGCGTGCTTCCACGAAGGTGCAGCCCCTGCCCGCCCCAGTTCCCGGCGGACAGCAGGGGCACATTAATCCGCGACCAGTCGGTCATTCGGCCGCGATAGTAATCGTCGAGAAACGGATGCTCCCCGACAACTCTGACAAGGTCGACACGCCGTTGTGCCAGTTCCTCCTCGGAGAACGTCTCATCCCCGCAGATCAACTGCCCGGTCAAGGGATTTCGCCCGGCCCTCTCGCCCAGGCCGTACTGCGTGGCCAGCACCGAACGGTAGTAGCTCGCGACAAAGGAGGACCTGATTCCCCCGTGATACCCAGCGTCCCGGTAGAAGTCGCCCGAGCCTTCCCACACACAAATCGCGGTCAGATGCGGCGGTTGAAGCGCGGCGACGCGCCACTGGTTCATCGCGTAGAACGAGATGCCGTTCAGGCCCACTCGGCCGTTGCTCCAAGTCTGAGCCGCGGCCCACTCAATGCACTCGTACAGGTCGTGGGTTTCGCGCTCAGAGAATAGATCGAGAATGCCAGGCGAGCGCCCGGCCCCGCGAGAGTCCACGCGAACGCAGATGTACCCGTCCGGCACCCACTTCTCGGGATCGACAACCTCCCAGTTCTGGTATTTTCCGCTGGACCCCTCAACGACGTCGGGGTGTTCGGCGATCATCCCTTGCCAGGCCGCGGGGAAGCCCTGCTGGAAGGGCAATCCCTTGGCGTAAGGTCCATAGGTGATGATGGCCGGGTAGGCGCCGGTCGCGGTTGGACGGAAGACGTCCGCACGCAGGACGACCCCGTCGTCGGTCTCGATGGGGACGTCCCATTCGATAGTCATGTCGCCGACCACATCTACGCGGAAAGGACCGCGGAAGTTGGTTTCGCTCATAGTAAGTATCCTTGGCTTCGAGATCAATTACTTGGCTGCGAAGTAACTCGCCAGATTGAGATCGACGAGCATCTCTGGTTCGGTTGGCTCCCAACCTAGCTGCTCACGGGTGCGTTTACTGGAGGACGGATTGTCCGTTGCGGCGAAGCCCCCGAAATAACTGAATTGTTTCGCCGCTTCCTTCGCCGATATGGAGCCGACCGGGATGTTTAGTTTCCGGCCAATCACTTCGGCGATTGAACGAAAAGGGATTCCCTCTTCGGCCACACCGTGATAGCGCGCCCCCGCGACTCCCTTTTCCAACGCCAACCTGAATAGCCGCGCCGCATCGCGGCGATGCACGGCCGGCCAGCGATTTTGACCGTCACCGATATAGCCGGAGTGGCCTCTTTTGCGCGCGATGCCAATCAGTTGGGGCACCAATCCGGTATCGCCTTCGCCGTGAACCGACGGCGCAAGCCGAACCATCGTTGCGCGTACACCTAAAGATGCCCAGGCCTCGACTTTTTCCTCTGTCTTTGCGCGGTCGATGCCCGGCGAGAGGGGATCGAACTCATCATCTTCCGTCGCCGGTTTCGCCGCACGGAACCCTTCGTGCGAAAGGCCTAGCGTGCCAAATGTTGTAACCAGCGGCCGTCCCGATCCCTTCAAAGCGGTACCAATCGTATCGATTGCACGACGGTCAGCATCGGCGGAGACCACCAGGAACCGCGAGACGATGCCGGTTGGCAGTCCGCCGAAGATAATGCGCAGGCGCTGCACGAACGGGATTTGTGACAGGCCGTGCATATAGGCGAGATGTATCACCCCGTCCGCCGCGCCGGCTGCGCTGCGCAGGCTTTCCATATCATCGAGGTTGCCAAGATGTGGCTGGACCCCTTTTGCCGACAACTTCTTTCCCGCCTCTTCCGATCGCGCGAGGGCGGTGACGGAATGTCCGCCCCCGATTAGCTCCTCAACAACGGCAGATCCAATGAATCCCGTAGCACCGGTGACAAAAACACGCATGTGATTTCTCCTGATTTTTTGCCCCGGCCGACTGTGGTCCGCGGTCGGAGGGGCTGTTCCCGGTCCACCCAAGACCAATCTAGCCGCGAGAAGCTGAATCGTATATATTCGGAAGTCTACATTTGTTTATCAGGAGTCCAAATTGGACCCTTTGCCTCAAATCGTCGGACTGTTGAAGCCCCAAGCGGTCTTTTGGCGCGTTGTTGAGGCACATGACGCATGGAAAATCAGTTTTCATCCAACCAACGTTGTGGTGTTCGGTCAAATTATTGAAGGAGCCTGTCACGTCGAACGGGAAGACGGGATCAGTTTCGATATTGAGGCCGGTGACTTCATGCTGATGGCCTCACCGCCGAACTGGACGATGTCAGCGTTCGGTGGAGACAAACCGGTCGATTTCATGGCCGCTTTGGAAGACCCTGGGTTACTTTTGTCGCCTGCATGCCCAACTCGCGTCACACGGTTCATCGCTGGAAACTTTAAATTCGCTGCCGCCAATCGCGATCTCATCTCGACCCTGATGCTGCCCATTGTGAAGGTACGGGGTAATGAAGCTGAGGCCGGCCGGTTGTGCGCATTGCTGGCGACGTTAGGCGACGAAGCGCTTGCCGACCGGCCTAGCCGTTCGCTTGTGCTTGATCGTCTCCTTGAGGTCATTCTTATTGATGCGCTGCGATATCGTCCCGCCGATATCGGCGCCGGCGGCCGCGGCCTGCTGGCTGGCCTCGCGGACCCAAAAATTGGGCTTGCGCTTCACATCATGCATTCCGACACAAGGCGGCCATGGACTCTCGTTGCGCTCGCCCGCGAAGTGGGTATGTCCCGATCGGCGCTTGCGTCACGCTTCGCGCAGATTGTCGGCGTTCCGCCAATCGAATACCTGGCCAACTGGCGGATGACGCTTGCGAAAAGCGCGTTGGCATCGGCAGACCTACCTATGGTCGATATCGCCGAAATGGCCGGCTATCAGTCGGTGAGTGCATTCAGCACGGCATTCAAGCGTGAGACTGGCCTCTCGCCGACTCTCTATGTACGGTCTCTTCAGGAGGCGGTTTGAAGGCCGTGGGACATGCCAAGTTCCGGACGAAGTGCTAGCGGGCGCCGGACAATTGGAAGCGGCAGCGTTCAGATACCCCCTCGGTAATCGATGTGTTATCCGACGACAGTCTTGGTATCCAGCTAGCGCGATGGAGCACATGCCTTCTAAGCCGGTACTCTATTCCCGATCTGCTTCCGCGGAATTCTGGGTTTACGGTTAACAGACCAATTCACTCATTGACGTACTCAGACCGCGCCGCGCAAATAGTCCAACGTATTTTCTACGGCACTATTCAATAGATCATGCGCAGCATCGGATCTTTGAGGTATGTCCAGGCTCATAAACGGCAGGTTTTCAGCGCAGCTACCAACTCTTACAAATACACATAACTAACTTTCTACCCGTTTCAGTGAGGGCTCCTGCCCTACGCNNCCGCAACGCCTGCCCTTGCCGAGCAGCAAGAGCAAAGACCCTTCCTAAGGAGTGAGTGTACCGGGACATGCGTTACAGATTGGACCGGGGACATCCGTTACAAGCCCCTTGCGGAGTTGAGGGCTCAATTTGAGGTTTACGGCGGGTCTTTGCCGTTGTTTCTTAATACTGGACAGTGCTGAGTTCG
>PKXI01000049.1 GCA_003133425.1 Acidobacteriaceae bacterium
AATGTCATTATACGGAGAGATGCAGCGTTCCTTTGAGGAAGAGATTCTGGATGGCGGTGGACTGCTGCCCGAGGTGTTGGAGCGGGTGCACCGTGGACTTTCCCAGACCCACAGCCTGTTGGGTAACCATGCGGCGATCGTGCGGGCGTTGAAACGGGATGGGCAGGCGGCACGGCGCGTTCTGGATATCGGGTGTGGGCACGGAGGGTTGCTGGAGAAAGTGCGGCGGCAAATGGGGGCGGATGTGCTGGGCGTGGATCTGCGGCCGCCAGAGCGTGGCGTGAGGGAGTTCCCGATTCTGAAACTGGACGCCGTGCGGGAGGCTCTGCCGCAAGCCGACGTGGCCGTGAGCGTATGCCTGGTGCACCACCTGCACGCTGATGAGTTTGTCGAGATGATCCGCAATGTCGGGCGAGCTTGCCGGCGGTTCGTGATTCTGGACCTGGTTCGGCATCGTGTGCCGCTGGCTCTGTTCACCGCGTTCGCGCCGCTGTGCTTGCCGAGAGTGAATGTGCTGGATGGGCGCCAGTCTATCCGGCGGGCGTACACGCCGGAGGAGTTTCGCGCGTTGATCGCGCGAGCGGTGGCGGGGACGGGCGGGAATTTTCGACACACGGTGGCCCCCTTCTGGATCCGGCAAATGGCGGACATTCGCTACTGACTCCGGACGGACACGGGTGTAATGGTGGAGATGGAATGGGCCCTATAGTGGGCATCCCGCGCCTTCTTACGTGGCCTGCGGGTGTGCCAGGAGACGATGCGAGGTTGACAGCGCCGCCACACCTCCCATCAGAAGTCCTCCATTTCGAGGCCATCCGCGTCGTGGCTCATTCGAAATCATTTAAATTCTCCTCCTTCAACAGTTCGTTTCATTTGCGCTGAGACAAATAACGGAACAGTCTTGCGTCCACCGACCACGGCCCAGCTCCAACGATTAATAGGAATATGAGTCCAAGCAGCATGGAGACGTCGGTGCGTGCCTCATGTGCGGCCGCCCAGAAGCCCTTGTCGAGCAGCATCGGAATTTTCGTCGTTGCGATTGCGACCGAAATATCCATGAGCAACGGGACCGCTGATAATCGCGTCAGGAAACCGAGCAGGATGAACGCGCCGAACGCGATCTCGACCACACCTACAAAAGGGGCCACGATAAGAGGCTCCGGTATGCCGATCTTCGCAAAGCGGCCCACACCCAGAGCATCAGAGAACAGAAACTTCTGAATCCCCTCTGAGAAGAACACTGCGCCGACGAGAATCCGAATCAAAATCGTTGTTGCCGGTGCGCTCGATCTGGTCAGTCTCTGAAACGCGACCATCAACCGCCCCTTCATCTTATCCAGCCGTTTTGGATTCTTACTCAAGATAAGCCCTGTCATCAGCGAATTAGCCGCGATCATCACGATCGAATGCAGCGTTGTCGCGACATTGTACGCCTCAAATGAAAAGAGCGTCACGATATGGCGCAGCACGTTCATGCCATATAGCGTTGGAGTCTCTGTCTTTGGCTCGTTCCATGTCTTCCTGACTGTCGAAGAAAACGCAAAGAGGTCGATGCTGACAGCGATGACCACGGAAATGGTTGGGTCTTTGGTCAATAGCCAAGGAATAATGCCAACGAGGGCAATGATTAGGCAATACGTATCAATTCGTCGTGTGTTCTTAAAGCCATACTTGAGCGACAACAGGAAAATGATGACAGTGAAGATCTCGGACGCCGCTGTAGAAAGCGCGCCGATACCTGCCCCACGTGCGACTTGTCCGAAGAACACGATGCACGATACAATTGTCCAAACAAGCCAAGTATATGGATGCGGCTTAACTTTCTTTTGGATGATATCCCGCAGGTAGGGGACATTTCCTGCGATCGCAAGAAGCGCTGCGACAATTGCGATAGGGGTTTTCATCGATTGAAGGTAAGACGAGCAGCGGCCCGGAGCCGCGGCACTGCCTGGACCTCAGGCCTTGAGGAATGCCAGCAGGTCGGCATTGAGTTGCTCCTTGTGAGTCTCGGTCAAGCCATGGGGTGCGCCTGCATAGNNTGGTCGTCGTCGCCGTGAACGATTAGCGTTGGGACGTCGAATTTCTTGAGGTCCTCGGTGAAGTCCGTCTCCGAGAACGCCTTGATGCATTCGACCGTGTTCCTATGGCCGGCCTGCATACCCTGAAACCAGAACCAGTCGATCATGCCCTGTGAGACCTTCGCGCCCGGCCGGTTGAAGCCGAAGAACGGCCCGCTTGCGAGGTCCTTGTAGAATTGCGATCGGCCGGCGACGGAGCCGGCGCGGATTTCGTCGAAGACCTTCATTGGCAGGCCGCCGGGATTGGCCGCCGTCTTCAGCATCAGCGGCGGGACTGCGGAGATCAGCGCCGCTTTGGCCAGACGTTTCGTGCCGTGGCGACCGATATAGCGGGCGACTTCGCCACCACCCGCGGAGAAACCGACCAGAGTCGCGCGTTTGAGGTCGAGCGTTTCCAAGAGAGTCGCGAGGTCATCAGCGTAGGTTTCCATGTCGTTGCCGTTCCAGGGCTGGCTCGATCGGCCATGGCCACGACGGTCATGGGCGATGCAGCGATAGCCGTGGGTCGCCAGGAAGAGCATCTGAGCCTCCCAACTATCGGCATTTAGTGGCCAGCCATGGCTGAACACGACGGGTTCTCCTGTGCCCCAGTCCTTGTA
>PKXI01000334.1 GCA_003133425.1 Acidobacteriaceae bacterium
AAAAGATCACGCCGACCTCGGCGCCGGCGAGCGCCCATGCGTCGGCGCCCTGCGCGCGCTCTGGATGGCTTCGGCGGTACGAGAGATAGCCGATGGAGCCGGCAAGACTGACCGCGAAGAACAGGAACGCAACCGCGGCCGAGGGCACGTGGTAATAGATGATGCGGAACAGTTCGCCTTGCATGGCATCGTCAGGCGCAACGTAAATGGCCTGGTAAAAGCCCCAGATCATGAGAGCAACGACGACGGCAGCGTAAAGTCCGATAGCAATTTTTTTCATTCTATTCAGTCCGTTCCTGGCATTCCGCGGGCCAAAGCCCCGTTTTGTTCAGGAGCGCTTCCAGTGTACGACGGCAGAGGAGCCTCGGTCTCCATCTCAGGGAGGAAGGGAGCTTGGCGTGCGAAAAACCGAAATCGCCGCGCCAGCCCTGATCTGCCCACGACCTTTATTCCGCGTGCAACACGACATCGAACAGCAGCAGGCTCACGGTGGTGAAGATGATGTCGTAGCCCGCCAGCAGCTTGATCCATAGCGTTGGATCTCTTTCGCCAGTGAGGATGGCGGTGGTGGCCTGCACCATGGCCAGCAGCGCGGGGATGAAGATGGGGAACAGGATGAGCGAGAGCAGGAATTCGCGATTGCGGCTGGTGATGGAGAGGGCAGCGAAGAAGATTCCGTTGCCGACGAGCGCCCAGGTGCCGAGGGGCAACACCAGCGCGAGGAGCCATCCTTGTCCGGCGATGTGGAGGTTATAGAAGATGAAAAAGAAGGGCGCCAGGATGACCTGAACGATGGAGACGAAGAAGAAATTGACGATCACCTTGGCGAGATAGAGCTCGGCACCGGGCGAGGGGACCATGCGCTGCGCGTCCATGACATTGTGGCGGATTTCGCGTGCCCACGCCTGGTTGAGTGCGCTGACGGAGGCGAACATGGTGGCTACGCAGAGGACGCCGCCGGCGATCCGCTGAGAGAACTCGCCGCGTGGATCGAACGCGACTGAAAACAACACGACCACGAGGCCGGAAAAGAAAAGCATCGAAATGATGGCGTCAAGAGAGCGCCATTCGATGCGAAGGTCTTTGACGAGGTGAGTCCACAAAGCGCGAGGCATCAAGCGCGACCCTCGGAGTGTATGTGTTTGGTCAAGTCGGCGGTCTGGACTTCGACGTCGAGGGCGTGCGCGGCGCGAAGGTAGTCTTGAGGCGAAAGGATGAGCTGAGTCCCGCGGGCTCCCGCCGAGACGCTGATCTGGTCAAATAGAACGGCCGTCTCGTCGATATAGACCGGGTAGGGCTTTCTTGCGCCAAACAACGTCACCCCGCCGCGAATGTAACCTGTAAGCGGCTGCACGTCCTTCAGGGGCGCCATCTCCGCCTTGCGAAGGCCTGCGGCGCGCGCCAGCTTCTTGAAGTCCAGCTCCTCGTTGCCGGGAATCACAGCAAACACACACACGCCCGGACCGCCGGTAGTCAGCAGCGTTTTGAACACCTGCTCCGCCGGCATGCCGATCTTCTTTGCCACCGTGGTTGCCGACAAGTCCTCAGGGATCCACTTCATACTCGCGCAACTCAAACGCAATGCCGAGGTTTTCAAGGAACCGCGCGCCGTTGGTCTTCATAGGGTGGGGCTCCCAGGTTCAAAACTGGCGACACGGCCTGCCTTCAACGCCAGCACCCAGTCGGCGATGGGCGCAGCCAGGTCGCGCTGGTGGGTGGTGATAACGATGGTGCGACTGCCATGGCGGAAGCTGGCCAGCAACTCGACCATCTGGCGGGCGCTCTCCACGTCCATGTTTGAAAACGGCTCGTCGAGCAGCAGCAGTTCAGGCACCGGCAGCAGCACCCGCGCTAATGACGTCCGCTGGCGCATCCCCTGCGAATACTGACCCAGCGTGCGAGTGAGGTCGGGGTCCAGACCCACCTGGCGCAGCGCCTCGGAAGGCGCCAGACATGGACGTCCGGGGTAGAGGCTTGCAAAGTAGCGAAGATTTTCCTGGCCTGTCAACTCGTCGTAGAGCATTGGAGCGTGGCTCATGTAGCCGATGCGCTCGCGCACTTCATGCGGCTCGTGGCCGCCAAACACGTTTACGGTGCCGAAGCTGGGCCGCAGCAGGCCCGCCAGAATGCGCAATAGCGTGGATTTGCCCGCGCCGTTCTCGCCGATGAGCACGTAGCAGCGGCCTGGCTCCAGGTCCACTGAAACCTGGCGCAACGCTGCAAAGGAGCCAAATAGTCTTGAAACTTGATCAAGCCGGGCGCAAGGGGAACTGCCAGCGGCCTCGGGCGGGTTCTCGTTCATGCTTTCAGTAGGCTGCGGTCTGGTTGGCCGGCGGAACAGCTGGCGTAGTCCCCGCTGGTGCGGTTCCTGACGCAGCAGCCGGCTTCGTAGCAGCAGGGCTGGCCGGCTTCCCATTAGGCTGGGCCGGAGCGTACTTGCTGGCGCACTTGGCTTGAAGCACCGTGGCGTGGAACTGCCCATCGCGTCCGTAGGTTCCCTCAGCCAGTGCCTGCGCATCGTCCTTGAATGTGTCCGGAGGTGGCTCAGAACCTTTGTAAATCACCTTCAGCATGTGGCCTGAAGTGGCTTTCGGAGAGTGGCTTTCAAACTCATTCAGCACAAACGTCACGTGGGTGCCGTCCTGCTCAATCGAGCCCGGCAGCACAAACCCTTCCACGCGTAACTGGCTGTGGTAGGCCTTGTCGCCCATGCCGCCCAACTCGGCGATCGTGACGTAGTAGCTCTTATTCGCTCCGTAGCCGGTAAACGCCAGCCACCCAATGGTGCCCACAATAATGGCAGCCGCGATCCCGATCCGCATTGTGTTTCCGGAAATCTTCATACTCAACTTTTAACGATACGAGCGGAGGTGGGGCTGGTCAATGGCCCGGGTGAACAGATGTGATCTAAATCACACTTTGAGCAGGTCAAATTCACCGGCCCGGCAAATGGGGCAGGGAAGCGTTTCAGTGGGCGTTTTCAAGGGTTTGCGCCGCCCGGTCCAGAGCCTGCGTCAACACCGTCAACTGCGCGGCAGCCAGATCCGGATTCCGTGCGTCGATGGCCTCATTCACCCCGGGAATCACTACTGCCGAATACCCAGTGACCTCGCCTGGAGCATAGATCGTGTGCCGGTACCATGGCCGATTCGGCAGCCCGGCCTCGGAGATGAACGCGGACTCGGTTTGGCGCAGCGCCAGGTTCAGCCTGGAAAGGTCTCCTGAGGCAGCCGTCTCCAGGGTATGCGCCTTGCGGGCAGCATTCGCCAGTCGGCCGGCAGCCGCCTCGGCGGGCGCGAAATCAAGCGAACTTAACCCTGCATCCCCAGCCTTGTGTTCGGCCGCGCCGATATAGGCGGATATCTCCCGGGCATAGGTCACGTAGTCGTACGGCAGCACGTCCGCATCGGCCATGCGCAGGGCTTCCAGTCCAAATACACGCGCCATCTCCTGCAAATAAACAAAATGGGGATCGGCGTTTTGCGTGTACCACGCGAAGTCGTCAAAGGTGGAGTGATATACGCCGTACGGGCCGCCAGAGTCGACATCCGTCGAGGGCACGCCCACATGCTGCAGAAACGGCGTGAAGTCGGAGCCCGAGCCGAGGACGCCCAATTGCACCTCCGCGGCCGGCTGTTGCGTATTTGAGCCACGCCGGTCCTCGTCGCCAGGGTGCTTCGCCCTCCACTGCTGGTAGACCGTTCCGCCCAGCGGGCTGGGAACAGCGCGCGTCACCTCGCGGACAAACTCCTTCAGCGAGGGCACTGCCGATGCGGAAAAGTCCGGCCCCGACACCGCTGTNNACCCATTCGGTCGAGCCAATCAGGCCCTGCTCCTCGGCATCCCAACTGCAAAAGACAATTGTCCGCTTGGGCCGCCAGCCTTGCTTGATCAACGTGCCAATCCCATGCACCGATTCCAGCATGGCAGCAGTCCCGCTCGAGGGGTCCACTGCGCCATACACCCACGCGTCGCGATGATTGCCGGCCAATACCCATTCGTCCGGATATTCCGATCCCTTGATCTTGCCGATCACATCCCAGATAATGCGCCGCTGATAGTCCTGATCCGAGACCAGGTGAACCTTCACCCCGCTTGGCCCCAGGTGATAGCTGAAAGGCAGCGCGCCCTGCCAGCCCTGCTGCGGAACCCCCGGTCCCTTCAGCGCCTGCAGAATTGGCGCCGCATCGTGATAGCTGATGGGAATGGAGATGATGCCGGGCTGGTTGCCATTCTGCCCCACAAAGTTCTTGATGCGCGCCGAATCCGGCAAATCCGGCGTCGACGCCACGCCGGGCGTCTCCGGATCGCCGGCATATTTAAAGAGATATTGAACCGATCCGCGCTGCACCCCGGTCTCCGGCCGCCACGGTCCATTAGGATAAGCGTCGCCCTTGTAGTAGCCGTCGTCCTGCGGATCCGAGTAGAGCAGCACACCAATTGCGCCACGCTGTTCTGCCAGATAAACCTTTACGCCGCGGAAGTTCGACCCGTACCGCGCCAGCACAATTTTGCCGTGCAGGTCGATGTTCTGCGCCGCAAGCTGATTGAAGTCTTCCAGACGCCCGTAGTTGGCGTAGACTACCTCGCCCGTCACGTCCCCCGATGCTGAAGAACCGTTGAACGGCATAACCACTCGCGGATCGTCCTGTTGGGGGTCGCCGTCCACGTGCTCCCTGGTGGGCCCGCTCATGAGCAGCTTCCCGCTTGCGTCGAATGCTTCCACGCGCACCGTTTTAGGCTGGTTCAGCAGCACGCGGTAGGGAACGATCTCCGTATCGAGCCCCGCGGCGCGAAACTTCTCTGCCACATATTCCGCCGTCTTGTGGTCTTCCGGCGTTGCTGCCATGTGTGGTTCCGCGGTCAGAGTCTTCAGGTGCTGCCCGGCCAGCCTGGCGTCGGGTACCGCCAGGAACTTCTCCTCGATCTTGGCCTGCGCGGTAAAGTCCGCATAGCCAAAAACCGTCGGCACGGGAACCGGTGCTGGCGTTTGTCCCGCAAGCGAATAGGGAATCGAAACCAGAAGGAAAACCAGGGCGAACGGCTTCAAAACAGTCATGAGCAGAACCAGCTTTGCGTGCAGATTAAGGAGCCGGCGTATCGCTTCTGTGCTCCGACGCGAGTCGGCAGCACACAGCACTTCCGGCTGCACAACAATAAACTCACAGCTTACACTAAGAGCTGAGGTCACCTATTCTGAACGCGGACCGCGAGTTGAATCGTGAGCCCCCGAGCTTGGCCGTCGAAGAAGCAGCGGCGGCCACGCAGGCCTTTGCTGTTGAGCAGGACGAAAAGTGGCCGCGAGTCGTCAGCGCACTGCGCCATCCCAACTTTCGCCTCTTCTGGAGCGGAAACTTTCTCTCCAACATTGGCACCTGGATGCAGAACGTAGCCCTGGGCTGGCTCGTGCTCTCCCTCACCAACTCCGCATTCTGGCTCGGCGTCGTCGGCTTCGCCGGCTCCATTCCGTTTCTCATCTTCACGCTCTTTGGCGGAGTTGTCGCCGATCGCGTCAACAAGCGCCGCCTTCTCCTTGTCACCCAATCCATCATGATGCTGCTGGCCTTTGCAATGGCCGTGCTTACCTGGCTCAAGATCATTACCGTATGGGAAGTAGTCGTCCTGTCCTTCCTCAACGGCATGGCCATGGCCATCAATGCGCCAAGCTACCAGGCGCTGGTGCCGCGCCTGGTGCCGCGCGACGATCTCACCAACGCCATCGCCCTCAACTCCGCTCAATTCAACATGTCGCGCATCCTCGGTCCAACGCTGGGCGGCTACGCCATGGCCGCTGTCGGCATGGCCGGGAACTTCTTCCTCAATGGCTTGAGTTTTCTTGCCGTGCTCTGGGCGCTTACCCGCATCCGCTATCCGGAGCAGGAGCAGCGCCTTCACCCCAGCTACCTCACCAGCCTTCGCCAGGGATTCAGCTATCTGCGCGAACAGCCTCAGATGCTCATCCTCGTTTGGATGACCGCCGTAGCCAGCTTTCTCGCCATTCCATTCCTCACCTTTATTCCCTTCTTTGCGAAGATGCAGTTGCACACCGGTGAATCCGGGCTTGGCTGGCTGCTTGCCGCCTCTGGACTGGGAGCCGTGCTCGGCGCCGTCACTGTCGCCAGCCTCGGTATGCTTCGCCGTCGCGGAAGGGTAGTCGTGGTCGCGGGCCTGTTCTTTTTTGCGGCCATCATCGGCTTCTGCTACTCACGCAATTTTGCGCTTTCGCAATGCCTGGCTCTGGTCGAGGGCTACAGCGCAATCCTCATGATCTCTTCCTTCAACGTGGCCATCCAGCATCTGTCATCCGACGAGATGCGCGGCCGCGTAATGAGCATCTACGCTACATGTTTCCTCGGCCTGCCGCCGCTGGGCGCGCTGCTGGCCGGCGAAATGTCGCGCCACATCCCCACCGGCCACGCGCTAGCCATGATGTCCGCACTCGCAGCGGCCATCTACATCGGCTTCTACGTGTTTTCACGCCCCTTGCGCGAGATGGACTGAGAACAGCGCAGCCGGATCTATGCTACCGGCTGTGTGCAGTGTGCGCAGCGCTTTGCCGCCAGCGGTATCTCGCTCAGGCACTCCGCGCAGGGCTTCGTAGCCGGGGGAACCTCCGGCGCGGGTCCCTTGAACTTGGCCATCAGCGTATTCAACGGCAGCACCATGAAGAAATAAACCACGAAGGCCACAATCAGAAACGAGACGGTTGCGTTCAGAAAGTTGCCGATGTTGATCGGCGTGCCCCGCACGTTGACCACCACGGCGCTGAAGTCCGGTTTACCTACAATAGCGGCGATGAACTGCATGAGTACGTCCTTCACCAGCGACGTAACAATCGCGCTGAACGCCGCGCCCATGATGAACGCGACCGCCAAGTCCATGACATTGCCACGCAGAATGAAATCCCGAAATCCCTTGAGCATCGCTCTCTCCCCTCGTTCTAGGTGTTGGGCGCCCTGCCCGGATCAAACCCTGAATCCGCATCCTTGAATCGTTCCTTGATTCATGGGCGGAATTGGCTACGTCCTGCCCCATGCTACACGCACCACAGGAGTTATTGGAAGAATTGAAATCGGGTGCCCCACCTGGGTTACCGGGGAGCCGGGGCGCCCTTAGTTCGTGCATGGTTCCACGGTTTTGTTTCCGCGGCCAGCATGGGATTCGCCCCTACAAAAACACCCACAAGAACAGCACCATCGCCAGAATCATCAACTCGGAGTACAGCAGAATCAGAACCCCCGCATGGTACAGGCTCCATCTGCGCCCCAGGCAGCGAGCCGTTTCCACCATCCCCCAGCACGCAAACGGCACCGCCAGAATCTGCCAGTGCGACCCATGCAAATTTTCGATATAAGGAAATCCGGCCAGCCGCAAGCTCGCAAAAAACGCGCCAAGAGACAGCAGAATGCCGCGCGTCAGGGACCGCTGCCGAAGCTGGAACGTGTGAGGGCGGGGAAGCACCACTCCGCTAGTGTAGAGCTTCTGCTTTACCCCGCCACCAGTTCCATCTGCTTCAACGATTCGTTATAAGGCGCGCGCAGCACACCGCGTTCCGTAATGATCCCGGTAATGTACTTCGCTGGAGTCACGTCGAATGCCGGATTGCAGATTCCCACCCCGTTCGGCGTCAGTTGCTTGCCGCCGTGGTGAGTCACTTCAATCTGCGGACGCTCTTCAATAGGAATCGCATCGCCGGTCTTTGTTGCCAAATCGATCGTGGACCACGGCGCCGCCACGTAGAATGGAATGCCGTGCTCCTTAGCGAGAATCGCCACGTTATACGTGCCAATCTTGTTGGCCGCATCGCCGTTCGCCGCAATACGGTCCGCGCCCACCACCACTGCCTGGATCCGACCCGCCTTCATCAGGCTCGCGGCCATGTTGTCGCAGATCACGGTGGTCGGGATGCCGTCGGCCATCAGTTCCCACGCGGTCAGCCGCGCACCTTGCAGAAAGGGCCGCGTCTCGTCCGCGAACACATGAATATTCTTGCCCTGTTCCACAGCTGAACGAATTACGCCCAGCGCAGTTCCGTAGCCGCAGGTGGCCAGCGCCCCGGCGTTGCAATGCGTCAGCACGCCGCCCTCTTCGGGCATCAACGCTCCGCCGAATGCGCCCATCGCCTTACAGGCGGCAATGTCTTCGTCATACATAGCGTGCGCTTCTGCCAGAATCCTGTCCTGCACCTGGCCAAGCGACGCGCCGGAGTCCAGCAGATTGGCAAACAGCCCCTTCATGCGGTCGATCGCCCAAAACAGGTTCACCGCCGTTGGCCGAGTACCCGCCAGCCGCGCGCAAATCCGCTCAAACTCCGGAGCAAACTCCGCGGCCGTCCTGGCCTTGGTGTGCTTTGCGCCCAGCGCGATGCCGTAAGCAGCCGAAACGCCGATGGCCGGCGCGCCGCGCACAACCATGGTCACAATCACCTCGGCCACTGCTTCATAGGTAGTGGCGAGTACGTAGCTCTCTTCAAGTGGGAGCCGGGTCTGATCGATGAAGCGAACCCCTTCCGGGGTCCATGTAAGCGCGGAAATCATGCAATTCCAGTGTAAATGGACGGACGTGCCCGAATTCGGAGGCCCCTTGTCCCTGAAAACCTTTTCAGTTTCCGCTGGACGTACCTTCACCCCAATGCGTACAGTGGTTTCGGTACTTTTCAAGGTTTCCGCACGCTGCCTGCCGCGCGCAAGCTTGAGCCGCGGGAATCCGGGCATTCAGCACCAAGCGATCAATCAAGGAAGCGGAGGAAGACCTCTTATGGCAACACGATCCACATCATCGGCGGCACCAAATGCACCGAGCTATCTTGTCCCGTTCATCATTGTCACGGCGCTGTTCGGAATCTTCGGGTTTCTCACCAGCCTCAACAACACCCTTGTTGCCAAGCTCGAAGACACTTTCAAACTGACCCACGGACCGGCGATGTTGGCTACTGCAGCCTGGTTCTTCGCTTATCTTGTCTTCTCGGTTCCCTCTGCCAAACTCATTGAGGCGGTGGGCTACAAGCGCACCATGGTCATCTCGCTGCTCATCATGGTGTGTGGCGCCCTACTCTTCATTCCCGCCGCCAACATGGTCAGCTTTCACATGACGCTGGCAGCCATCTTTGTGCTGGCCGCCGGTGTCTGCGCCCTTCAGACCTCGGCCAACCCTTACGTCTCCATCCTCGGTCCCGAGCACAGCGCCCCCGCGCGCCTCACTCTGGCGCAGGCCTTCAACTCTCTCGGCTCGCTCATCGCACCGTTGGTTGCAGCCCGCTTCATCCTCTCCGATACCAGCAAGATTTCGACAGAGACCAGCGCCGCCCACATGCTGTCAGGCCCTTACATGGCCATCGCCGCCGCACTACTTATCCTCGGCCTCACCGTCATGTTCCTGAACCTGCCCGCCATCACCCTCACCCGTGCATTTCGTCCCGGTACCGACAGCGACCCGCTGCTCGGCCGCAGCATCTGGAGCTACTCGCACACCGTCCTCGGCATGGTCGGCATCTTCTTTTATGTTGGCCTTGAGATATCTCTCGCCGCCATCACCATCAAGTTCTGCCAGGCGCAGGGAATCGGCAGCGTCGAAACCGCCGGCTTCATGCTCACGCTCTACTACCTCAGCATGATGATCGGCCGCTTCCTCGGCAGCTTTATCATGAAATGGGTCAAGGCGGAAAAGCTGCTCGTCATTCTCGGCTTCCTCGGCGTAGTACTGCTGTTCATCTCCATGTTCACTACTGGCCCCGTCGCCATATGGAGCCTGGTCTTCTGCGGCATTGCCAACTCCGTCATGTATCCCAACATCTTTGCCCTCGGCATCGCCGAGCTCGGCCCCATGACCAGCAAAGGCTCGGGCGTCATCACCATTGGCAACGTCGGTGGCGCCGCCATCCCGCTGCTCTTCGGCTGGCTCGCCGATCGCGTCGGAATTCAATACGCCTTCGTCATTCCCATCATCGGCTACCTCTACGTCGCCTACTACGGCCTCTCCGGCTACAAGCCCACCCGCGCAGAAAGGGCCTAGCCGCAGCAAGCAACAGCTGCAACCCGCATCCGTATTTAAGGGCCGGGTGCCGGATGCCCCAGGTCTCGCCTTTGAGGCCTGGGAATGCATCATGTCCGGATAGGCGTTGATCCGCTCGGCACACACATAAGAGCGGACACTTCACGGACAGCCGCTCTCCTCCCCGCGCCCGGTGCGGAGTTTCAACGGCACGTTCGGTGCATCACCGAATGCGCGGCTACGAGATGGCTATCAACCCTGCTGTTTTTAGATCGCCGATTGCGCTCATAACCAAGAAATCTTTAGATCCTGGCTCAGTCCAGAACAATGCCTGAATCGGGTGAGCTATCGGGAAAACGATGTACGAGGATCGCAGTGTCAAGACCTCGTTCATGTTCTGAGCGTGGTTGTGCGCCGCAGCATTTCGGATAAGTTGGAGCGCTTTCGCGCTCGGGTGACTTGATGAGAAACCTGCCAGCATGTTCGTCGAGTTGCTCGGGCACAGTCGGGTGAGAATCTTTACCAAGACGTCGACATCGCCCCAGGTTGGCTCATTCCGCAACACGGTATTGGGTGTTCCCCAAAAGGGTCCAGTCTGCGTTTTCTTCGCATTGATTGCCGCACCTGAGACGTGCGCTTCGCTGGCAGCATTCGGTAATCCTGCAACTGCTGCCCCATTTGCACTTGTGGTGCCGAGACATGACTCGATCACGCACCTTCTGCAGAAATCATTCCAGGTCTGCCACACGCGAGACAATAACCCTTCGAGCAGACACTCATCACGAAATGAGAAGTCAGAAGACGCAGTAATGGTCTTGGCAGCTGCAAAGCCCAGAATATGGGCGGACTGCGAGTCTAGGGCCTGCTCGAAAGATGTCCAAACGACCGAAAGCGCCATAACGGGCTACGCAAACTGACCACGTAATGCCTCGCAGAGCCACTTCACGCGCGCCCCGCGTTGAGCCGCTCTGTTTCCGCCTTCTGAAGCGGCCTTCACATAATCTGCGAAGTCCGTAGTGTCTTTCTCCTCATGTGCCACTGCAAGACGCTTAAGGGAAGTTAGGGCACTTTCGCGGTCGCTATAATATGCCCCAGTTGGACTCAGTCCCGTCGCTTCCGTTGCGCCAGGTAATCCATCGTGATTATGTATGAGCGCACAAACGAGGGAATGAAAGACATGTGGCTTGGTCATGTACGTACCCTGTAACGGAGACAGATCAGTGAGCACGGCATTAAGTGCCCCGATAAGCTGCTGGTTCCAGAGCGCTCTCGTTGGGAATTCCTCGTCGTATTTCTTATAAAGCGCAAGGAGCTTTGTCGGGCTCGTGCTAACGATCCCCTCTTCCATGGCGAGCGCCAAATCTGCGATAAACTCGGCGTCTGCCATTCGAACGATTTGTCGGCTGGTGAATATGTCCCAATCCACGAGGATTGATCCGTACTCATCCAAGACTGTATTCACCCAATCCTTGAACTCGCCAAAGAACTCGCTATGGCGCTTTTCCGGAGCATTGAGGGGAAGCGTATATGCATTCATTCGTCGGAACATCTGCAAGATTTCAGACCGGTCTGCGTTTCGGATCGTGTCGACTGAGACCGTATATGAGTAGAAGGAATCCTGTTGTTCCTCTGTTAGCTGGGCAAACTTCAGCCCTTGGAATTCCCTAGCGTTTTTCCCAAGTGCAATTTTTCCATCGACAAAGTCAACGATGGTACCAATTCGCTGTTGTCCATCGACGATTTCTCGTCGCGGCGTCTTAGTTTCCTTCTCAAGTTTCTCGTGAAAATACACCTTCGGAAACGGAAATTCCTTGAGAATCGTGTCTATGAAGTAGCTCTTTGCTGCTGGGGGCCAAAGCCTACCGCCCCGTTGGTATTCGCTGTTTACAACAAGTACTTTCTTCCTGAACCAATCCACAAGCTCCGCAATCGAGTATTTGCCCTCTTCAACCTTCAAGGAATCACCCCAATCCACCGACGCATTTTGCCGAGATTCAGTACGCATCGGTCGAGAATCACGCCATAAGGGTGATTGTACGTCGACGCCATGGACCAAATGTGCAGGGCAAAGCGAGGCGTTAATCAGAAGGCGAGCATGGTTTCCTGCTACCCATAGACTGTGTCCAAGCCGTCCGGGTCGACGTTGGGGCAGTCTGGCCGAACGGCGCTTCCTGCCCATTTCAACCCACGTCCTGTTCCATCCGCTCACCGGATAACAGCGGACAGTTAACGGATAGTAATCCTCGTCCCCCCGCGCTGGGCGTGGGATTTCAACGGCACATTGTGTCTGTGATCAAACGCGCGACCTAGGGAAAAGTGCGGGTGTACTTGCATGTTTATGAAAAGGGACACTGACGGATAGCCGGTTGTCGGTAGCACATGATATGTCCGGTGGTTGTAGCAAGTGGAGTGTCCGCATAGCAGGCAGCGAACCAGACTTCTTACGCAATGCCTCACTGCGATATGCTTTTTCAGGGGTCTGGATCACATCCAGCGTTTCTCCTAGTAGCCTGTCTGACCGGTAAGGGATGGCTTCTGCAACTGACCCAATACCCAATTTCCACAACTCTCCAAAGGAGCCATTGTTGCCGAACCTCACCTCAACCGACTGGCTGACTATCCTGCTCTACCTCTTTTGCGTACTCGCCATCGGGTTCTCCTACCGCGCCAGCATCAAGACCAGCAGCGATTTCCTTCAAGCAGGCCGCACCCTGCCAACGTGGATCTGCGCCGTCGCCCTGATCGCCGCCAGTCTCGGCTCCCAGGAGGTCATCGCCATGGGTGCAGCCGGAGCCAGGTACGGCTTTCAGGCTGCCCTCTTCTTCTCCCTTGGCACAATCCCCGCCATGCTTTTTGCGGCCCTCTACATGATGCCCATCTACTACGGCTCCGGAGCCCGCTCCGTCCCTGAATACCTCCGCCTTCGCTTTGACCTAAAGACAAGCTTGCTCAACGCCTGCACTTTCGCAATTACCACCATCACCAGCGCCGGTATCTCCCTCTACCTGATGGCTCGCCTCTTCCAGGCTTTGCATGTTTTCGATCCGCTTTTTTATGCATACGGCTGGCCGCGCCAGGGTGTCTTCACCTTTTCCGTCCTCCTGCCCGCAGCCGTCGTACTTGCCTATGTGCTTTTCGCCGGTCTCGCCGGCGCCATGGTCAACCAGGGAGTGCAATTCCTCCTGATAGTCGCCGGATTTCTCCCCATGGTGCTCATCGGCCTCAAGAACATCGGTGGTTGGGCTGGGCTCAACGCCTCACTCCCCGCACCAAATCTCCTCGGATCGAACGCCTCGCTTCACGCCGGCGTCGTCGGCACTGCAGCTATCGCTCTCACGCTCGGTTTCGTCCTCACTGCCGGGCGCTGGACGACCGACTTCCGCATCCTCCAGGCCGCGATGGCCGCCAAAAATATCGAATCGGCCCGCCGCGTACCGCTGTTCGCCGCTGCCGTCAGGCTGCTCCTCCCGTTCCTGCTCATCCTTCCTGGCGTGATCGCCATCGGCCTGCCAACGCCGCACAGCAATACCGTGGTCCGCAATGAAAACGGAGCAATCTACCA
Organism: Acidobacteriaceae bacterium; assembly: GCA_003133425.1. The sequence continues at coordinate 13,553 of PKXI01000334.1, forward strand.
CGAAATCACTGTCGTTCCCGCAGAGGTTGCAGCGGGCCGTGGCCTGGTTCCCGCCCGTCTCGACCCCGCCACCGGCCAACCGCAACTCGACGCTGCCGGCCACACAATTCTGGATTACGACAGGTCCACGCCCAACATGCTCATGCACTTCCTGCCCACCAGCCTGCTGGGTCTGGGATTGGCGGCTTTGCTGGCCAGCCTGATGAGCGGCCTCGCTGCCGGCGTCACGGCATTCAACACTGTCTTTACGTTCGATTTCTATCAGCCCTTTATTCGCAAGAACGCGGTCGACAAGCACTATCTCGCCGTAGCTCGCTGGGCAGCGGTAGCCGCCATTTTGCTGTCGATNNTTCAATGGCATTCTGTATCTGCTATTGCTGGTCTTCTCACTCGTGAACGCCCCGCAGCTCGCCACCTTCCTGCTCGGGATGTTCACAAAGCGCGCAACCGGCCTCGGCGCATTCGCGGGGCTCGCCGCAGGCACAGCGGCCGCCCTCCTGCACCACGGCCTCACTCTCTCGATCGACGCTCAACCCGGCCTCTACGGCGGATGGATTGCAGTTGTCCACCGCTACCCTGGCGTCATCGCGCAATGCTTCGCGACCGCGATTTTAGCCTTCACGGTCAACCTGATCGTCGCGTCCGCAGTGAGCCTCTGCACCAAGCCCAGACCCGAACCCGAACTTAAAAATCTCGTCCACTCGCTATCGGCGCGACCAGGGGTTTCAACCCTTCCCAAATGGAAGCGCCCCGAAGCCATAGCAGTAGCCATCCTGCTCGCAGCCATCGCTCTCGGCCTATTCTTCGCCTGATGAGAAGGGACCTTGATCCCTGCCCCTTGATTCCTGAGAACTGTTCCACCCCCACAGGCGCGAATAGCAGGCGATTCCTACCCCAAATCGTCACCCTATTCGGTTGCATCAGCGCGCCAATAGCGGCCTACGGCGCCAATAATAAGCTCATTTAGCGCTCAAAAGACCCCGTTTAGCGCAATAATTGGGAAATTCCACACAACCCTTCATCCACTTTTGGAACCTTGCGGGCAGCCAATTCGCCATATCGGGTGGCCTGAAAGGTTAAGCCCTCAAAAAAGTACAACCTTATAGACGAACCTTGGGCGCTTATGACGCACCACCTAAGCCACCATTTAACGTTATCGACGCACCATATAAGCGACCATTTACACGCGGCTTTATTCCTGCTTCACGCTGAACCGCATCGTCCGGAAATCGAACGTGTAGGACTCCAACTGGTCCAGCGCATCCACACCCAGCAGTCCGTACACATCGTCCAGTGCCGCCGATCCCAGCGTCTGTGTCAGCACCGGAATAAAATGCACCTGGAACGTTGTCGCTCCAACAGCAAGCGGAATGGTCTCAGCAGTGTATGCCGGTACGGGAGCCAAGGGTTGCGGCCCTCGAAGCGTAAACAACTCCATTCGCTGGCCGGCAAAGTCCCCGCTGTGCTCGTCATAAAATCGCGAAGTCATATAGGTCTGCTGCCCGCCCGCGTCGATTGCGAACATGCGCTCATCGCCGCTCCTGGCGCCGCGCAGCGCCACTATCACCTGGTCGCCGTCCAGAAAGAAACGCACGCCATCTGTAAGCCTATCGCCCTTTTCTTCCGGCGCAATCTGCTTGTCCGGACGCACGTAAATGGTGTCATTGTCGGTTACCGTCAGGCTGCCCATCGCGTGCAGCGCCGCATAGCCCAGCACTCCTTCCACCTGGTAGTGCGTCTGCGGGAAAAAGAAATCCGCGTCTTCGTACACAAACGCCGTCATGTTGCGCAGCGTCAGTTGCCCGCCGATAGTGAAGCGCGGTATCACCGTCGCATGCACCGCGATCGGCCTCCCGGTGAGTGTGTGAATCGTCACCGCCGCCGCCGAGACCGTCAACCCTGCTTCCTTGGCGAGCGAGCGCGCAATCAGGTTAAACGGCGCGGTCGGATCCAGCATCCAGCTATGCGGCCGCGCGTCCACAAACACAGGAATATCAGTCAGCCCCAGCGGATTCCTACTCACTTGCAGCTCGAACGGATCGCACGGATCAACCGTCATCGGCGGATTGCCCTGGGCCAGCGGAAGCATCTTCAGCGGCATCTCGATCTCGTCCTGCTCGTCCCTGCCAAGCTTGCCCTCGAGCCGAGTCTCCAGTGTCTGGTAGGCCCTGGCCGCTTTAGTCCAGTCGCCTTCGCGCAGGTAGTCTTCGGCCAGAGCCCTGCGCAGCAACTTCTCATGTCTTGTATCGCCGCTCGCAGCAACTTCGTCTACCAGCGGCTCCAGTAACTCGATCGACTTCTTCAGGTCGTTATTTCTGTTGGCAAGAATCCCGCGGTAAAACTGCGCCTGCCGCGCCGGCAACTGGTCCAGCTCACCCTCAATGCGTATGAACTGATGGTCAGCCAGCAGGTTCTCGATACGCGTATCGGTATCGAGCCCGCTGGAAGTTCCAGTGTGCACCTGCGCACCTGCGCCCGGCTGTTGGGTTTCTGTCTGAGTTGTCTCCGGCTTCGGTGTCTGTGGCGCGGTTTGCTGCGCATGGATCGCTTTCGCCGCCACCACCAAAAGCAGCACGGTAAACAGGCATGTCAACAGCCGCATCGGTGAAGGCCCGCAGCCGGCCTGGATCTCCCCGGGCCGGCCCATTCCCGCGGCACCTTTGCATAAGTCGTTCATTCTCAGCTACGACGTTAACAGACTCATCGCGCGCCAACCTTCGCAGCCACAAGGGATAGAGCGGCTTGCCTGGCTAGCATGCCGCTATCCGAACCGCCAAGCGCTTCAATTCCAAGATCTTTTGCACATGTGGCCGCCACTTTATATGTTCCTGACGGATCGCCCGGTAAACTTGGGGCAGCGATGGCGCGTAAGACGATTGAACATTACGAAATTCTCCGCCGCTTGGGCGCCGGAGGCAGTGGCGTGGTCTACCTGGCCAACGACACGCTGCTCCAGCGTCCTGTGGTGCTCAAGATTCTGCGCGCCGGCCTGCTCACCGTCGAGCAGATGCGTTCCACGGTGCTGCGCGAAGCGCGCCTGGCCTCGGCCATCGAACATCCGAACGTCTGCGGCATCTACGAGGTAGGCGAAAGCGGCGACGAGGGCTACATCGCCATGCAGTACGTGCCGGGCCAGTCGCTCGACCTGCTCATCGCCCGCGGTCCCGCGAGCCTGCAACTGATGCTCTCGGTCGGCATCCAGATCGCCGATGGGCTCCAGGCCGCGCACGCGCTGGGCATCTTCCATCGCGACCTCAAGCCGCAGAATGTAATGCTCACTGACGGCGGTCTCGTCAAGATTCTCGACTTCGGTCTGGCCCGCCGTCTCCGCCCCGAAGACGCAGCCTTCGACCCCTCGAAGCCGGTACTGGCCAGGGACACGGTTGTGGCCGCTACCTACACAGCGCGCGGCGGAACCATACGCTACATGGCCCCCGAGCAGTTTGTTACCGGCCAATCGAGCGCGCAGTCTGACGTGTGGGCCCTCGGCGTCATCCTCTATGAGCTGGCCAGCGGCCGCCATCCATTCGCGCGCCTCGACGACGAGGACTTCCAGGCTATTCGCGCCATCCAGTTCTCTGAGCCCGCCAACCTCAGCGAGATTGTTCCCGAAATTTCGCCGGAACTCAAGAGCGTAATCGCAGCCTGCCTCGAGAAAAATCCTGGTGCGCGCTATACCTCCGCCGCCGAAGTCCGCGAAGCCCTCAAGACCATTATGAAGGCGCTGCAGATTGAGACAGGCATCATTCCCGGCGAGGCCGCGGCCAACCTGCCCACCACCGGTCCCGAGGCTGAAAAGCGGGCCACAGGATTTCTCTCCATGCTTGCCGAGCGCTTTCGCGAGTCGGCCGGCGAGCGCACGCAAACAAATTCGCTCGTTGTTTTGCCCTTCGCCAACCTGGGCGCAACGGAGGTGGCGCCGCTCTACGGCTTCGCCCTCGCCGACGCCATCGCCGCCCGCCTGGCGCGCATTCCCGCTCTCATCGTCCGCCCCTCAAGCACGCTGATGACGTTGCCTATCGCGCAAATGGACCCGCTGGCCGTGGGACAGAAGCTGCTGGTCTCCTTCGTGCTTGCCGGCAACTTTCTTCGCTCCACAAACGGATTTGATCTCAACTGGCAACTCCTCGACGTGGCCTCCCAAAGCGTGCGCTCGGGCGGAGCGATTCGCGTCGCCTCGCTCGATCTGATTGCCGTTCAGACGGAAATCTCCAACGAAGTATTTGCCGCGCTTCACGGCCTCTCGGCCGGCGACCAGATCGACTCCCCGCGCACGACCACGCGCCTGGCGCCAAGTGACGCCTCGCTTGCGGGCGCGTTGAGCGAGAAGTATCTGCAAGGGCGCGCATTGCTTAGTTCGTTCATGGTGCGCACCGGTTCGCGCGCCGATCTCGATCGCGCGCATGCACTGCTTTCAAACGTGACGCTTGGCGTTGCACGCTTTGCACCGGCGTGGACCGGACTTGGCATTGCCGAGCTGCAATACGCGCGGCACGGCTTTGGCGGCCAGATTCACGTGATGCGCGCCCGCCGCGCCTTCGACCAGGCTCTCAAACTCGACCCGGCCTCGACCGAGGCCAATCTCTACCGCATCTACATGCTGCTCTCGCGCGGCGAAAAGGAGTCTGCCCGTCACGGCATCGCCAACCTCCTCGCCAGCTCGGCCAACGACTGGAACGTTCACATGGTCGCAGGTATCGCACTGCGCGGCGACGGTATGTACGACGAGGCGCTCACCCACTTCAGCCGCGCACTCAAGCTCAACCCTGCAAACGCACCTATCCTCTACAACCATCGCGCTCGCGTTTACCACTATCAAAATCAAATCGAGCTGGCCGGCGACGAGCTTGAAAAAGGTCTTGCCCTCGAGCCGCGCCATCCGCTCCTGCGCACCTCGGCCGGGTACCAGCAGATGCGCCTGGGCCATCTCGACGCGGCGATTGAGATTCTCGAAGGCGTGATTCGCGACGACGACTCGCTGCGCATTGCCGTGCCAACGCTGGCGTTGTGCTACGTGCAGGCAGGCGCGCGTGAGCGTGCCGCGGCGCTCTTGAAGGACGACACCCTTGCCGGCGCCGAAGCCGACAGCGAGATGGCCTATCGCCTGGCTACATATTTCGCGGTGGAAGGCGACTCCAGCGAAGCGCTGCACTGGCTCCGCCGCGCCATTTATTTAGGCAATGAAAATTATCCATGGTTTCAGAAAAATCCGGCGTGGAACAATCTCCGCACCAACGCCGACTTCGAGCGCATACTGGAGGATTTGAAGAAAGGCTTCCGCAAGAATCAGAAAACCTGGAAGCGGCTGCTGGAACAAGTCCCACCCGTTGGGGAGTGAAGGCGGCTCAAAGACTGTCCGGTGCGCAATCAAGCGCAGCCCGGTCCCAATTAGCGCAATTTGCGGCTGCCTCATAGGTGCTCTGCAAAAACTTAAGCAGGGCTGTGTCGGGGTTTGCCGAGTTCCGCATCTCGTCATAGGGCAGCACGAATTCTCCGAAGTTCGCATCGAAGCGGGCTTGGGCGGGCGCGATGGAATACTCCCGGTAGCCGGGCGGCTCGGGATAGGCGTAGCTATAAAAAAGAGGCTCGACGCCGGGCATGCCTGGCCAGAACCCGCAACTGCTTACTTCGTGCGAATAGGCATCGCGCGTTACGCGGTCGGCCAGTCCCGGCATGCTGGCGTGCTCGGGCGCGGTGCGGCCGGAAAAGCGGGTGCAAGCCAGGTCAAGCGCTCCCCAGAAGAGATGGATTGGGCTAACTTTGCCACGAAAGCGAGAGCGAAATATGGTGAAGACGCGCGTGGTTTCGAGCAGGATGCGCCAGAAGCGCTGCACATATTCCGCGTCGTATTCCTTGTGCACATCGTCCTGCTCGAAGTGGATGGGATCTGCAATTTCGACCGGCACCGGCCAGATGCGCACCGGCGTGCCCAGGCTTTCAAGCGCAGCCATCAACTGCCGGTAGAACTCCGCGACAGTCATCGGTTTGAGCGGAATGGTTCTGCGATCGCCTGCAGAGGTTTCGACCAGGAGCACGTGGTCGACAAAATCAAAGTCAATCTGCACGGCGCGGTTGCCATACGGCATCGGTGATGTGGTCACGCCGCGAATGGTGGGGTAAAGCGTAACACCCCAGCAATGGTTGATGGGCGGCATGAGGGCCAGCCGGACCTTGCCAACAATCTGCATCCAGAGTTGCAGGGTGGCGCAAGTACCGCTCCAATTACCCTGGGGCAGAGCGGGCCAGACCTCATCGCGACCGGTCGGTGGATTGGATTGTGTCGGCGGCATTGCACCTCGCATCGGTCATCATGATTTCATGGGGAATCCGTTATACACGCGGCCGTGCCGGGCTCCCCAGGTCTCGTTCGCCGCGGCGGACGAGACCCGGGAACCCGCAATCCCAAGCCAGTTTACTTCGAGTTGACGTCGGGTTTCATGGTGCTGAAATTAACGGGGACCGAGACGTGCTCGTGGCTGATGAGCCACTGGCCGTTGATCTTCTTGTACCCGTCGGTTACGCGAACTGTCACATCCATCTTCTTGCCTTTTTTGTCCGTCATGCTCGCGTGCTGGATGCTGTGACTGTAAGCGACGTTTCCGCCGACAGTGACATCGAGATCGCTGAGGGTGAAATCTGTCTTTCCGGGGAACATGGTCCAAAAACTGTCCCAATCCTTTTTGTATGCGTCCGCGCCCGTGTATTGCAGCGGCACAGATACATCGAACACAATCAGGCTCTGATCGGGAACGTAGAGCGACATGATTGCGCTGGTGTCTTTGGCGTTGAATGCGGCGGTGAATTTATCCTCAAGCGCCTTGATAGCGGCTTGATCCTGCGCGGTTGTGTCCGGGGCGGGAGCGGGCGGGGGGTGCTGTATTGCAGCCGACGCATCCAGCGACGAGTGCAACTAGGAAAAACGCTTTGATTCTCATGGTGTTTTCTTCCTCCGGGGAGATTCTTGCCGGCGAGCAGTACTGCTCCCAACGCCTGAGTTCTAGTTGGCAATCAAACGATTGTCAAGAATTTTCCTCGGAGGCCCAACACTTTCAGTCGATCCGTTCGTAGGGCAGGTAGACCGGCTCCCAGACATATTCGCGAAGCCTGTTCTTCAGCGTCTCCTCGCCTCCACCTTCGGCAACACCGTCGGCAATGGCTTGCAGTGCGACAGCTTCGCCCACCACCAGACCTACCTTGCGCGAGTCGGCTATCGGCGGCAGCAGCGCCGCGTCCTTGTCCGCGCGTGCAGGAGACAGAGAAGCGAGCGTTCTGGCCGCAGCCATGATCATGCCGTCGGTAACGCGCCGGGCCTTGGAGACGAGGATTCCGAGAGCGAGCCCTGGAAAGATATATGAGTTGTTGATCTGCGCGATGCGAAGCATCTTGCCATTCACTTCGACCGGAGCAAACGGACTCCCGGTCCCAACCAGCGCGCGTCCTTCGGTCCAGCGCAGCAAGTCAGTGGGCGCAGCCTCGGATACCGATGTGGGATTCGACAGGGGAAAGATTACTGGCTTGTCAATGTGCCGGGCCATCTCGCGAACAATCTCTTCAGTAAACGCGCCAGCCTGCGCGGAGACGCCGGCCAACACGGTTACCTTGGCGTTACGCACCACATCGAGCAGGGAAATGGCGCCAGTGCCGGAGAGCTTCCATCCGGCAACGTCCTCGCGCTTGCGCACCAGCGGTTCCTGCCCCGGTCGAATCCCCTGGCAGCCCTCGACGAGCAGCCCATAACGATTGAAGGCATAGATGCGCTTGCGCGCCTGCTCATCTGTCAGCCCTTCTTCCTTCATCGCGGTGATAAGAAGGTTCACAATGCCGATTCCCGCAGCGCCCGAGCCGAACATGGCAATCGTCTGCTTGCTGAGCGGAACGCCTGTTGCGTGAACGGCAGCCAGGAGCGTGGCGGTGGTTACAGCCGCGGTTCCCTGGATGTCGTCGTTGAAGGTGCAGAGGCGGTCGCGATAGCGGGCCAGCAGCCGCGCCGCATTCACGCCGGCAAAGTCTTCCCATTGCAGCAGTATGTGGGGCCAGCGTTTTTCGACGGCCGACACAAATGCCTCCACAAAGTCGTCGTACTCCTGGCCGCGCACCCGCTTGTGCTTCCAGCCGATATAGATTGGATCATTGAGCAGAACTTCATTGTCAGTGCCCACATCAAGCAGGATAGGCAGGCAGTGTTCCGGTGGAATCCCGGCCAGTGCAGTGTAAAGCGCCATTTTGCCGATGGGAATTCCCAACCCGCCGGCTCCCTGGTCTCCCAATCCGAGAATGCGCTCTCCGTCGCTCACCACGATGCAGCGCACATTGTCATAGCGCGTGTTAGCGAGTATCTGCTCGATGCGATTCTTGTTGGGATAGCTGAGGAACATCCCGCGCGGTTTGCGCCATATCTCGCTGAAACGCTGGCATCCTTCGCCTACCACCGGCGTATAGACAATAGGCAGCAACTCTTCAATATTGTGCGCAATGAAAGAGTAGAAAAGCGTCTCATTGTTATCCTGCAGATCGCGCATCAGGCGGTACTTGCTGAAGGCCGAGGTGCGATTATCGAGTGAGAACTTGCGACGCTCCCGTTGATCTTCAAGGCTTCCGACATGAGGGGGCAGCAAGCCGTGCAACCCGAAAGCGTCGCGCTCTTCCTCAGTAAATGCAGTACCTTTGTTGAGCCGCGGATTTAGCAGCAGCTCGAACCCGGACAGACGGGTTCGAATCACGGTAGCCTTGCCATGGTGAGCCGGGGGAGTATCTGTAGTCAATCTATCTTCTCCTTAACGTTCCTCAATGATAGCTAAATCCCACGGCGCGAGTGTGAGGTCCGCGGTTTTCGCCACGGCCTTCCCATCCAGCAGATTTGTTCCCGCGCCGTAGGCATAGGTTGCCACTGCTTCAGAGCTCGAGTAGTTGAAGTAGTAGTGCAGCTTCTTGCCTAACCTGTTGACGCCGTGTTGCACATGAATTGCCGCCGGCAGTTTCTGGTCGGGTCCATCTAGCCCGAGCTTCTCCACCGCAGCCTTCAGCACCGCCGTTTGCAGCGCATCGGAGAGATAGGTCCCCTCGTACAGCAGCGTACCCGTGCCGAACTCGTTCTCCGTAATCGCGGGCCATTTTCCAAAGAAAGGATGGTCGTAACTTGCAATAACTTTGGCGTGCTCAGGCATCAGAAACTCCGCCCAATAACGCACTTGGTTTTCTGCTCCCGCGTGAAATGGATCGCCCTTCAGCGCCAGCGGCTTTTCCAGATTTGAAAACTCCTGGTAGCTGAAGCCCGCAGCCTCGCGCAGTGGTCCCGGCGCCCGCACCCAGCGAACAGCCGAGTTTTCATTCGCAAATCCGCTCTTGAACGTCATCACCACATGCCCGCCCTTCTTCACGTAATCCGAAATTCTCTGGAGTAGTGCGTCGTCCGAAATGTAAAGTGCGGGAACCAACAGCAGCTTGTATGCGGAGAAATCCTGGGTCGACGGGAACACGAAGTCCGAACCAACGTTCAGATCATAGAGCGATTTGTGCAACTGCTTCACCAGCGTGTCGTAGCCTGCTGTCGCCTGCCCGGGTGCCCAAGGGGCCGATGCGTTCGAAGTGAACGGCATGGAGCCGATGGCGTTGGCAGAATCGCGGCTCCACAAAATCGCTACCTGGTTGTGAATCTGCAACCCCACAAGGTGCGGCCCGATCTTTTCCAACTCATGCGCCGTACGGGCGACTTCCGCGTAGGCGCGATTCGGTTCGAGATCATGGGAAAGGACGCCCTTCCAATACGTCTCCTGGTTGGCCGCGATCGATGCCCAATGCCAGTACTCCACCATGTTGGCGCCGTTGGAGAGATGCGTATACACGTCCTCGCGCATCTGTCCGTCGTAGGGTGGAAACTGGAATGCCGAACTCCAACCCGTGGTCTGCGCATTGGTTTCGGTAATGAGGAAATTTCCGTGCTTGATTGAACGCGTGAAATCTCCCTGAAGGGATTGGACTGAGCCATCGTAGTGATCCTGTGTCCCGTGGTAGATGTTGTCGGCTGGAATGTCTAAGAAAGAGGCTATCGCCTCCTCGTTGACGTCGTGGCGCATCATGCTGCCGTAGTCGGTGGTCACAAACTGGCTCGGCCCGGCACACTCGCGAACCAGCGTCGCCTGCCAGCGCAGAAAATCCGTAACGCGCATCTGGCTCCAGCGTGTCCACTCCAACTTGTAGCCCGTGCTCTGCGCACGATCGGGGATGGGCAGATCTTCCCAGGTGTGCAGATTCTCGCCCCAGTAGTTCATGAACCAGGCATTGCTAAGAGCCTCGGGGGTGACGAATTTCTTTTCAAGATAATGCTGAAACCCGATGAAGACATCCGTGTTTGCGGCGTTGTAACTCGAAGTCTCGTTGTCGAGCTGCCAACCGATCACGGTCGGGTTGTCCTTGTAGTGCGCCACGATGTGCCGGATGAGCCGCTCGGCATAAAAACGATAGGCGGGCGAATCGGTGTCCATGTTCTGTCGAGGCCCGTAGGAGTTCTCGCGCCCGTCCGCGTATCGCGCCAGCATTTCAGGATGCTGGCGTGCCATCCATGCGGGAATCGAATACGTCGGCGTACCCAGGATCACCTTGATGCCGGCCTTGCCCATCGCGTCGACGACCCGGTCCATCCATGCGTATTCGAATTGGCCGTCCTGGGGTTCCCACAGGCTCCAGGTAGATTCGCCCATGCGCACAACATTCAGGCCCGCGGACTTCATCAGGGCCACATCTTTGTCCAGGCGGGCAACCTGGTCTCCGGGCATGTACTCGTTGTAGTAGGCTGCGCCGTACAGCACGGTAGGAAAATTCAGGTCGGGCGAGGTGCGCCCACTCTGGCCGGCTTGCTGTGCGCTCACCGCGCCGACGGCAAGCAGTGTTGCCACCATTGTTAATCCAAAAAGGCGTCTGCCAAGAAGGCGTCTGCATGATAGCCGCATGGTTCGTCCTCTTTCCAAATCAATGAAATCAATTCAGAAGTGAAGAACCATGAGAACACTTCTACGCGAATTCGAGCAACACTATCTCCGGATGAGTCCCTACCCGCATCGGTGGACCCCACGTTCCGGCCCCGCTCGATGTGTATACGTGCAGCGAGCCGAACCGCTGCAGTCCATAGGTAAACCTGCCGAAGACGCGGCGCGTGGGCAAAGTGAAGGGAAAGATTTGTCCGCCATGAGTGTGCCCGGAGACTTGCAGGCTCACGCCCGCCCGCTCCACAATGGGCAGCCGGCTGGGCATATGGTTCAAAAGAATGTTGGCTTCATCCCGGCTGAGACCCATCCCCTCCAGGGCCGCGTGGAGGCGAATCGGGCTGGTCGAGTCGCCAAAGGGGACTCCGGCAATGTGCAGGCCATCCACGGTGACTTTTTCGTTTTGCAGGACCCGGATGCCGGCACGAGTGACCGCCGCAAGGTAGCGCTCCGTGCCGCCAAACTCCTCGTGGTTGCCGGTCGAAAAGTAGACTCCGAATGGCGCGGCAAGCTCCTTGAAGGGAGCAGCCAGCTTATCGAGATCGGCCTTTGACCCGTCAAACAGATCGCCGGGGATGAACACAATGTCCGGCCGCAGCCCGGCCGCCAGCGCCACCAAGCGCCGGCTGAACGCCACTCCATTAATGTTGCCCAGATGCAGGTCGCTCAACAGCACCGCCCTGCGCCCACGCCAGCTCTCCGGCAGGCCCGGCAGCGTCACCGGGATCCGCCGCACCCGGATCCAGCGCGCATTCAGCAGTCCATAAATTCCCGCTGCCAAAGCAATGACGGAAAGAGTGCCGGCGATGACAGGCCGCGCCGAAGCCGGATTCGGGCTCAACCCCGAAGCCAGCCACGCGTACCACGCCAGCCAGCTGAGGCAGGCAGACAGAAACAAATAGTTAAGAAATCCCAGCCAGACTGCGGCAATTTTGTAAATAAAGACAATAAATGGGTTTGCAAACCTGAAACCGAGCAGTGCCGCAACAATGAAGCTGAACGCCAGCACTAACAGCACAACCCGCAGCGCAAGAATCGTGGCTGGACTGGGGCTATTCCAGAACTCGATCCATGTGTGAAACAGAAACCAATGAGCGAGGAGCAAGATGATTTCGATAAGGGAAATACCCAAAACCGGCCAAGCCTTCAAACAGTTTCTCCTTCCTTCAAATGATTGGATAAACATTAGTGAAGCGTTGGGGGCAAGGACGCCGCCCGCGCCCGTGAAACAATCTACTTATGACGGCCGACCGGAACAACGCACTTGGCATTTACATCTCCATCCCCTTTTGCCGGTCGAAGTGCACCTACTGCAACTTTGCCTCGGGAGTTTATCCAGCCAGCGATCATGCCCGCTATGTCGATCGCCTGATTCAGGATCTGGCGGCGACAAAACTATGGGCCTTCGAAGTTGGCGTCGAACTGCCGCGCCTTGTGGACACCGTTTATCTGGGCGGCGGAACTCCCAGCCTGTTGGCCCCGGAACTGCTGGCTCGTATGTTTGATGCGATGCGGTCGGCGTTCGATTTCGATTCCGGCGCCGAAATCACCGTCGAGTGCGCGCCGGGGCTGCTTGCCGACGACAGTCTTGCCGCCCTGGTTGATGCGGGCGTAAACCGCGTCAGCCTTGGTGTCCAGTCCTTCATTGACGGCGAGGCACGCTCGAGCGGGCGTCTGCACGACCGGGCGACGGTCGCGGACGACCTTCGCCGCCTGCGCGCCGCTGGAATTGCCAACCTCAACGTGGACCTGATCGCCGGCCTCGCAGGCCAGACTCTCGCCTCCTGGCAGGAATCGCTCGATGTGCTCATCGACTCCGGCGTTCCCCACTCCAGCGTCTACATGCTTGAGGTGGACGAGGACTCCCGCCTCGGCCGCGAAATGCTCGCAGGCGGCGCCCGTTACCACGCCGACCTGGTCCCCTCCGACGACACCATTGCCCGGATGTACACACTGGCAATCGAGCGACTCTCCAGCGCGGGCCTCGTCCAATATGAGATCTCGAATTTCTGTCGCCCCGGTTTCGCCTCGCGGCACAATCTGCGCTACTGGCAACGGCGCCCCTATCTTGGCCTCGGTCTCGACGCCTCTTCCATGTTGCGTGCGGTCCCGAACGAAATGAATCATGAGGAGCCCGGTTACGTGCTTCGTTCCACAACCACAGACAACCTCGCACCTTTTCTTGAAGGCCCTCAGCCGGTCGAAACCGCGTGGCTCTCGCCGGCGAGCCAGCAGGAGGAAGCCTGGTTCCTCGGCCTGCGCCTCAATGCCGGGGTCGAAGTGGTCTCACTTGAGCGAGAGTTTGGCCGTTCAGCGGTCGCGCCGGCACTCGAATCCGTGCACCGCCTGGCCGAGACCGGCCTGCTGACCTTCGACGGCAATACCGTTCGCCTAACGCCCCAGGGCCAGCTCCTTTCCAACGACGTCTTTCAGGAGTTTTTGGGCCTGGCGCCGGTAGCTGAACTCGTTCGGCCAGGAAGAGACGGCTGACCCGCCGCCCAAAAGCCTGCGCAAATAAATGCGGCACGCCAATTTCCTGCTCTTCCGTTTGATAAAACAAATTTCTTTTCCAATGTCAGATTGGAAGAAGATACAATGATCCAATTCTCCCCTCGGAGAGCAACTTTCCGACATTTTCCGTTTCTTTTAAGTTGGAACCGTCATGAAAATGCACGTTGCTTCTCTCTTTTCCCTATTCTGCGTGCTGTCCGGGACCTTGGCGGTCTCGCAGACTCAACGTGCCTTGCTCATCGGTATCAATACCTACCAGCCCGCGGGAACTACTGCACAACATCCAGCCGGTTGCATCTATGGCCGCTGCGAACTGGGGAGCTTCGAGAATCTGGACGGCTCGGTCAATGATGCGCAGGCCATGGCCGACCTGCTCACCAGTCCCAAGTTTGGATTTCCAGCCAACCAGGTAGTTCTGCTCACCAATCCTGCGCCGCCCAAGCCTCGCTCGGGAGTGGTAGTTCTACCGGCCGCGCAAACGGATCATGACGGCATTCTTGCCGCCATGCAGAAATATCTTGTTGACTTGCCGCAACGTGGCGACACGGTGGTTTTTTACAATGCCAGCCACGGCTCGCTGCGCGTCAACAGCAAGGGAACAAAGCTGACCATTCTGACGGGCGGCAAGTATGTCCATGCAGACAGCACGCTGGTTCCCTCCGATGCCTACAAGGGCGGCTTCGACGTGCGCGACCGAGAGATGACCCGTATCTTCAATGCGGCCCTCGACAAGGGAATTCACGTGACCGCAATCTTCGACAGTTGCCATAGCGGCGGCATCAGCCGCGGTATTGGCCCCCGGTATCGAGAACGGACACTTGCCTTTGACCCGCGCGACATTGCCGAGACGCCTGAAGCGCTTCCCAACGGCGAGCCGCGGCCTGCGCCTACCGAGCGCACAGACAATCCGGCGCTGGTGTTCTCTGCCGCGCAACAGGATCAGACGGCCAAGGAGGTGCCTCCGTCGGAAAAGACGGCCGAGCCGCACGGGGCCTTCACTGCTGCGCTTATCGAGGCTCTGCAAGCGCTGCCTGCGGGGACGCCAGCCTCGCTCGTTTATCAGCGCGTAAAGGCCGTCCTCGAAGGTGGCAGTGTGCCCGACCAGGAACCCGATTTGGACGCTACCGCCGCGCGCCGCCAGCAACCGCTCTTTTGCGGAACGGCGGCGGACTCAGGCAAGATTCGCACCGCCGCCCTGCAAACCGACGACAGTGGCGGCGTCTGGCTGGACATCGGGCGCGTCTCCGGAGTTGGCGTGGGCAGCGAATTTATAGCAACGAGCCCGAACAGCAAGGGGCAGACCGTTACGCTTCGGGTTGCAGAACTCGAGGGCATGGCGCGCTCGTCGGCGACCGTCATCAGTCCCCCCGGCGCCAAGGTAGCTCCCGGCGATGTCTTCGAGCTCACGAAATGGATTCCGGCGGAGCAGGCGCCGTTGCACATCTGGCTCTGGCCTTCCAATCTTTCCATACAGGACGTTGTGAACGCGGCAGACACGATTTCTTCTTCAGGGGTCGCTCTCGTTTCCGATCCGGCGGAGGAGGTTTGGACGCACGTTCTCTGCTGGGATGGCAAGAATTGGACACTGCAACAAGCGGGCGCGGCTGCACCGACCGTTCTCGGCGCGCAACTGACGGCGGATGCCTTGAAGCAGCATCTTCCCGCCGGCGCCAAACTCTGGGCCAACCTTCCGCCTCCGAAACAGCTTGCATCGCGGCTGGTGCCGACAGACCCGGCCAGCGCGGTCAAGATCGCGGCCGATATGGCGGGCGCCGAATACGCCCTCACCGGCACAGCCACAGCGGATGGTCCCGCCTACGCCTGGTTCCACAAGAAGGAATTGTCTGCCGGACCGCCGGCATCGGTAGCCCACGACCACAGCCCCGGATGTTCGACTACTTCGCAGTATCCGGTGCGCAGCGACTGGGTTGATATGACCGGTTTGGCCGATCTGGACGAGGGCGTGACTTCGCTGAGCAAGTACGCATCGCTGCTGGCCAAGATTCACGGCTGGCTCGATCTTGCGAGTAGCCCCGCCGATGCATCCACGGGCAATTACTACACGCTGACCATGGTTCCAGCGACAGGCGCGGCGCCGGCTGCAGCCGGGCAACCCGGGCAGCCCGACTCTCCTGTACACCAGGGCGATCAGTTGAAGATGGCCCTCAAGTCAACCGATCGAGTGATCGAAAGACGCTGGATCTACGTGCTCGACATCGATTGCCACGGAAAAGGCTCGCTGGTCTATCCGCTCGATTACGCTGAGAACCAGTTTCCGAATGATGCGGACAATGGCCGCCAGTTTGTGCTTCCCGGCGCGCGCACCTTGCGTGTTGGTCCACCTTACGGGGTGGACACACTCATTCTGCTTAGTACCGCGCAGCCGCTCCCAGATCCCTACGTCCTTAATTTTGAGGGCGTTGCCACGCGCGGAACCCGTGGCGTGGAATCGCCCCTTGAAAAGCTGCTGGCTAACACCAGCAGCGGAACCCGCGGCTTCTCCGGCGAGGTGCCCACCAACTGGGGTATCGCGCTCACCACAATGCGCAGCGTTCCAAAGGAGGCTGCGCAATGAATTCAACCTAACTGTCGCCACGGTCAACCGACTGGATCGACATTCCCTGCGATCTCTTGAAGGAGAACGACCATGACACTTTCCCGACGCAGTTTTGTTACCGACGCTTCGATGCTTGGACTACTCGCCGCGCTTATGCCCCAGCTTGCCGCTGCCCAGGATGCAGCTCCCCAGGCCCCAACAGACGACACCCCTCACGACTCTTACGACTTCTGGAACGGATTCTTCGACTCCGTCAATCCCTACAGCCAGAACTATGGCAATAAGGCGGCTTCTCGCGGACCCTCCGATCAACTTCCGGATCCTGCCGCCGAAACCCAGTATCTGCATTACAGTGAAACCAAGAAGCGGCTTCGGTACGCCACCGACATCGGAAAAGACGAATTGCTTGACCACGACGGCGATGTCGCGGTGAGCATCGCATTGTCGCAGTATCGTCCCTCTTCCGGTAACGGGGACGCCAACATTCGCGCAACGCAGCTTCGAGTGGACACCACGCAGATTCACCCATACATGAACATCATTGCTCCGCTGGCGTGGACGGCTATTGCCTCTCTGGAGCCTAGCAAAGCGGGCAAGGTCTCACTCGACCAGCTCGGCTTCAGGACGCCGCAGGCGCAGCAGGGCACAAGCAAGATTCTGCTTACGCAAGGGACCGGGAAACTCGCCGTCAACATTTCAAAAGCCGCAACCACTTCAATGTTTGTGAAGGCGCTCAATATCATCATGCAGGGGGCCAAGATTGCTGCTCCGCTTGTGACCCTGCCGGCCATCAGCGTGCCAGCGCTCAGCGCTTTTACCGAGGCGTTGAGTTACTGGGAAGACCGCACCAAATTCATCATGGCAGGCAACCTGACCACAGCCGTGGCCACCCAGCAGGCGCATGCCGATCCGGATCGCGAGTCCCGGTACATCGGATTGCTCTCCGGCGACTACCTCATGCTCCCGCAAAAGCACACAGAAGATCTGGCGAAGGAGTTGCCGAATCTCGACCTTGTGCAGGGCTACCTGGTGCGCAAAGATGCCGATCCGAATCAGCCGCTCCAGGCCCGCGCGGAGAACGCCGTTCCCGGCATCTCGTATGCCTCCATGCGGGTGAGCGTGCTACCGCTCGACGCCTCGTCTTCAGGCAAGTCTTCAACAGCAAGCAAATCTGCAGCAGGCAGCAGTGCCGACGATTCCTCTACCGACAGCAGCGCGAGCGGATCAAAGAAGAGCGGCTCCGGGAGCAAAACGAAATAGCGATCCGTGCCTGCTTTCATTTCAGGCACGAAAGATAAGTGCGAGAAGCGGGCACGCCGCAAGCGACAGCCATGGGGGGACGAAGGGGGGTCAACATGAATCTGGGGATGAAGTTGCAAGTTGCGGCGTGTCTGAGTATCTGGGTGCTGGCAGCCGCGCAGGCCCGGGCGCAGAGCTTTGGCTCGGCCAAGGAGAAAGTGACCCTGCTGCGGAAGCTTCCCGCACTTGTGCATCTTCCTGGTGACTCCATCGAGGTCAGGGTAACGGGACGGCCCGATCAGGCCGATCTGGCGCGCGATTTGCAGTCGATGCTGGAGGCGGAGCTGACCAAAGACGATCCGCGTCTCCGTGTGGCGGAACACGCGGCTTCGGCCATCATCTCCTGTCGGATTACAGATTTCTCCCATCCACAGCCAACGGTGACCTCGCGGCCGTCGCTGGCCGTGGGCAAGAATGCCCCCAAAACCCAAAGTTACCTGCGTGTGACTGGATCACTGAGCATTGCTTTTCAGACCAGGAGCGCGAGTGGGGCGGAACTGTCTTCAGACAATGTGACGGCAAAGTACGACCGGGAGTTCGACAGTTCGGGGAACTCGACCTCGGAGGGTGTGAAAGGAACAATGACCAGCGCCTGGAAGAGGGTGACGGGAGGAGCCGGGAGCGAAGATCTGAATCCACCTACCGATCCCGAATTGCGCGCTCTGCTCATCAATCGTGCCGTGGAAAGGATCGCTGCGCATATCGTGAACACAAGTGAAACCGTCGAGGTATATCTCGCCAAACAAAGGGGCGCGCTCGACGAAGGCGACAAGCAGGCAACCGCGGGCTTGTGGGAGCGTGCGCTGGAGACGTTTGAAACCGCAAAACCCGATCCAAAGCCGGCCGAGGATGCATACCGGCTTTACAACACCGGCGTGGCCTATGAGGCGCTTGCCTACAAAGCCGAAGATCCAAAAGCAGCCATGAAGTTTCTGGATGAAGCGGCGATTGATTATGGCAAAGCCATCGATTCCAGGCCTGGAGAGAAGTATTTTCTTGAGCCGCAACGGCGCATCGAGGATGCGATCGCGCATTACCGGCAGCTTGAAGAACAAAGGCATCCCGCACCTTCGGCTGCGAGCGCTAGCATAACCGCCGCTCCAGCTGCAGGCATCGGAACGCCTTCTGTGCCCGTCCCCTCCGCTGCAGCGAAGGCGCTTACCAATGCGCAGGTCATCGCGATGGTCAAATCCGGAATGGACGATGACACGGTGACGCAGGCCATACGCACGGCCAAGGCCGTCAACTTCGATCTGACTACGAGTGGCCAGCAGGCTCTCAGCGGCGACGGCGTCAGCTCAACATTGCTGGCGGCGATGAAGACACGCGCAGCTAGATCGCACCTGGCATCAGCGCATCCGGCCGCAACGCACCCGGTGGGAGGGAACACGGCGCCGAAATGAAGAGCAGCCGATCCATTCGATTTGCGTGGCTGGTAGTATTGGCCGCCTCGGCTGTGATCTGCGCGCCAGCGTGGGGACAGGAGCAACGCTGCGGCGCAGGCAAGGACCTTGTGGTTCAAGCGCTGGAACGAATCTCTCCGCAAAGCGATAACAGCGCATTTGAAGATGCATTGCAACTGCTGAAACACGCCGTTTCAGAATGCAGCGAACTGGGCGATGCGTGGTACTACCGCAGCCTCGTGGAGCAGCGTCTTGGCCACGATGCGCAGGCCAGATATGCAATGGACAAGGCGCGCTTCAACGGGTCTGAAGCGCTGCATCAAGGATTGAATCCACTGGTGCTGGCCACGCCTGCCGGCCGCGGTTTCGCCGTGGAAGAGGGCCCGGCCAAAACGCCCGATTCGTCCGCGCCGGGGCAAGACAATGTCGTTGCCCCCGGTCCTGTCGCGCAGAAGTGGGCGCTGGTGGTCGGTATTAGCCGCTTCATCGACAACAGCATTCCGAGTTTGAATTTTACGACCGCTGATGCGAGCGCCTTTGCGGCCGAGTTGATCGACCCGGCAATCGGGCGCTTCCCCGCGAGCCATGTCCACGTGCTCACCGATGAACAGGCAACCACGAAGAACATCAAGGAAGAGCTGAACTGGATTGCGCGCCATGCGGGGTCAAACGACCTGGTAGTGATTTACATGGCTACACACGGTACGCCGCGCACAATGGATACGGCGGGAGGAGCGAATTACCTAGTCACCTACGACACGGAGGTTTACAAAGCCGGCAGTTTCGATGAGGATGCAATGTTTGCTACCGCCTATCCGATGGTGGAGCTGGCCAATGCGGTTGCCACGCGCATGAAGGCTCTGCGCACGGCGGTGATTCTCGACACCTGCTACAGCGGCGGCTCCATGAAGAGCCAACCGACAGGTGCGGCGGGAGCACTGGCGAACAAGGGTCCATCCGGACAGATGCTGGAGCGGATGAGCCAGGGCACGGGCAGGATCGTGATGTCGGCAAGCCAGGTAGATGAGGAGTCGCTGGAAAGCCCCGCGCTGAAACACGGGTACTTCACATACTTCCTGCTCCAGGCGCTGAAGAGTGGAAACGGCGCTACTCCGTTGAGCCAAGTGTATGCCGCAGTAGCACACCAGGTTTCTGCGCGCGTTTCCGCGGACGGGTCGCACCAGCACCCGGTGATGAGCAAAAGCTCGGCAGATGCGGATTTTGCTTTAGGAGTGGCGGGGACGGAGCCGGTGAACATCGCAAAGTAAAGCAATGGCGATGCACGCTGGCGGCTATTCTCATCCGCTCTATAGATCCGGCAAATAAATACTGTCTTCGTGCTACCCCACCCTAGCCACAAAAACANNATTTATTTGCCGAAGCAATAATGAGCTCCCGTCATTCTGATCGGCAACTACAAGTAGCGCCGCCCCACCCGAACTCGCACATCATCGAATTCACCCCGTCCCGCCAGAGGCGGCCCGCGGACCGTACGTCTCTTGAGGACTTTTTTACACGAAAGAACAATCCCCGAACGATATCCAACGTTTCTTGCGGAGCCGTCATTTTCTTGTTGACAATACCCACCGGGGGTATGGTACAAAAAATAAAGCGTAGGTTCCTTACCCACGCAGGAGTTGCAAACCAGTTTATGAGCAAAGAATCCGCACAAGAACCTCCGAGTACCTGGAGTTCTTTCCTGTGTCGCGATGAGCGCTCTGGCAACCGCCTCTAGCCTGGCTACCGGCGATACCCACTCCGCTCTTCACGAGATACGACCTGTGAATTGAGCGTGTGAGCCGCCGGTGTTGAAAGCCTGACTCACCCTCCCGAACCGCTGATCCATTGCCCCAAACCTACGCCGGAGTGTGCCTTCGCACGTCCGGTTCGAACGCCGGGCCGTGGACTGCACGAGGAGGAACCATGAACAACAAGCTCCAATTGATCCGCAAGGTCACTCGTCTCACCTGCACCTGGGTGCCGACTGGCGATGCGACGCGGCCTCTGGTCTGCATGTGGGTGGGTTCGAAGCCCGCGCAAGCTGTTTCCACCGCATCCTCGACTGACGAAGCCGAAAGGATGCATTTGTGCGCGTAGCAGAACCCGAATTCGAGACTGCCGCAAAGGCCGCCGAGGGCGTGCTGGTTCGCCGCTCCTGGCAGAAGCATCTGCTCACCTACCTTATGGTCTTCGGCCCCGGCTTGATCGTGATGGAGGCGGACAACGATGCGGGAGCGGTCTCAACGTACATGCAGGCTGGCGGACAGTACGGCCTGCATCTGCTGTGGATTCTGATTGTGCTGCTGCCTATCTGCTATTTTGTGCAGGAGATGGTAGCCCGGCTGGGGATTGCCACTGGCAAAGGCCACGCAGCCATGATTTACGAGCGTTTCGGCAAGTGGTGGGGACACTTCTCGCTCTTCGACTTGCTTTTGGTCAACTTCCTGACACTGATCACCGAGTTTGCCGCGATCTCGCTCGCGCTCAGCGCGCTGGGAGTCAGCCCATGGATATCGGTCCCGGTATCGGCGGTGGGGCTCACGCTGATGGTTGTCACGGGGAGCTATCTGCGCTGGGAGCGCATCGTCATCGTGCTTTGCCTGATGGACCTGACGTGGTTCGCTCTGGCCTATGTCGTACATCCCAATTGGGCTGCTGTCCTCAACTCGACAGTGGCCCCGACGATGCCCGCGGGTGGAATCACTGGCAGTCTGGTGTTTCTTGTAATTGCCATCGTGGGCACAACGATTGCGCCCTGGCAGCTCTTTTTTCAGCAGAGCTGCGTGGCAGAGAAGCGGCTGCGTTTCTCCGATCTGAAGTGGGCGCGGCTCGACACGCTTATCGGCGCCACCTTCACCGTAATGGTAGCCGGCGCCATGATGCTGGTCGGCAACTATGGCTTTGAGCACGGCATAACGTTCCAGGATCCGGCTCAGTTCGCCGAAACGATCATGCCCATGCTCGGCCATTTTGCTCGCAATGGCATCTTGCTGCTCATGGTCAACGCAGCCGTCCTGGGCACAACCGCTATTTCGCTTGCCAGCTCCTGGGCTTATGGCGAGGTCAAGGGGCGGGAACACTCGCTCCACAAGAAACTGTGGGAGGCTCCGGGCTTCTACGCGACGTACATTGCGTGTGTCGGCGCGGCAGCCGCCATCGTTCTGATTCCACATGTGCCGCTGCAACTGGTCATCATCAGCGTGCAGGTCTTCGCTGGGCTGATCTTGCCCTCGGCCATCATCTTTCTACAACTGCTTCTCAACGACCACGAACTGCTTGGCGAGCGTTGGGTGAACAGGCCGTGGAACAACTACATCAACTGGACCATCATCGTGGTCCTTTTTGCCCTGTCGTTGCTGCTGGCTGCGCAGGTCATGCTACCAAAACTCTTTGACTGAGAACTCGAGGTGAATCATGGCAACGATGCAGAATACATACGCTCCCGAATACTTTCGCGTCATCCATCCGCTCGACGATGCGCCTGAGGAGAAATGTTCCAGCGAGGGCCTGGGCCACATCGCCATGACGCCCGCGGTACGCATTTCGCTCACCGTTTTGCGCGGCTACCTGGTGCTGATGACGCTGATGCTGGGCTATCACGTGCTTGATCTTGCCGGGATACTGCACCCGATGCGGTAGCAGCCCGCAAATCAACCGTACATTCAAACAGCGCGCGACCCCCGTCGACTACGATAGTCAGAAAGCAGAGCGGGGGTCGACTGCTGAAGAATTTACTTCAAATAGGCGCGCACCAAGTCGATCAGGTCCTCGGCCAGTTCGGGGGCAATCTGCTCCTTGGCCCCGTCCACCAGGTGGAACCGGATATGATCCTCCAGCACCTCGCCCATCAATCCATTCACGCCGCCCCGCACCGCAGCCAGGAGCATGAGTTGGTCACTGCAA
The DNA here is from genome assembly GCA_003133425.1 of Acidobacteriaceae bacterium. Next base: position 36,205 of record PKXI01000334.1, read on the forward strand.
TCCTCATCCACGCCCAGGGCCTTCTCCACCGCATCCAGTTGGCCCCGCAGTTTGCGAACGCGCTGCAGCAGCTTCACTCTCTCCCTTTCATGGTGGGACATCTTTTGTTTCCTCCTCTTGACAATACCCATCCGCGGTATGGTATTAACCCAGTGGGGGTATAGATCCTCCTCCATTCTATGCCCGTGAACCATCCCATTCCGATCCTCGCTGTCATCGCCCGCCTGGCTTGTGCCTGGTCGCTCGCGGTTGGTCTTGCGGCTGCGCAAACGCCTGCTCCGCCGCCCTCTGCCCCCGGCCCGCAGCCCTCTACCGTTCAGCCACCGGCGCAGGAAGATCCCGTTCTCACCATGGCCCCTCACTCCGAAGGCGGCCGCTACTGGGTTTCCGGGCAGGCTAACAGCATCTTCCAGATGCACGGGCATTTCCACTCGCCTTACGAAGGCGTCAACAGCCTGCAGAACACGTTCGAAACCAAAGCCTCAGAAGTTGCGACTCTGTATCTCGGCTATCAACTGCGCCCCAACACTCGCTACAACACTGACCTGATTGTCGATTTTGAGAATGCCGGGGGGCGAGGCATCTCGCAGGCGCTGGGGCTCGGCGGCATCACGAATCTCGACGTGGTGCGCAATCCCACCCTGAGCATCGTGCCATACCTCTCTCGTGGCGAGATTCGCCAGATCGTGGGCCTGACGGACGAAATGGTTGACCAGGACCGCGGACCGTTCGCCCTCGCGTCAAAGGTGCCGGTTCGCCGATTTGAGATCCGCGTGGGCAAGATGAGCCTTCCAGATATTTTTGACGTGAACTCCGTTGGAACGGACAGCCACCTGCAGTTCACCAACTGGACGATCGACAACAACGGCGCATGGGATTACGCCGCCGACACGCGCGGCTACACCGTTGGCGGAGTGCTCGAGTATGACGACCGGAACTGGTCCGCGCGCTACGCCATCGCGGCAATGCCCATCGTCGCCAACGGCATCGATCTGGACTGGGCCTTCAGCCGTGCTAACGGGCAGAATTGGGAGTTCGAGCTGCGCAAGGGTCTGCTGGCCGGGCTGATCGATCTCGCGCGCGGAGGGCCAAGAAGCGGCGGCCCAAAACGTCAGGGCGCGGTTCGCGTTCTCAGTTACGTGAACCACGCTCACATGGGCGACTACCGAGAGTCGGTGCAGCAGTATCTTTCCGGCAAGATCGCCACGCCGGATATCACGCAGACAGAGCGCTTTGGCGCGGTCAAATACGGCTTTGGTCTGAACACCGAGCAGGAGGTCACAGACAGCCTGCGTCTCTTTGGCCGCTTCGGCTGGAACGATGATCGGCACGAGTCATTCGCCTATACCGAAGTCGGCCAGACGATCCTTTTCGGCGGCGACTACAACGGCCACACCTGGTCGAGGCCCAACGACAAGGCTGGCGCGGCGTTTGTTTCCAATGCTATCAAGCGCGACCACCAGAACTATCTGCACTACGGGGGAAGTGGTTTCCTGCTCGGCGACGGCGGCCTGACGTACGCGCGCGAGGATATTGTGGAGTGGTACTACAACGCCCACCTTTGGCGTGGACTCTATTCCATGGTTGGCGGGTCCTATATCGTTCATCCCGGCTACAACCGTGACCGAGGACCGCTCTATGTGCCTACGGTGCGGGCACATGTGGAGTTTTGAAGGCAGTGAACAGTGAAAAGTGGACAGTGAACCGGGAACTGGGTTTAACAGGGTGCAAACGTTCGCTTGGGTGGGTACAAAAAAACGTTAAACGGTCGCTTAAGTGGTTACGATTCGGGCCCAAATGTTCGCTTATAAGGTTGCACTTTGTCGAGGGGTTAACCACGCAGGGTGCCTGATTCTGAGAGAAGGCTGCTTGGAAGGTTCCGGAATTGAGCAAAGGGTTGTCTGGAGTTACCCATTTAGGTACCAAATTAGGTGTAATTAGCGCTAGTACTACAGTTGTAGAT
>PKXI01000232.1 GCA_003133425.1 Acidobacteriaceae bacterium
AGGGCTTTAGCCCCTGAGGTATGCTTTTCGCAGTGTTCGTTTGATAACAGGCCTTTTTCCGCAGCCTGTTTAGCCCCTGGGGGAATGCCGTTGCACGCGAAGGAGCCAGATAGGAGTTCGCCTCCCATATCCTCGCCTCGCCCCCTGCCGCAAAGCGGTATCGACTCAACCCCAATCACGATCGCATCGTCCCGCACCATCTATCATCAAAAGTGTCATGACAACCAGGAAAGTCCGCGTCCGCTTTGCCCCTTCCCCCACTGGAATGCTCCACGTGGGCAGTGCGCGGACGGCGCTCTACAACTGGTTGTTCGCCCGCCGCATGGGCGGCGATTTCCTTCTCCGCATCGAAGATACTGACCTGGAACGCTCCGAAGCCCGCTACGAGGCGCAGTTCATTGCAGACTTGCGCTGGCTGGGCCTCGACTGGGACGAGGGTCCTGTCGACGCCGATGGTCCAGACAAAGGTGCCTACGGACCTTACCGCCAATCCGGCCGCCTCGCCATTTACGCCGAACACACTGAGCGCCTCCTCGCCGAGGGCAAGGCCTACCGCTGCTTCTGCACCCCTGAGGAACTGGAAGCGGAGCGCAACCTTTCAGTCGCCGAGCACCGCCCCCAGGTATACTCCGGCCGCTGCCGCTCTCTGAGTCAGGAAACAATCGACCAACACCTTGCCGCCAGCACGGCCTTCGCAGTGCGTCTCAGGATTCAGGACCACCCGCTGCGCTTTCACGACATGGTTCACGGACCGATCGAGTTCGCCGCGGAGACTGTCAGCGACCCCATATTGGTCCGCTCGGAAATCAACGCCAAAGGTCTGCCCGGCGCAGCCGTTCCGGTCTATAACTACGTAGTCACCGTCGACGATGCCCTCATGGAAATCACGCACGTCATTCGCGGTGATGACCATCTCTCCAACACTCCCAAGCAGGTGGCCATCTACGAGGCCTTCGGCTGGCAAGTGCCGGAGTTTGCGCACCTGCCCACTATTCTCGGCCCGGACCGCGAGCGGCTTTCCAAGCGCCATGGAGCTACATCCATTGCGAGCTTCCGCGAGGCGGGCTACCTGCCCGAGGCCATGGTGAATTACCTGGCGCTGCTCGGCTGGGGCGCCGAAGATGGCAAGACCGAGACCTTGACTCTCGAGGAACTTACGCGCGCCTTTTCAATCGAGCGCGTAACACCCAGTCCCGCCATCTTCGACTTCGAAAAACTGAACTGGCTTAACCGCCATTACCTCAAGCTGGCCGCGCCCGAGCGACTCGCTGCGCTGGCGTGGGGCTATTTCTCTGACCGCCTTCCTTCATGGGACTTGAAAGAGGATGGACTTCACAACTGGTTCTGTCGGCTGGTGGCAGTTTTTGCTCCATATGTTGACCATCTCGATCAGCTTCCGGCTAAGACCGCTTTCGTCTTCGGCTTCGACCCGGAAGCATCGCGAATCAGCGAGGAAAATGCCCCCATACTCGCCGCCGACTCCGCGCGAATTGTGCTCACCGAGCTTGCCGACCGAGTCCGCGTCCATTCCGAGCTGGTAACTCCAGAACTGTTCAAAAAGTGGATGAACGAGGTCAAAACCGCAACCGGAATCAAGGGCAAAGAGTTGTTCCATCCCGTGCGAATTGCACTCACCGGCGCGCACTCGGGGCCGGATTTTGACAAGTTGCTGCCGCTCATCGAAGACGGTGCGGCGCTCGGTCTCCGCATCGCAACCGTGCGTGAGCGAGTCGAGCGCTTTGTAGGAGTCTGAAAGCTGTGATCGAAATCTTCTGGATCGGAGTCAAACCGCGCGTGCCGCTTGCCATTGTGCTGTGTCCAGCCGGCGACGACGCGCTGAAAGCCGACCTCGCCGCATTAAAGCAACGCGGAATTGAAACCATCGTCTCCCTGCTTGAAAAAGATGAGGCCGAATGGCTCGGGCTTGCGAAAGAGGGCCCGCTGGCCAAGAAGGCTGGATTGCAGTTCCTCTCCCACCCCATTCCCGATGCCAATCCCCCGTTGAACCCTGCCGCATTCCACGCGTTTATTGCGGGACTCGCCGAACGCCTCGTTGCGGGAGAGCACATTGGCATACATTGCCGCGGCAGCATCGGCAGGTCCACTGTCACTGCGGCGTGTGCGCTCATCCATCTCGGATGGACGCCAGCCACCGCTCTGGCCGCCGTTCAGGCAGCGCGCGGCTGCGCCGTCCCCGACACCCTCGCACAAGAGCGCTGGATTCTCAACTACAGGCCGCTGCCGTGAGTGCCCCAGCCCCAACCCCGATCCCCGCACCGGTGATCGACCTCAGCTTCCCCCACCGCTGGCAGGCCCAGATCCTTCCCACGCGGCCCGTTATCCTGCCTGCGCGACATTTCGTCTATCCGCGTGATGCCGAGGAAGTAGAACGCGGCGCATTAGAAGTCCTCATCCGGCCCGAGGCGGTTGAAACCCAACTCTTCCTCGCCACCTGCGCCCTCGGCTTCCGCGACCCCGCCGTTCCCACCGGCCTCTGGTCCACACCAAAGCCTGAAGAAATCTGTGCCGTCTCCGGCGGCTATGTCTACCTCATCGACACATCCGCGCCCGAGCGGTTCACCATGATTTCTTACCGCCCCGTGCTTCAGGTTCGCCCACTGGTCGAATCAGCCTTGCTCCTCTTCGTAGGCCATCGATCCATCCTCGCGTGGAGCCGTGACGGCCAGGCCTGGGAGTCAGAAAAACTCTCCGACGAAGGCGTAACCATCGCCCGCATTGAAGCCAACGTGCTCCGTGGTATCGGCTGGCAAATGCGCACCGACAAGGAAACCCCCTTCGCACTCGATCTCCGCACCGGCCTCCCCGTCGCGTAGTTTAATTCCCTGTTCTCAGGAGATTCCCCCCAACCTTCTCCCATCGGCCTCGCGCCAACCAGTTCTGGAGGGGCATTGAATCGCAATTCGCTTCTCAATGGCCTTCGACCCTCACCTCCGCCGCATCGCCGCCCCGGCAACCGGCACTCGCTTCGCCGAATTCTTCTTGGCCTGCTCCGCCCGCACGTGCTGCGGCAAGATGGTCTCATAAGTGGCGTAGACTCCTTCAAACACTGAGTCCCAACTGGCAGTGAGCGCATGAGCACGAGCAGCTTCGCGCATGACGGCATGTTTCACCGGATCGGCCAGAGTTCCCGCAACGGCCGCGGCGAACTGCTCGTCTGGCACAACGCAGCCGGTCTGGCCGTCGCGGACGATAGTGCACGGCCCGCCGTCCGGAGTCACGATTGCCGGAACGCCGCTGGCCAACGCCTCCAGTACCACGTTGCCGAAGGTATCCGTATGCGATGGAAACACAAAGAGGTCCATGTTAGCGTAGGCAGTCGACAGCTCTTCGCCCTTCAGCACGCCCGCAAACTCCGCGCGCGGCAAGCGCCGCCGCAGCCACGCCTCCTCGGAGCCGTGACCGACAATGAGAAAGCGGAAGCTCTTGTGTCCTGCCCGCTCCAGTTCTGCCTGTACCTGGGCGAGCAGTGCCACATTCTTCTCAACGGACAGCCGCCCCACAAATCCAAGAATCTGATCGCGGTCTTCGGGGTCGCGCCTGCGCTTGTCCGGATGGAAGAGTTCAGCGTCTACCCCGCGCAGCATCAGGTGGCAGGGCCGTCCAGTCGTTTGCTCCAACACCCTGCAGAGTTCGGGATTGGGCGCGAACAGAACGCGCGCGCCGGAGTAGAGAATCGAAGCCGCTGCCATCGTCAGGTCTTCGATCTTCCGGCCGGTTGCCGCGGATTGGCGGCGCGGCAGCAGGCGCAGAAACCAATTTGAGCGCCGCGCAAGGTACTCGTGGACATTTGTGTGCCAACTGGCGGCCAGCGGCAACTCGAGGTGGTGAGCCAGTCCCGCGCCCAGCATCCCCACCTCGCTGGGCCCGGTGATGTGGATCAGGTCCGGTTGAAACCGCTCCAGCACTTCGCCGATCAGCGGAATGTGGCGCAGAAATGCAGGATCGAAGCGGAGGTCTTTTTCCAGCGCAAAAGAGAGAAAGCCCCGCGGCAACTCGAGCGTCCACACACTGCCTTCCTCGGTAACCACCTGCGCACGGTCTCCCGCGCGAACACAGAGAAAAGGAAGATTGCGCCGCCGCGCGAACGCTTCAAAGTGGCGGCTGGTGTGCGCAACCCCATTCACCTCGTGGAACGAATCCGGAAAGTAGGCCACGCGTGGCGCGGATACGTTCATGGGACAGCAAGCGGAGTTGGCGGAGTTGTCAATGCTGGCAGTCCCATCGAGTCCCATGACTAACTCCGCCAACGCGCGCGTAGCGCGGCAAACTCCGCTTCAACCCTTCAGCCGTCGTTCTCACCCAGCGCCAGCCGCAGTTGGTGCGAATCGTTCCACGCAATCCGCAAGCCGCCGGCCACCGGAGCCCTGCCCAGCAGTTGAACCAGCGCGATCACGCCCCGAATCAATAGCGGCGACGACTGCTTTGGCCACAGCTCACTGAGCGGCCGCAGCACGCCGTGCGTATCGGGATGATAGACGCGCTCGTCCCAGTTGCGCGAGCCCTGCGGAAACTCAGGATAGTTGCGCACCGCGTCAATTGTCGACTGCAGCAGCCGCTGCTTCCAAGGCTCGGCATACTGTGGCATGAACAGCACGTTGCTCTTTCGCTGGCGGCGAATCTCGTGGACAAATTCAGTAAAGCTGGATGCGTTGCTCAGGTTGATGTTGGCGTTCGGCTCTACGCCGTGGCGGTCGCCGCCGGAAATCAGCAGCATGTTCCACTTTTCAGCCAGCCGGCGCACGGCGCGGTTCTCGTCCCAGTTGCGCAGCCCGTTCAATTCCAACGCGTGGAGGAAGGCGCCGTTCTTCTGCAAAAATTCGTTCACCAGAAACTGGTGCTTTTCCCTCCCGATCAGGTAGAGGTCCCACATCGGATGATTGAAGACCACCAGCACGTTCGGTTCGTTGTGAAGCGCCCTGAGAATCTCCCTGAGGCGCTCGTCACTCGGCTGCGCTGTAAACTCATGCAGCGTCGCCATCCACTGCGCCGCGTGGGCGCTGGGCAGGTTGTGAACGCCAAGGTGGAAGGCCTGCACTCCGCCGTAGGGAGCGCTCCACTCCACCGACACCGGAATCTGGCGGGCACTGGGCACAGTGCGCAGCAGCATCGGCGCATTGATGTTGTCGTGGTCGGTGAGAGACACCATCGACGCCAGGCCAAGCCTTTCGATCTGCCTGCTCTCGAGATCAAAGGCTAGCTTCGGAGTCATGGGAGGCGTCCAGTAGCTGGCCGCATAGTTGACGCGCACCCCGCGCATCTCCTCCGCACGCCGCTCCAGCCGCGTCAGCAGCGGGCGCATCACGGGGAACTGGTTGCCGAAGTTAGCTAGAAAATCCAGCGTTTCGTGGGACTGGTTAGTGTGGCCGTGCAATGAGATTCCGGTCGTGAAGCCCCTCGGCGCATCCTTGTCGCGCCAGAGATAGGAGATAGTCGCACTGGGCATGGCTCCTCCTTCATCCGCAATCGTGCTCGGATTACTATTCTCAGTGTCCGGTCTGGCAGTGAATGGATGGTGAATATCCAGCGAATTACCCTTCAATTAAAGACGGTACCCATAAGGTTACCTGTAACTTCCAAGAATACCGGGAAAACGGTCAGCGTTTCATCCAGGGTTGAATCGCTTGACAGGCGAGCGCGTAGTGTCTATTGTAACTACATATGTTGTTCGATCTCGGCACTTCCGAGTTGGAATGGCCCGAGTTCGAATGGGATGCAGCAAAGGCGCGAAGTAATCTCATGGTGCATGGAGTCAGCTTCCCGGCAGCCTCTGGAGTATTCCTCGATCCTTTGCGACTGGAAGATGCCGACGCTCGCGAAGATTATGGCGAAGAACGCTACGTTACTGTTGGGTTTGCAAGTCAAGTGCTGCTTGTGGTCGTCTTCACTTTTCGCGGCCAGCGCATTAGGCTCATCTCAGCCAGAAAGGCGAATCGAAATGAGGAAGAAGAGTACCGAAACCGTCGTCTTCCGCCTGGACCCCAGGAATCCGCCTCAAATGACGGCTGAAGAAATCCGCGCTCTCAAGCGGATGCCGGACAAGGCGATCGATTATAGCGAGATTCCACCCCTCCAGGGCCACCAGTGGACAACCCCTGGAGCGCTGGTCCCCACAGAGAACAAGCAACAGGTCACACTGCGTCTCGATACCGAGGTGATCGCGTTCTTTCGCGCCACCGGACGGCGCTATCAGAGCCGCATGAACGCCGTTTTGCGCGAGTATGTGAATGCCAACCGAAGGGCCGGTTAGCAGTTCTCTCCCAAGCTCGAGCTATATGCTTGTTTTAGCCATCTCCGGGCTTAGAAAATCCTCGACGGTCCAGCCGGACATCAGGTCTTCGTCATGGTTCGCCTGCTGGCCCGCGGGATGCGCGCCTGCCGTGGCCGCGGCCACCTCGGCCGCCAGATAATTCTCCGTCAGCCCCCGCCGCAGCATCTCAAACGCCTCTTCCGGCGTATCGGCAAACTGGAACAGATCGATGTCCTTAGGAGAAATTGCGCCGGTATCCACCAGAACGTCCAGGTTGAAAACCTTCTTCCAGTACTCTGACCCGTAGATGATGACCGTGATCTTTTTTGCCAGCTTTTGGGTTTGGGTAAGCGTGAGAATCTCAAACATCTCATCGAGCGTGCCGAAGCCCCCGGGAAACACCACCAGCGCCTTTGAAAGGTAAGCGAACCACAGCTTGCGCATGAAAAAGTAGTGGAACTCAAAGTTGAGCGAAGGAGTGATGTAGGGGTTGGGCGACTGCTCGAAAGGCAGCCGGATATTCAGCCCGATGGTTTTGCCGCCGGCCTCATGGGCGCCGCGATTGGCGGCTTCCATAATGCCCGGGCCGCCGCCGGAGGTGACCACAAACCGGTTTCTCCGCGAGGGAATGCTCTTGGCCCAATGCGTCAGCAATCGCGCCAGCCGGCGCGCGTCCTCGTAGTAACGCGCCATCTCCACCGCCGCCACGGCGCGCTTGCGCTGGAGACTGGTCGCGGTTCCTTCCACGATCTGGGGAATGCTGGCGGGCTGCTCCTCGCTGGGAGCGGCCCGGCTAGAGCCGGTATTGTCCAGCAGTTCCAGGGCGTGGTCGGCCTCTTCGCGGCCGCGGAATCGGGCCGAGCCGAAGAACACCACGGTGTCCTGAATCTGCTCTTTGCGGAAGCGGGCCAGCGGCTCGCAGTACTCGGCCACGATGCGAATGAGGCGGCCATCGGCGCTGTTCAAGAATGTGGGGTTTTCATAGGCGAGTTGCGCGCGATCGAGAGCCGGCGGCGCACCATTGCCGGGGATAATAGCGGGGCCCGGGACTTCCTGGACTGTTCCCTGTTCCCTATTCCCTATTCCCTTTTCACTGTCTTCCATGTGTCTTATCCGTCCCGGTGGTGGATCGCGTCTCGAAAGGCTATCCAGAGATTCAACAGCCCCAAACCGGATATGATGCCGCGCACAGCTCCATTGGCCGCATAAATCGACAAGGTGGGGTATTGCACAAAGAGGGGGTTCTGGTCCCAAAACATGTGCGACCACGGCGCGTAGCAAACCGCCAGGCCGATGTACATGCGCAGCAGCACACGCAGGAACAGCTCAGCCCTCTCAAGCCAGCGAGGAATGCGCTGCGGATGTTTGTGTGCGGGCGCGGGTGGGGTGATGTCGGGCGCGGCGCTGGAAACGGACCCCGTGACGGCCCTGGGCTGCGGAGCCGGGCTTGCGGTTATCGGAGGCGATGTGATTTCCGGCTGCTGCGACATTCTATCGGTACGTCTCCCGCCCCGATCAGGCCCAATCTTCAGGCTTCGGCAAACGCCCGGAAACCCACGCTCGGCTCAGGGACGACGTAATGCAACGGTATCACAGCACGGGTGGCGGACAGGGAGGCCGGGAACCGGGTATCCGGCCACTGCGGCAGCCTCAATGGCCGGAGATCAGCATGATGGGGTCGGGTGTCGCCTGACAAAACTCCGGGTGCCCCGTTACCTTCCAGGTCGATCCGTCGGCATAGGTGATGGACCGGAGGTCGACCCGGGTTGCAGCGGTCATGCCCGGCAGCACGAGTTCGGCGAAGAAGGTCTTATCGTCGTCGAGACCCAATTTCACATCCATTGTCCTCGTAATTTCAGCCGGGCCGTCATTGTTTGAGAGTGCGAGCACCATTCCCGCTTTGCCGTTCGATCCGTGCACCGTAACCGTGGCGCCCGTAATCTGCGCCGGGCTCGCCTTTGCAGATTGCGGAGCCCACAGGTTCAGGCGAAGACGTGCAGCGAAGACCCTGGTGCGCTGCCCGTCTTTCGCTTCCAGCATTTGGCTGCCAACCCCCTGCCGGACATGCATCCCGATTGGGCAGGGAGTCATTCCTGGAGCGACAACAAGCCCGGTCTGCACCGTCACCGACATCGGCGCCGGACTGGGGCTCTGGGCTACCGCTGAAAGAGCGCCCTGCAAGAGTAAAAGCCCGACGAGTGTGGCGATTTTCATGGCGCCTCCTTGAACCGGCAACTCGGAACCGGCAACTCGTCCGAATCGCGTACACCCACACGATACTCCGCTGTTGATTGACGATCAATGCGCTGTCCGTTTGGTGAGTGGATGGCGAGCTTTGGGCAACCGTGATAGGCTCTGTTTCAATCTCGTCAACAAAGCCAGGATGGCCGATGCGCGTAGCGCTTTTTACAGAAACGTTCCTCCCAAAAATCGACGGGATTGTCACCACCCTCTGCGAAACCATCCGGCAACTGCATAAGCTCGGACACGAGGCGCTGATTTTTGCTCCCGACGGCGGGCTCGACGAGTTCGAGGGCGCTCGCATCGTCCGCATGAAGAGCCGCGCGTTTCCTCTGTACCCGGAGCTTCGGCTTTCGTTGCCGCACGCCTCCATGCGGGCGACGCTCTGTCAAACACCACGAAGGCTTCTGCATGTGGCCGACCCGGCCCTGCTGGGGATCGCGGGGCTTTATTACGGAGGCGGAGACCACGGCGGCGCGCTGCATCTGCCGCTGGTCGTCTCCTACCACACCGATCTGCCGGCCTACCTGCACTACTACAAGCTGAGATTTATGGAGCCTGTGACCTGGCCCATTCTGCGGGCCCGGCATAATCGCGCCACCATCAACCTGGGCACCTCTGTCGCGATTGTCGAGCAGTTGCAACGCCACGGTGTGAAACGCGTCGCGCTTTGGCCGGGCGGCGTGGATACGGAGCGATTTCGTCCCGGTCGCGGGTCGCCTGAGATGCGGGCGCACCTGACCGGCGGCCACCCGGAGAGTCCGCTGCTGACTTACGTCGGGCGCCTTTCCGCCGAAAAGAGTATCGAACGGCTCAAGCCCATTCTTGAAGCGTTTCCGGGCGCCAGGCTCGCGCTGGTGGGCGACGGACCCCATCACAAGGCTCTCCGCGAGCATTTCGCGGGCATGCCGGTCACCATGGCGGGCTTCCTGCGCGGAGACGAACTGGCCACTGCCTTTGCCTCCAGTGACATTTTCGTGATGCCGTCGCGCACCGAGACCCTGGGGCTGGTAATTCTTGAGGCCATGTCCTCCGGGGTTCCTGTGGTTGCGGCACGAGCAGGCGGCATTCCAGAACTGATTGAGGACGGCGTTACGGGCTACCTCTTCGATGAGGAGACGGAGGCGATCGCGGCGATCCAGAACCTCCTAAGGTCGCAGGAGACAAGGTCAGCTATCGGGATCGCCGGCCGCCAGTGGGCGTCCGAACACAGTTGGGCAGCGGCCACGCAGGAACTGATCAAGTGTTACCAGGCCGCATGCGAAGGGCAGAACGTTTCAGACGATCCCGCACAAGAGCATCCCAGCCTGCGATTCCGGGCTAGGAGAGCTGCCCGAAGGACCACCCTCTTCGCGATTCGCAAGCTGCTGCCGTAGGCCGAGTCTCAACAGGCTGCGGGAAAAGGCGAAGGTTCGAAGAGAACCCCAAAGAACATGCCTCAGGGGCTAAAGCCATGCTCTTTATTTTCATATGTTTGCGGCACGACTAAAGTCGTGCCATTTCAAAGCAACAGAATCTTTCCGCAGTGCTTTAAGCGTGGATCTAGAAACCGCCTTCGGGGACCACCGCTGCCGGTACGACCTGGTAAGTCCCGTAATCGATGGTGAGCACCGCGGTGCCGCCGAGACGCGCCTTAGTCTCGCTGCGGTTCTTCTGTGGCAGCCAGAAGGCCCCTGTCTTGGCATATTCATGGTGGATCTGGGTCTTCGTGATCCAGAAGGAGGGGTTTTGGGCCGGTTGCGCCTCGATCTTCGCCACCGCGAAGTCGTGGGCATCGACCCAGATCTTGCCGCGATAGAGGAGCTTGCTCTTCACCAGCGGTTCCACATCGAGGACGTAGGCCGGGCGGCCCGCTACGTTCTCACTCCCGGCCAGGCGAAACGTATAGTTTGCCAACGTCAACGCGGTCGATCTCTGGTTCTTCCAAGCTTCCTGTTCGGAATCGAGGAGCCGCTTGAGCACCTTATCCAGCAGGAGTTTCGATCCGCTCTGCGAGACGATGCGCAGAGTCTTTCCGGTAACGGAGTCGTAATCCGCCGCAACGGTCATTTTGGCCGCCAGCGCTGGAAACCCTTTGTATTGAACTTCGTAGTGGCGCAAGGACTGGTAGTGCTTCAGATCGTCCGCCCGAACCTGGTTGTGGCGCTGCATCAGGTCCACAATCTCCGCAGCGGAGAGCGGCGCAGGCGAGGTCTTGTCGGCGGCCTGGCCCCAAGCCATTCCCGCCAGAACAAGAAAACAAAGGGTCGCGAGGGAACATTCGGTGAGGAGAAGAACTTTGCGGGAAAAAAACGACATTAGGAGATGATAACGCGGCGGGTTAAGATTCGGTTACTTTCCCGCCGGCGCGTGCGCAGTTTCCGCCGCCACAGTTGGATGGTAGCTTCCCCAGCACGATGAAAGCGTTTGCAGAACTTCGCTCAACCGATTTACGATTGTGGGCCTATGAAGAAACTGGTTCGTTGCCTGCCTCTGTTCCTGCTCGCCGCCGCGCCGCTGCTTTTGGCGCAGGCCCCCGCCCCGACATCTGACCCGCTGGCTCCCACTCTGGGCGTCAAATCTGCCGTGGAGATCGACCGCGAATGGCAGCAGTCGGTGAGCAAGTACGACGCCGAACGAAACCGACTGCTGGCCGAGGCCCAGAAGCTGGAAAACGACGGCCCCTACCGCCCCGACTGGGCCACGCTGATGAAGTACCAGCAGCCGCAGTGGTACAAGGACGCCAAGTTCGGCATCTTCANNGTACCAGCAGCGGAGAACGAGTGGTATCCCCGCAACATGTACCGTCCCGGCGAGGGCGCCTACAAGAACTTCCGCGAGCACTTTGCCGGCGGCGATGAGTCGAAGGGCTACAAGGACCTGATTCCGCAATTCAAGGCCGAGCACTTTGACGCCGCCGTGTGGGCCAAACTGTTCAAGGATTCGGGCGCGCAATATGTGGTGCCGGTGGCCGAGCACCACGACGGTTTCTCCATGTACGACTCCGGCCTGTCAGACTGGACAGTTGTGAAGATGGGCCCCAAGCGCGACACGCTGGGGGAACTTTCCAAGGCCATTCGTGCCGAGGGCCTGCACTTCGGGCTCAGTTCGCACCGCGCCGAGCACAACTTCTTCTATGACGGCGGGCGCGCCATCCGCTCCGACGTCAACGATCCGAAATACGCGTCGCTCTACGGACCGGCACACCAGTGGTTCGAGGCCGGCGGCGATGCGCACGGCCTGGAGAATGACTGGACCTGGGTGAGCGAGGCATGGACCCGCGACTGGCTGGCGCGCGACACCGAATTGGTGGAGAAGTACAAGCCCGAGATTGTCTACTTCGACTGGTGGATCGGGCAGCCGAACTTCCGCCGCGCCGTCGCCGAATTTGCCGCCATGTATTACAACTTCGCCTCTGCCCACGGCTACACCGGCGTGGTTGACTTCAAGGACTACTCGTTGAACTGGAAGGCCGGGACCCGCGACTTCGAGCGCGGCCAGCAGGACCACATCATCGCCGACCACTGGCAGACCGATACCTCAATCAGCAACGCCAGCTGGGGTTACATCGAACACGACACCTTCAAGTCCCCGGAGTTCCTCGTTCACCAGCTCGTGGATATCGTGAGCAAGAACGGNNGGTGAACGGCGAAGCCATCTACGCGACCACGCCCTGGAAGACCTTTGGCGAAGGACCGACGAAGGTGGTGGGCGGGGCCTTCCACGACACCGATACCAAGTCCTACACTCCGGATGATTTCCGCTTCACGGCAAAGGGGAGCACGGTCTACGCCATCGGCATGGCCTGCCCCAAGGACGGAAAAGCGACCATCCACTCGCTCGGTTGGGCCCACGAGGGAGCCTCGCTGCCCGTCGCCAAGGTGGAACTGCTGGGCTCCGCGGACAAGGTCACGTGGACGCAGGGAGCGGAGACGCTGGACGTAACGCTGCCCTCGAGCGCAACCTGCAAATATGCCTACGCGCTGAAGATAACGGCCGCGACTAAGTAGTTTTGCTGTCCGTTAACCTCCGTTCGACCGCCGCAGTTTCCTTGTTGCGGCCAAGGCTTGGGAATTGTCGATTGACGTCGCAGGAAACGCGGTGCATTGCGGGGATCGAACGTTCCCGCTGCCGGCGCTGCCCTGGCCGCGACCTGAACCGCGAATGTTTCTCGACGGAACGGTGATCGAGTTGTTCATCGGCGGGCGGGAGGCGCTGACCAGCCGTGTCTACACGCTGGAGCCCGGCGAAACGCAAATTGAGGTCGCAGTTGAAGACGCGGGACACGTCGAAGTGGAGGCGTGGCTATTGAAAACCGTTTCGGCGGACCGGCTGACGACGTGAGGCGGAGGGCTGGGGCCGACTTTGACAGCCTGACCATGGCGGGTCGCGACAAGCTGCTGACCGAGCAGGGCGTAGAGGACTGGCCCAATGCAACGGGTCATGCACTGACCAAGTGGGACGACAAGTTCACCGTGAAACTATCGATCACTGTCGGCGGCGGAATGGGCGGCGGTGGGG
>PKXI01000268.1:0-1781 GCA_003133425.1 Acidobacteriaceae bacterium
GTATGCCGCCCTTGGCCGGGCCACGGGCGATGTTGTGCTGCACCCGGAAGCCGGTGAATATTTCGATGTGGCCGTCATCCATGGCTACTGGAAAGTGAACGATGATTTCGCGCGCGGGGGTCCTAAGCAGCTTCCACAAACCTTCATCCAAATTGAGCTTGCGTGCCGCGAAATCGAACCGCGCGCTTTGTGCCTCCCAGGGATTGATCTCCTGGTCTAAAGTAAGTACAGGATTACTAGTTGACATATCTTTCTCCAATTCCAATTCTCGGCCGTCAGTTGAGGAATTCCCTCAAGAACTTCTCCTCACGTCATTGACGGAGCAAGGTTTATCGCGGTGATCTGGCGCCGATTCATCTGTTGCGGCAGATCAAGCCACTCTAACCCTGATGTTGGCCAGCCTTTTCCGCGCTGGCCCAAACCCCGTTGAGTTTAGGCTACACGCAGTGGTGAGTCAAGCCCACCGGTATCAGCCGGACATCTCTTCCCGCCCCGGTCCGGGAACTTCCCCTATGGCCCTGGTTGGGAATTCCGTCTCCGCAAGTCCAATCGAGCGCACTGGAGGGGAGAGAAAAGTTCAGCGATCGTGGAAACCATTGAAGAACGTGGACAGCTCCTGGTCAATTCGAAACATTTACACTGGAGCCTGTGAAAGCTTCATACCGTTCCGTCCAGCCTAATCGCAAGGAGTTTCTGGCCCTTGCCAGGGAACATACCCTGGTGCCAGTCTGCCGCATCCTGACCGCCGACCTGGAAACACCAGTCTCGGCATTTCTGCGCGCCGCGTGGCCGGAGCGGGAGTGCTTTCTGCTGGAGTCGGTGGAGGGTGGCGAGCAGGTGGGCCGCTACACCTTCATCGGGCTGGCGCCGTTCAAGCGGATCGTGTCTCGCGGGCGCGAGGTCACGATCACCGAGGGCAGAAAGGTCGTCCAGATCGAGGACGACATATTTGCCGTGCTGCGCCGAGCGCTTGGTGGGCACAAACCAGCACGACTGCCGGGCCTGCCTCCGTTCACTGCCGGCGCCGTAGGCTTTTTTGCCTACGACGCGGTGCGCCAGATCGAGCGGTTGCCCGAGCTCGCCAAGGACGAACTTGGAATCCCCGACGCTTGCCTGTTGTTTTTCGACGAGGTGCTTGCATTCGACCACGTTCGGAAGGAGATCTGGCTCGTGGCGACGGCGGACGTGACGCGCGGCAAGCCTGCCGATGCATATGAAAAGGCCATACAGCGGCTCGACAAGATGGAGAAGCGCCTGGCCCAGCCGCTTCCCAAACTGCCTCAACGAAAAGGATGGAATATCAGCAAGAAGTCCAGTCTTAAGGTAAAGTTCCGGACCAGCAAAAAGGACTACTTGGCCGCAGTGGACCGCGTCAAGGAGTACATCGCCGCCGGAGATATCTTCCAGGCAGTCCTGTCGCAGCGGTTTGACGTGGAGCCGGAGACGGACAGTTTCCAGGTGTACCGCGCGCTGCGCACTGTGAACCCGAGTCCATATATGTTCTTTTTGCGCTTTGCACCGGAGGGTCCGCTGGGTGGGCTGCCGGGAGCATCAAAACCATCCTCTAAAAAGTCAACCGTGCCCCAGGCATCGGTGCTTCCGATTGAACTGGCGGGCTCGTCGCCGGAACTGCTGGTTCGAGTTCACAAGGGCAAAGTGGAATATCGGCCCATCGCGGGAACCCGGCCGCGCGGAGCCACCGAACAAGAAGACCAGGCGCTGGCCGACGAGATGATGCACGACGAGAAGGAGCGTGCAGAGCACGTGATGCTCGTCGACCT
>PKXI01000268.1:1833-2375 GCA_003133425.1 Acidobacteriaceae bacterium
TGAGCGGCGCGCCCAAGGTGCGAGCAATGGAGATCCTCGAAGAGCTTGAGCCGGCGCGGCGCGGAACGTATGGCGGCGCTGTGCTCTACGCGGACTTCTCGGGCAACCTGGATTCCTGCATTGCCATCCGGTCGATGCTGTCGGTGGGAGGCAAGGGCTACGTTCAGGCCGGCGCTGGGATTGTTGCCGATTCGGTTCCAGAACTGGAACATCAGGAGTCAATCAATAAGGCGCGGGCGGTGATTCGAGCGATTGAGCGGGCGAAAGAACTATAAAGTCAGCTTTGCTCCCCGCTGCCGCTCTACCCAGGAGCTGAGGACCGAGCTATTCCGCCCCGAAAATACGGCGGAAGAACCGGCCTACCCTCTTCAGGAATCCCGGCTTCTTCTGCGTTGCAGGCTGCGGAGCGGCGGGATTTGCACTTCCGTTCGCCCCCGGAGCTGACGCCGATTCCGGCAATGGCGCGGTTTTGGGCGCGTGCTCTGCGCTGTTGTAGACCAGCGCTGCAACCGAAGGCTGCGTCGATGCGGGCTCCTCGCTGG
>PKXI01000268.1:2399-8396 GCA_003133425.1 Acidobacteriaceae bacterium
TCCAGCGGAATGGCGGGCGCGTTGGCGCCGGCGTTGTCAACGCAAGTGTCGCCCTGCGGACCAAGGCGAACTTTGAGCTCGGCTGCTCCAGGGCCGGCGATAAGGATGCGGAAGTCGGGTGTGAGCAGAACGTCGGAGTCGCGGCTGGTGGCCAGGCTCATCTCCACAGCGCCATGGTCCATGGCCATCATCAAGCTGGGAACTTGACCGGCGGGAACGTTGGAGTCGGCCACAAGTTTGACGATGGTGTAAGCACAAATGAGCAGCGTGCCTCGATACGGCAAAGTGACACGCGTAGACTGGCTGCCCGCGGTGATGGCCCCGTTGGTGACGATCAGAGCCCGTCCGTTGTTCACCTGCAACGCGCCGGTAACCTCGGCAGCGAAGCCTGGAATCTTGCTATCGAGGGGCACGATGGCGATGGGATGGCCTTCCGTAACCGGAACTTCGTCCGGCTGAGCAGGCTGGGCTGCCGGCGCTATTTGGGGCGGTTGTGCATCCGGGACTTGCGGAGGAGTTTGCGCGCGGAGCCACGATGCAGAAAGAAGAATTGCCACAAGCGGCACGAGGCGAACGAGCCTTATGTACCGTGTCGGGCTCAGAACGGTGGTCTTTACTCGCGCAGGGTCTCGCATCGAGGCTACATTTCCAGGAAGTTGCGGATCATCTGGTGGCCGCCCTCAGTGAGGACGCTTTCGGGATGGAACTGCACGCCTTCAATGGGCAGATTACGATGGCGAAGGCCCATGATTACGGAGCCGCTTGCGCCATTCGATTCCGGAGTGCGAGCGGTAACGGCAAGGTCGCCGGGGAGCGAGTCCTCTGCGACAACCAGGGAGTGGTAACGGGTGCAGATGAGCGGGGTAGGCAGGCCGGCAAAGATACCCTTGCCGTCGTGCTCGACCGGGCTTGTCTTGCCATGCATCAGGCTGTGTGCGCGCACCACCTGGCCTCCAAAGGCCTCGCCGATGGCCTGGTGGCCCAGGCAAACGCCGAGAATGGGCGCCTTGCCGGCCATGTATCTTATGAGCGGGACCAGGATGCCAGCTTCGCCGGGCGTACAAGGGCCGGGCGAGAGCAGAATTCGGTCGGGGTGCATCGCCTCGACCTCTTCTACCGTCAACTCGTCATTGCGGCGGACCACGACCTTCGCACCCAATTCGCCCAGGTACTGGACGAGGTTGTACGTAAATGAGTCGTAGTTATCGAGGACGAAGACCATCGTGAGTTCCAGTGTATCGCGCAAGCGGTGGGATCGGCTTGTCCTAATGTCGCAGACGAATTGAGCCCTCAGATTCCACTGTCGGTTGCAGAGCGACGGCGCATCTGCAAAACTGGCCATGGTTGCTAACGATGGTTCTTCATTTTCTGATTCGAGGACGTGTGCAGGGTGTAGGCTTTCGCTGGTTCGTGCACCGCGAGGCCAGCGAACTCGACCTGCGCGGCTGGGTACGCAACACCGAGGACGGCGACGTGGAAGTCGTCGCATCTGGTAGCGCTGAAGACTTGGCTGAGTTGCGCGCCAGCCTGCGTCGCGGACCCCGCGGCAGCCGCGTGGATAACTTGATCGAGCACTATCTGGACGATCGTGAAGCGTCTGGGCTCAGCTCGTTCAGGATAGATGGAGCGTGGTGAAGAAGGCAGCTACCGCGTTCTTCCTCTTCCAGCAAGAACCGCCAACTAACGGATCCGCGTGCGGCACCCTCTATAATCTTTGAGGAAGACGAATTGTATTCCCGCCTGTTCCCTTCCCGCAGAATCCTAGTTTTTCTGAAGCCAAATCGAGGAGCGAATGCACTTATGCCCGAAGCAATCAAGCCAATCGACATTGAAGATCTGAAGAAGCTGGTGCGAACCGTTCCGGATTTTCCCAAGCCTGGAATTCTCTTCTATGACATCACAACATTGCTTAAGGACAAGACGGGGTTTGCGAAACTGATCGACGCGCTAGCGGCACACTATCTTGAGCGCAAGATCGACCTCGTATTGGGTATCGAGGCACGCGGATTCATCTTTGGGCCGGCACTAGCCTACCGCCTGAATGCGGGATTTGTGCCTGTACGCAAGCCGCGCAAACTGCCGGCTCCGGTGGCGCGCGTGACCTACGACCTGGAGTACGGCACAGACACCCTGGAAATTCACATGGACGCGATACAGCCCGGCCAAAGCGTGGTGTTGGTGGACGATCTGCTTGCTACCGGAGGCACGATGGAGGCGACCGTAAAGCTGGTGAAGCAACTGGGTGGGAATATTGCCGGGCTTGCTTTCGCTGTCGAGCTGGACTTTCTGAAAGGGCGCGACCGCTTCAAAGAATACGACGTGTTCAGCCTGCTGCACTACAACGAGTAATGAGCTTGCGGGGTTCTCCGGCCGCTCGGAAGGATGCGCCAGCATTCCGATTGCGGCCGGTGTAAGGCCCTTCCAATGCGCCGGTTTGATTGCCCTCTTCCCTATTGAGCTGGCTCCGGCGCCTCTTCCGGTAAATTGGATTCGGGCGCTTCCTCCGCGGACTCTCCCTGCAGCATCTGTGCATCGGCAAAGCGGTATCCAACGTATACGTCGGTGAGCAGATAAATGGGTTTAGAAGGATCGTCCTCAATCTTCTTGCGCAACTGCCGGACGAAGGTGCGCAAGTATTCGACTTCTTCACGGCAGTCCGCTCCCCAGACCGCGGTCAGCAGCTTGGCGTAGGTAACAACGCGACCGGCACGGCTCATGAGGCAATGGAGAATTTCGAACTCCTTGCGAGTAAGGTGCACAATTTGGCCACGCTTGGTTACGTTGCGCTTCACTGGTTCAAGGCGGATTTCTCCAATTTCGATGGGCGCGTCTTCGGCGCGGGCCGGAGCACGGACGCGGCGGACTGCCGCACGAATGCGGGCGACCAGTTCCCTGGTACTGAAGGGCTTGGTGACGTAGTCGTCCGCACCAGACTCGAGTGCCTCTACTTTGTCCTCTTCCTGGTCACGAACAGTAAGCATCAGAATCGGCAGCCGGGGAGCGAATGCCCGAACGCGGCGGAGAGTCTCGACGCCGCCAATACCGGGCATATTCACGTCGAGAAGAACCACATCATAGGTTCCCGCGCGCAGCAGTTGCAACGCCTCTTCGCCGCGTGAGGCTTCGGCTACCTGAAAGCCGAGTTCAATGAGTGGGGGGCGTAATGCTCTGCGGATGGCCGATTCGTCGTCTACGATCAGGATGCGAATTGCGGGCTGGCTTGTCACTTTCTCCCCTTTTGCGCTGCGTCCGGAATGGCAGCAAAAAACGTGGTTCCCTCATGCTCATCGCTCGCAACCCAGACATAGCCGCTGTGAATTAGGGCGACTCGCTTGGCCACAGAAAGGCCGATCCCTGTACCGGAGGCCCGGTTGGCGTGGGTGGCGGAACGATAGTAGCGATCAAAGATGCGTTCGCGGTCGGCCATGGGAATTACGGGGCCAAAACTATGCACTGAAAAGATGACTTCAGTCTTGGCATGCTCGGCGCGGATGGTGATAGTTGTGCCAAAAATTGAGTATTTACAGGCATTGTCAATGTACTGCGTCAGTAGCATTACCATCAACTGGCGATCGCAGAAAAGAACGAGATCCTCATCCTCGAGTTCGATAACCACCTTCATGCTCGCCAGGCGATCCTTGAGACTGGCCAGCACCTCATCAATCAGCGCCCCGACGCCGACCGGAGTGGCATGGATCGCGACTTCGCCTGCATCCAGGCGGGCAGTGGTGAGTAGCCGGGTTGTCAGTTCGTTTAGCACGCCAGTCTGTTCGTCGATCAGGGCCACCAGTTCGGCTTGCCCTGGCGACAAGCGGCCCATTTCACCCAGGCCGGTACTGGCGGCACGGATCGCAGTCAATGGGGTTTTGTATGCGTGCGCTAGGCTATCGAGTACCGTGGCACGCAACTGCTCGGTGCGGCGCTCGGTCTCGATTCGGCTCTCGTTAGCAAAGGCGCGGTAGCGGTCAAAGGTAATTGCAATCAGGGAGGCGATGGCGTTGTTGGTGAGCGGGCTGGTCTCGCCCCGCACAACCAGGCTGCCCACGGGTACCGACCCCAGGCGGACGACCCGGCGGCCGATACCAGTATCGGGATCGTCGTCCGAGGTTTCAAAGTAATAGACGTTCTGCGCCATCTCTTGCGGATCTACGTTCCAGAAGCCAGCCTGATACACGTCGTGCAGGTCGGCATCGAACACCGCCACCGCTTCCAATGAGAATATTTCGTGGACCAGCTCAGCGAGCTGCGGGCCCGGCTCAAGATGGAGGTTCATTTGCAAAGTGCGGCGGGTGAACTCATAGAGATCGTGCATCTGCCCGCCCCAGGACTCAGCTTCCCGCGCGTGGCCTGTAACGCGCGAAGAAAGGCGGCTGACAACGAGCGCCACCATTACGAAGGCCAACAGGGTAACTGAGTTGGCAGGATCTTCAGCCGGGTTGAGTTCGGGATGGAGCGCGGTGAAATAAGCGTGCACCACAACCGCGGAGAGCGATACGATGACCGCCTGCCAGAATCCGCACAGTAGAGCGGTGGGCAACACAATGAGCAGATAAAGCAGAAGGGCAACCGGGAGCAGCCATCCAAACCAGTGGGCAAGAGCCGCTACCAGCACCACGGCTACAATTCCAAGCGCGCACTCCAGCGCAAACAGGAGCACACGCGATCCCGAGCCACGCGGGCTTCTTGCGCCGAAAACAGAACGAGCTGGAACGGAGCTTGCAGACAACCAGCCACCCACCTTCTGAACGCTGCTGACGCACGGAAAGGCCGGCTAACCAGGCTCAAGGGGTGGCAGCGAAACCATCAACCAATCCGCTGTGCCATCCCGCTAGTCACGACCAATTCACCAGGGAACGCTTTGTACAGGCCAACTAAGCAAACAATGAAAGCGCACTAGAGATTTTAACAGGTTACTCATTTCATTTTCATGCACATTCGTGCTATTCGGGCTTCTTACACGTGTGCATTGATCCGGTACACGGAGTGGACTGAGGTCTGAACGAAGGAGTCTTCGCAGGCCTATGAAATTCTTTTTTCAATCCTCATATGTTCTTTATGCCCCGTTTGCATTACTAGAGTTAATCCGCTGTGACCTGATTGCACCAGGGAGCAGCACAGTACGATTGCAAACCAATCCGATGAGAATCCATAGGGCCGGAAAGCTCGTGCGGGCTTACAGGCTTCGTGTGCGCAAAATTGCAAACTGCCTAGACAAAGCCTTTATCTCGTATTTCCGGCTGAGTTCATTGCTTGTCATCCCAAAAACGTTTTCCTGGAGGAATAGTGCCGATGTTTTCTAAGCCGAATCGCATACTGCAAACGATGGCCTCACTGGCCATGACAACCGCCCTGCTGGCCGGCGCGCAAACACCGGCCCCGGATGCCGCTCAGGTTCCCGCAACGCCGCCTGCTGCGGCCCCGGCGGCACCTGCAACAGCACCAGCCCCGCTTTCCACGTTCGTTCTCACGGGTCCGCTGCAATGGCTGCCGCCAGCGACCTTTGATGCTGGACCGTTTGGCAAGCTGTCCGTCAACGGCATTGTGACCGGTTTCTCGCAGTTCCAGAACAATTCCGTGCCGGGAGACGACAACGCGCAAGCCACTCTGAGCAACGGAGAGATTTTCATTCAGAAAGCGGACGGGAAGTTTCAGTACTTCGTCCAGGCTGGCGTTTATACCATGCCGACGCTTTCAGCGCCGTTCATGAACGCCCAAAATACCGTGAGCAACTACTATGGGCCCGTTCCAGTCGCTTACCTGAAGTTGCCGGTAGGAAAAACGACGTCGTTCCAAATCGGCGCTCTTCCCACGCTGATGGGTGCCGAGTCCACGTTTACGTTCCAGAACTTTAACATCGAGCGTGGCATCCTTTGGAATCAGGAAAACGCCGTCAATCGCGGCATCCAGGTGAATCAAGCGCTGGGCAAATACCTGTCCGCTTCGCTCAGTTGGAACGACGGTTATTATTCCAACCGTTACTCGTGGCTCTCGGGCTCG
>PKXI01000058.1 GCA_003133425.1 Acidobacteriaceae bacterium
CGGGTCCGATTCGCTTGGATTACACCGCTCCTGAGCGGTATTGCCTACATTCCGCAGTTTAGCGGTGTGACTTTTCTGGCTGTATCTACCCTTCTTTCAACAAACTAAATATCCCCCGGCAGTGGGGTACCAGACCNNCAAGCTCGTCCGGCAGTGTGGTTCTGGGCCCCGTGCTCAGTACAGTGATGACGCCATTGCTTTTCGCTCGTTGAGAGGCTGACGATCTCGTTTGAGAGACTACCTTTTTCGCACGGCTCGCCTAGATTGGGCAGGCGACGATTAGGCAGCATGCATTCCTAGCCCAGTACGGCTGCCATTGCCTGACGCAATGCAGCTTGGTCCGAGAGGTGCAATATACCCAGCCGCTTGAGAATGAGACTTTGTTCCAGAGTGGCGAAGACCGGCTTAATGGCTGAGGGCTTCAGCAGGTTGGCCGCTTGCCATTGGCTGATCCAAACCTCACCCAAGCCGGAAGGCGAATGAAGCTGACTGGTGATCGCCATGATCACGGCATCCGATCTGGCAATGTTATAGGCTCGGTTGCTTATCACGACTGCTGGACGCTGCTTGAAGGCCGTCTGGTTGGTGAATGGGAACCGAACCAGCACCACGTCTCCGAATTCATAGGGCATCGTAGGCCGCGTCTTCCGGGTTATTCCACACGGCTTCGAATGCGGGAGCGCTTACCGCCGAGGCAGCGCGGGTCAGTCCGCGTTCCTGCCCGCGGAGGCGGACAAATTCCACAAAATCTTCCACTTCGACGATCTGTTCGGCGCTGAGTGATTGGATCTTCTCGGTCAGAGTGCTGGCGTTTGAATTCATGTGGGCTCCAACAGAAGCTCGTAACAGGATTTTACATGACTCCCGATTCAACCTATTGCTGCTTTTTCGGGTCAGGGTCGTTCAGGCTCTGAGTGTGCCGCGTCCCGATGCCGACGATGCGCTATACGCCGCATGGTCATTATTCCAATCACAAACAACACAATCTACAGAGTTTATGCTGGTGCGCCACTGCCCTTTAGGTGCCACCCAATTCCAGCGAAGGGAGTTGCTGACCGCAGCCTGTTTGACCGAAATCTCGGTTCATTTCATCATTCGCCGGAGCTGGGTAAAGAGAGGCGACGCCGGTGCTGCCATCAGTGCCAGCTTAAATCGTGGAGGATACGTTTTGCAGAGCAGACCTGGCTCCTCTTGGCACCACTGATCTGCCATTCGATCCCCATGGAGCGGCTTTGGATGCAAGAGTTACAGCGAACGGAAAAGCACGAATTGCCTATTGCGGCAGGAGCTAAGACACTGTGGCAACAAAGATCGTTGATATTCGAGTTCCGGTGTACGACGTCAAGGCTTACTTCATCCACGTAGGTCTTGGTGTATGAGTTTCGAAACAAGACACTGAGGATCGGTCGGTAGGTCCTATAGATCCGCAGGCTGCGATGTTTCCGGATGTAATCCAGGTAGTCGTCGATGGCCGCGTTCATTGTGATGCGTGCAGGTTTCTGAACAGCGGGCGCGCCGGACGGGAGCAGGAGACCGGCCTTGAGGGCATTGAGTTCGATGGATTTCGAGCGGGCAGCCTGCAAGAGATTCTCGAACTTGGGGACCGGCTTTCGCCGGCGTTCCCCCCCTCATACCACTCCAGGTAATAGCGGCCCTCCGGGTGGTGCTCCTCACGGCCTGCAACCCAGACATGATCGCGAACAATCCGGCCGTTGTGTTCCACGACGGAGGCGAAGGGCCACTTGGAGCCCAGTTTGATTCTCTTGATGATGTTGACGCGGTCGGCGTACTGCTTCGCTCTGGCCATCGATTCCAAGCCTCGTAATGAGACCTGGCATAGATAACCTGAGCGGCTATATCGGTCAAATGGACAGCATATTCGGTATGTTTAAGAAAAGAAAGGAAATTGTTGCGAGGGCAGCGCTGCACGCAACTGTACAAAATCCCGGTTCAAACATGCACCAAAACATGCACCAAATTGCTTGTATCCCGGCTACTCGCTTAGACCTATACCCTCGTGAAGAAAGAGTTGGCAAGGTTCAGGGCCGGCAAGACCATTCTTTCTTTCCCCCATTCGTACCGAAGTCGTACCGAGAACTTAACGCAGGCCGATTTCCGGTGTTCCTGCTCTAGGAGCACACAGCTGCAGCACGCATGTTCCGGCATATTGATACCTGGACCACACTGAAGGCCATCGCCTAGACACTATCAGTGCCCGTCTCTTCAATCAGTTCGCGGAATGCCTCAGCATCCGGCATCTCATCGGCTGGCACGAACCCGCCGTGAAATGCATATTGGCCTTTGAATGGGAGAAACCCGCGCAGGATCAGCGGCAAGCTACACCTTTGCTTCAGGTGAGTCGGCATCAGCACCTGCAGGCAGGTAATCCGGCAAGTCAAGGCGCGCCGCACCAATCCGGTTGTCGGCCATCCCATAGTAGACATCGAAGCGGTCGGGTGTGCCGAGATCGTCCCGCCGGTCGATGCCGGTGGAAGCCGCCACCATCTTCTCGCGGGACGAACGGCCCCGTTACGCAACTATGCGGAATCCCGCGGCACGGCAAGGACTTCTGATTCTTTGCCGAGGTGGGCGAACTCCCTCAACTGGCTGGATCTCGATAAATTTCAGCAATATCGTCTGCCAACCCGCATAGTCCAGAATCTCCACCCCTTCATCGCGTGTCTGTTTACCGCCGGTCTTCACTTGGATCGTTAACCCGTGCCCTGCTGGCGAGTCGGCGCTTCCATACGTGTTCTGGCGTACACGACCTCGCGCTCTTCAGCGATAACACGGAGAGGAGCAGCGAGTGCATCCTGTGCTCCGCTGTCAAGTCTATTGGTGTACCGACTTTGTGGTTGATGGACCAGGGCCCTATAGGATCGACAAAGGAACCGTAGCCTATGATGCCGTTCCACAGAATCCTTTTCCCGGTCGACTTTTCCGAGGCAGCCATTGCGATGGTTCCCTCTGTAATTGAAATGGCGAGAAGGTTCGACGCTGCCGTCACGGTGTTGAACGCTTTCAATCTAATCCGTGACTACAGTCTTGCCCCATCCTTCGAGGACACCGGCGACTCTGAACCTCCCGCGATCCAGTATTCGCCGGCCCTCCAGAAACTTCGCGATCAGCGTGAGCGGACTCTTGATGAGTTTGCTCGCAAGCAATTCTCAAATGTAAGCCATTCGGTAAAAATCGAAGACGGCGACGCGGCCTTGGTCATTCAATGGGCCGTGCAGCGCGAGAACAGCGATCTGATCATGATGCCGACCAAAGGCCTGGGGAAATTCCGCCGTTTGCTGTTGGGATCGGTCACGGCAAAGGTGCTCCACGATGTCACCTGCCCGGTATTAACAAGCGCTCACGAGCCTGATCCCACATTGATTTCGCCCAGCAGTTACCGTTCGATCGTCTGTGCCGTGGATTTGAATTCTGAAACGGAAACTATCTTCAGGGCCGCTGCTTTTCTCGCTCAAACCTACGGTGCAAGGATCTGTCTGCTGCACGTCGATCCGTCGTTCAAAGAAAATGGCCAACAACCAACCGCTCAGGAAGTCAGGCATTCATTCGACCAGGCACTTGGCGTCTGCACTCCGGGAATTGGCCTGGATATTTCTCTTCGCAGCCTTGACGCCACAATCCCGGAAGGAATTCGGCAAATCGCAATTGAACAAGAAGCCGACTTGGTTGTTGTGGGCCGTGGACATACAAGAGGGACATTTTCACGAGCATGGTCGCATCTGTACACGAT
>PKXI01000042.1 GCA_003133425.1 Acidobacteriaceae bacterium
GGGAAAGCGTAAATTGCTTTTCGCAAATTGCTGCATCACGGCGAATGCACTACCCGTCTCGCGAAAGAGACGAAATATCAGTTCCACGGCTCCCCGAACCTCCTCATCGGGGTCCAGAACAATCCGGCCTTCCTCGTCGTAGCAGAGCCCTACCGGAAGAGGGAAACGCAATTCGCCTTTCCTTGCTTTATTGAGCTTGCCACCAAGGAGGCGCCCGCGCAACAGATGAAGTTCGGCCTGAGCCATCGTCCCCTTCAATCCCAACAAGAGACCATCGTTGAAATCGGCCGGGTTGTAACAGCCATCTTCGTCGATCACCAGCGTATCGGTCAGTGCGCACAGTTCCAGCAAACGATGCCAGTCTAAATTCGAGCGCGCCAGTCGCGAGACCTCCAGCGCAAAAACTGCGCCCACCTGCCCCATGGAGACTTCCGCTACCAGCGTTTTGAAATCCTCCCGTCCCGTTATCTGTGCTCCTGACTTGCCCAGATCCCGGTCCAGAATCTGAACCGTCGAATCGTTCCAACCCAATTGCAGGGCCTTCTCCTTCAAGGCATACTGGCGCTCCGTGCTCTCCTGATGGTGACGGACCTGCGCCAGGGTCGACTGGCGCACATACACATAGGCGGTCTTGCTCAGCTGTTGCTCGTTGATCGTGGTATTCATCGGCTGCCTCCACAGAGAAAGAACTCTGCCGGTCGCCGTCGATCCAGGCTGCAAGCATATTGGCGAGAAACGCGCCACCCGCTTCCACATCGATCGGGACGTGGGCGGCGGCTGGTGACTCGCTCATGGTGCCTCTCTAGAGCGCCTCGCGGCGGCGCAGAAGTTCCCGGTTGATCTCGCAGATCGTTTCCAGAATCTCGCGGCTTCGGTGATAGTTGGCGAGACACTCCGCTGTTTGGTCGTAAGCATCCTGCGGCACGTAATCCATTTGCGGTCGCTGGCCGGGATAGCTTACCGACAGATAGTACTTCGGACCATGTCCGGGCCCATCGGCACACTTGCATCCAGGCTTGCCGCAGCGTTTGTAACGCTCGATTAGAGAGCCTCGCAGGATCGATTTCAGAGGGGGAAGTCGGCGCACAAGAGCGTTGCGGCGTTTTCGCAGCGCGGCGGCGGATTCTTTTTGTATATCCATCAGACCACGTATACAACTGGTCTGATACTAGAGCAATTAAAGAAATCGTTGTCAATATTCTTCCTCCCTTCCTGTCAGGTGATCCAAAAGAGTAACCAATTCGAGAAGCGATTCTGCATCGAGCCGAGAAGGGGGTAAGCCGAACAGCTCGTACACAGATGGATCGGCCCAGTCGGTCCACTCTCGCGCGATGCTGAAGCTGCCGTATTCGCGCTCGCGGAGAATCAATGTATCGACGCCGGCTACGCGTCGCTTCTTCAGCACTTCAAAGCGCTGTCCTCGAAGCGGATGAAATGGATGGCGGATCTCCGCCCATCCCAAATGCGAACTGTGAACCAGTGCAGTTTGCACTGACCGTCCCGACTGTCTCGGACCGCATCGCCCAGACGGTAGTGCAACGATACCTGGAGCCAATTTTGGAACCTGTGTTCCATGAAGACTCCTATGGGTATCGCCCCGGGAGGTCGGCACATGATGCACTGTCCATGGCTCGGCAGCGATGCTGGCGTCATGACTGGGTGCTGGACCTGGACGTCAGAAGTTTCTTTGATGAAATCAACTGGGAGCTTCTGATGCGTGCTGTGCGCCACCATACGGACTGTACGTGGGTGCTGCTGTACATCGAGAGATGGCTGAGAGCACCTGTGTGTATGCCGGATGGCACCTTGGAAAATCGCGAGAAAGGAAGTCCACAAGGTTCAGTGGTCAGCCCTATCTTAGCGAATCTGTTCCTGCACTATACGTTCGACATGTGGATGCAGCGCCAGTTTCCTGCATGTCCATTCGAGCGTTACGCGGACGATGCCATCATCCACTGCGACAGCGAGAATCAAGCTCGCCAATTGCTGGACATGCTTCATCAACGGTTTGCGGAGTGCAAGTTGGAACTCAAT
Source organism: Acidobacteriaceae bacterium (assembly GCA_003133425.1). The sequence continues at coordinate 2,035 of PKXI01000042.1, forward strand.
CCGCAAAAGACCAGGATCGTGTACTGCAAGGATGCTAATCGACGGGGCAATTATCCAGAGCAGAACTTCGACTTTCTGGGCCATACGTTTCGGCCACGTGGGGCGATGAACCGTTCCGGAAAAATGTTTGTCAGTTTCATTCCGGCAGTTAGTGCGAAAGCGACCAAGGCGATGCAATCGGTTTTGCGCCAGTGGAAGTTCTCGCATCGCGGCGACCTTGCGTTGGAAGAACTCGTGCGTTGGCTTCAGCCGATAGTTCGTGGCTGGGTCAACTACTACGGGCGATTCAATCCGGCAGCGCTGCATCAGGCGTTGAGCATGGTAGACGAGCTATTGGTTCGCTGGGCGCGACGCAAGTACAAGGGGTTCAAGAAGCGCCCAATGGGTGCATGGGATTGGCTGAAGCGACTCAAGTCAAGGCAGCCAACTTTGCTTCCCCATTGGCGGCTTGGACCCGCGGTTGGACGATAGGAGCTGGATGAGTCGAGAGGCTCACGTCCAGTTCTGGGAGAGCGCGGAGGTGAAATCCCTCCGCGCCACTCGACTCGCAAAGGGCCAGAAATGAAGTACGCCTTTATTCAACGTCACAAGCGGGTCTGGCCGATCCGGGTGCAATGCCGTGTACTCAGGGTCAGCGTCTCCGGCTACCACCAACACTTGGTGCGGCGCAGGGAGATAGCCCAGCGGCGCCATCTCAGCGACGAAGCGCTGCTGGTGCACATCAGCGCTGCCTATGCGGAGAATCGCGGAGCCTACGGCTGGCCGCGTATCTGGCGGCAACTGCGGGCACAAGGCATCCGCGTGGGTAAGC
>PKXI01000005.1 GCA_003133425.1 Acidobacteriaceae bacterium
TTGCAGCCAGCAGTCCTACCGGGCGAATTCCGAAGCAGATCTGCCGATGTGCCTGGGGCGAACATTTGAAGACAACGCGCTGAAGGACATTGCGGACGCCACATGCTGCTGGATGTTCCGCGAATATCTCAACATCGGCCATGCCTTCACCGGATTCGGTGGATTGCCTATCGGTAGAGAGTGGCGGTTCTTCGCCGATCAGGACGGCGTGAAGTGTCACCACTTCTACTGGCCGGAGCAAGCGTTCGAGCGCGGATTCGGCGTTCCCGAAGACTGGCGCGAGCAACTTGCGATCCTCTCGATGGAACCGGATGCCGCTACTCTGGAAACGCTCACTGCCATGGCACTCAAAGCAGTGCAAGCTATCGGCGAGCATTGCTGGAGTATTGACTTTGCCCAGGATGAAGCCGGTAAGTGGTGGCTGATTGATATGGCCCGGGCTGAATCCAGTTGGCACCCAAAGCACGAATAACCTCGACAACGATGCTGGCGCTTTAGCCTCGCCAGCGTCGTGCCGTCGACGGACTCTAACGAATCACTTCAGGAGATGAAATGGCAGAACCCCACACAGACCTGGCGACAGGGTTTGAAACCCAAACTTGCTCGCGTTGCGGTGGTTGCGGGCGCTATTCATTCAATCAGATGCACCGAGACATGTGTTACGGGTGCAGCGGCGGCGGCGTCACCTTTACANNGATTCTCACTGCAGCCGGCGACGTCAAGGCCGGATGGATTGCCCGAGGAAACAACGGCAAATGGTTCCCCGTTGTGTCTGTCGATCCCTACCAGATGCGCGGAGCGTCACTGACAGATGGGGTGATGGTGCCCTACGATCGTCCTGGGATTGAAATTACGTATGGCAAGGTTGGACACATCCAAANNCAGCAGAATCTCACCCAGGCAGGAACGGTTCGCAAGAAAGCCGCTTAGCCAAAGCAATGAGGCCAGAAGATGAATAACGTTGTCATTCCCGCTTTCGATTGGGAAAAAATGAAGGCAGTCGCCGAGGACGAGTTGTGCCCCGAATGTGATGGGCAAGACCATTGCGCGGCCTGCCTCGCAATCAAAGGCACGCGATGGGCACTGCAGATGAGATCGACACTCGAGGCTCTTACCGCAACGCCCGAGCCATCCACCGCGCAGGGCGGAACGTGCCCAGTCTGTGGACTGATCTCCTGCCATGGCTTCTTCTGCCCAACGCATGGCGTTCGCCTTGTAGCGAGACCAGTCAGCAACTCCAACTGATTCACCGCGAGCCGGCGCTTTATCCGGCGCCAGAGGACACCATGGACCAATCAATCGTCAAGACTCGCCAGCAGTGGGCCGAAAGCCATCAGAATCTCGGCCAGTTTCTCAAAGTTGGCGATCCGGTCGACGGCGACTTCGTTGAGTGGGCGCGGGACATCATGCCGCCAGCTCACTGGAGCGGCCAAATGATTCAGATTGGCGAACCCCACGATCACATCGAGGGACGCGCGACATACGCTACGTTCTACATGCCCAACGGCGGCTCACGGTGGATCTTCGGGGNNGGCGCGATGGTTTTCCGGCAGCAAAACAGAAGTGGAGATCCACATTGAACGCGAAGAACGAAACACGCCTCCAAAAAGGCGAACTGCTCCTGCGTGTGCATAGGCGTCTTGTATTCGACGAGAAAGCCGGACCAGCGCACGTGCGAGCAATCATCCGCCTAAAGTTACTCCTCACCCCTGCCTTCATCGCCGCTTCGTTCAACGAGGGGCGATACCAGCGAGAATGGTTCCGCCACGCTTAATAGGGGCACCGGGGGCAGCGAGCNNGCCGCGGAAGGTAGCTCCATTCACAAGGGCACGGTGAACCTTGTAGGTTGAATTGTCCGCAGATCAGACAGCAAGATTGCGTCCACTTAAATCCATAGCGCAGAATCCGGCGAGGGAACAGCCAGGCGATGAGAGTGTGCATGATAAGCCTTGTCTCTAGGGGTTAGGCCCAGATATACCTTTGCCACTATCTTACGCTTTCCGCAAGGCTTCAATCTCAGACCCCCATAACCGCTAACCGGTGCGTAATTCGGTACAAGGCCTCACACATGATCGAGCAGATATCCGCAACTGAGTTCACGCTCACCAAGGGCGCCCACCAAATGACGCTTGGGCGCAATGAGGACGGCTCGTGGTCCATGACGACGCATAATCCCTGCACCCGGGCGTGGAACCGCGGCTTTGGCTCGCTCAAGCGTTTTGAGACGCTGTCTGCTGTCGAGAAACACTATAAGAGTTGGCGAGGTGTTTCTGCGCTCTACCAAGGCTGACGCGTGGCACCCCAGTGAGGCGCATGCAAGGACGAACTGGTGCGACGGCTTACCTCCTACGTGAGCTAGAGCACCTTCCACCCGTAACTTAGCGTGAAACAATACAGTAGCCGTAGAAAGAGCCAACCATGGAAAAGTGCAGCGTATGTTGTGGGCCAATCGAACCGCATGACAGGTCCCCGTCTGGTTACGCCCACACGTCAGAGGCGGACTTCAATACGGTTGTGCGGTTGGGCTGCTTTGCTAAGGCCGTTCCCGCAGAGAAGCGCGAAGAGCGGCAGGAGATAGTGTGATTCAGAGTAAGAGTAGTAAGGAATTCGTCTTCAGCCGTCGCAAGCCCANNCTTTTGGAGTCAGACGACATATCACTGAGCGACTGTGCGATCGAGGGCGGCCACATCGGCCAGGGGTCCAAAGATTCCCTCTCTATCGACGGATCCACACTCGACCGGGTCAACCTGTCCGACACCAGTTACCGATCAATCGTTCTCACCGACGCGCGATTGGTAAATTGCGATCTCGCCAACTTGAGACTCAGGCGTCGAAGATCGTCCGGGTTGAATTCATCAACTGCCGGATGACAGGCTTCCGCGNNGCATATCCTCATCGCGGAAGGCGATCAGCGCTACTCGGAATTCCGGTTCTCCAAGTTCAAGGCGGCCGAGTTTGATTCCTGCAACTTTGAGGAAGCAGACTTCCATGGGACAGACCTTACTGGATCGCAGTTCCGAAGGTGCAACCTGAAGCGAGCCGAGATGAACGAAGTCAAGCTGGTCGATGCGGACCTCAGCGGTTCCGTAGTGGACGGATTGAAACTTAACGCCGAGGATATCCGCGGTGCCTGGGTCGATGCGTCACAGGCCATGCTCTTCGCTTCCCTGCTCGGTATCCGGATCACATAGCCGAGAAACCTGCAGATGCGTCTAATTGACCCAATTGGGGCGCGGGTAGTAACCCGGCCTCCAGCATCTTTGGACCTTTACGTGATTTCTCCACGCAAACAGCATTACGTCCGACCAAGGGCTTTCACGTCCATTATGTTCATCGCAAATAAATTCGGCGAATGACTCGGCCGCGTGTTCCTCGACNNGCGTAAGTTGTTGTGGGTTGAAGTTAGTCTTCTCGGCTTCAACCCAAAGGTCAATCGAACCATTCAGTAGATAGTTGAGCGGGCATTCTCTCTTCGATTGCGGCACGACGGGATGGTGAGGATCGCCCGTGGGGTTGTAGAGATGTTCAAGCGCTACACCCGCGAAATCGGCCCACGCTTGGTCAATAGTCGTTGGGGTGTACCTCCTGAGTACGTTATCTACCCGCGAGAGGCCCATTTGTCTGGTGAGAGCTACAGCGTAGAGGCGTCGCCCTGCCTCATACCACGGATAAAAAGGTCCGACCGTTATTCCTCGCTCTCTGACTCCGTGCAGAACTACGTCTACGGCAAACTCATTCCATGACGGGGGAGGGTCGCCCACGTATTTAGTCGCAATATCGACACCCAGACCCTCGCCAGTGAGGGCCGCAAGCACTTTCCGCCCTATTTCGTTTGTGTTGAGGCTTTCCGTCTTAGATGACTGTTGCTTGGGCATGCTCACCCCTTTTGGAGAGGTGCGCCCATGATGTCACAA
>PKXI01000112.1 GCA_003133425.1 Acidobacteriaceae bacterium
CGTTCATGCGATTGCCCTGGGTGTGTCGATGATTTATCAGAACCGCATCCGCAGGCCAAACTGAATCTGGCGCTCGCGATAGTAGTTGGTACCGTTTACGCTGAGCGGCTGGCCAAACGCTGTGGTGTTGGCTTTGAGGCCGGTGAGGAAGGTGAGCGTGGGGAGGGCGCCGTTAAGACTTCCCGGGCTGATGCTGTAGCCGGTAGTTTCAATCTGTGTAACGTTCTGGTGGTTGAACAGGTTGAAAGATTCCGCGAGCAGTTCCAACTGGCGAAGTTCGCCGAGATCGAAGTGCTTTCCCAGGCGCACGTCGGCCTTCCATACGGATGGATAACGGAAAGTGTTGCGGCCGATGTTGTACACGACCTTATCGTTGCCAACGCCATAGACCAGATTGTTGCCGCCCGATCCATTCATCCCCGCTCCCAGGCCGGCGATTGCGTCTCCGTTGATCTGGCTGAACTCCTTGGGCAGTGAACCGGCGGTACGCATGCTGTACGGCATGCCGCTGCGGAACTGGCCGATGCTGGAGAACATCCAGCCATTCGCGATGTGGCCGGCCACGCTGTGCAGCTTCCACGGCGCGTTGTAGATGATCGTGCCGGCTACGGAGTGGCGTACGTCCAGGTTGCTGGTTCCGTACTCGTGGCTGAAGTTGGCGGGGTCCAGAACGTCGCTGCCGGTCACCACAGTGCTCTCGTTGGGATTCCAGTCCATTGCGTGTGCATAGGTGTAGTGTGCGTTGACGCTCAGGCCGTGGCTTCCAAAGCGGGAGACTCGGAACATCGCCGCTTCATAGGTGGAGTTGGCGCGGCTGAAGATCTCCGCGATCTGCTGGTAATTCGGATTGAGCCGACCCGCGGTTCCTGTTCCCGAAGTTGCCGAGGGCCAGGTCGCGTAAAAAGGAACGGTAATCTGCGAGGCTTTGATGGGGCCCTTGCCGGTACCGTCGACTACAGCGTAAGTGATGGTCCCAGGATTGACGGCAGGATCGATGTTCGTATCGATGGAGATGGGTAGCCGGCGGCCGAGACTGAGCAGCCCGCTGCCGGTCACCTGGATGCGGCCTGGGAATGTCTCCTCGATTGATGCGATGGCCTGGTGTATTTCGGGATTGCGGAAATTGGGCGCAGTCTCCACAGCGCCGGGCTTGACCATCGTGAGCGGTTCGCCGGCAAAGACGTACGGGAAGGGAGGAGCGCCGCCAGCGTTCAAATTGTCAGTGGGCCGCATGAAGAAGTTCAGGTCGCCTTTGGGAGAGCCGGTCTGTGTGAGCACCGTCTCGAGCGTCGCGTTTTGGGTGCGGCCGTAGTACATGCCATAACCGATGCGCAGCAGGGGCCAACTGAAACTACGGCGCCCAGCGTTTCCAATAGCCAGGCTGAGGCGCGGACCCCAGTTATTGCCAAGGTTCGGTGGCTTCCCGGCAAGCGGGAGCTCAGGATTGGCCAGTGCAACGATTGGTGGAGGCAACTGCTCGCGCTCCCAGCGTAACCCTGCAGAAAACACGATGATCTTGTTGGGCTGCCACTGCGCAGTGGCAAAGCCAGCCAAGTCGGTTGTGCTTAAATTCCATTCAGTCGGGCCCATCATCTGCGAGTAATAGCTGTAGCAAGGCAGGTAGCCAAGGCCGCGCAATTGGCCTGTCGAGTCACGCCACACCTTCCCAGTTTGGTCGCAGTTGTGCTGGTTGAACTTGTCCAGAGCATCGGAGAACCCGAATGCGCCAAACACCAGTGCATCGGTGACGAAGTTTGCCAGGGTGGAATAGTGATACGTGCCGGTCTGGTTGCGGAGCAGGCTTGTGGCGTCGGTGTTGTGACCCACATCTCCACCCACCCTGACTAGCAGGTTTCCGTGGACCCAGTCGATGGACTCCTGCAGCCTGTAGAGGCGCTCGTCCGGATAGCTCCCCTGCCCAAAGCGCGATGGATTGCCGATGGTGAAGCCGTAGCGGGAATCGACGACGATTTGCGGCAACTGCCCCCAGACATTCTGGTTCAGTGTCGTCTCGAATGCCGATGGTGTTTCTGCGTGCGCGGTGCGAATGCTGCGTCTCGTAGAGGCCTGGGTCACTGACAGCAGGTTGGGTATCAGAAAAGCTTCCCAGCGGCCAAGCAGCCACTGTTCGCTCGCCTGGCTCGATCCCAGGCTATGGTTCCCATACGCTTCCGAGAGGCGCGTGAGACCGCCGCCGGGCGAGTTCCAATTGGCGCCGGTTCCCTGGAGCGCGAAGCTGTGGCGTTCGGTCGCTTTCCAGTCAATGCGGGCAAAGCCATTCCATCGCACAGAAGTGCGCGGCGCGGGGCCCAGAAGCCCGTCGAGGGTTTCAAGCATCTGCGAGTACTTGGCCAATGCAGAGCTTCCGCCCCCAAGCTGTGCGCCCAGCAATTGCATCTGGTCGTTGGTGGGCTGAGCGAAGAAATTGCCCGGCCACTTTACCGTGGACACGCCGGGATCGTTGCGTCGGTTGCTGTCGAGGGCTCCAAACCAGAAGAGCTTGTTGCGGCGAATATGGCTACCCACGCCGACGCCCCATGCGATTTCATGGTCGGACGGCGTATACGACTCAGAAGTAAACACCGGAACCGCGGTCGCCGTGGCCGGTGCGGTCTCTTTGACCCACTGGGAAGAGGGATTTAACGCTCCCCAGTTGTTCTGGCGATCGAAAAGAAAACCCTGGCCGTGAAGGCCATTGGAACCGCACTTGGTTTCCACGTTCATGCGCCCGCCTGCTGCGCTCGCGCCTTCGGCGTCGGCGTTGCCGGCAACCGTCTGCACCGTGCGGACGGCGGACTCGCCGACTGCAAGATCGCGCCCGCCAGACCAGGCTTGCCCCATCCCGTGCGGCTCGTTCTGGCCCTGCCCGGACGACGATTGACCCTGCGAGCCGGCCGAGGAGCCGGACCCGTTGCCAAACGCCAGTTGTGTGCTCGCGCCATCGATGGAAACATCGGGAGGTTGCTGGCCGGCACCGCGCAGTGAGGCTTCGGAGGAACTCTCCGGCGCCGCGGCGGTTGGTGTATCAAGGGCAAACTCTTCCCAGCGACGTCCGCTCGAAGGCAGCGCTTGCAGTTCCGTGTCGGTGAGTGTGGTAGTAACCGCCGCAGCCACCGGGCCGGGCTGTTGCGATGCCACCTGAATGCGGCTCAGATTCGGGTCCGGAATACGGTTTCGATTCGGTTGGCTCCACTGCATGGCGGCTTGCAGGCCGCGCGCTACTGATTCGCTTGTAGTCAGATTTGGGTTGCCCGCCGCCGCACCGGACAACACAATTCTTGGAGAGCCGCCGGTAGCAGGGATTGCGGCTGCGACTGCCCGCGGTAGCTCGGTTGTGGGTAACGCACTGAAGAGGACTGGCAGCGATGGTGCCGGCTCGAGCGTGGCGTTGAGCAGCGGCGCCTCGGTCGGCAATTCGTGTATTTCACCGGCCACTAGGTCTCTGACCGTGTGA
>PKXI01000289.1 GCA_003133425.1 Acidobacteriaceae bacterium
AACCGGAGAGGATTGTTTCGCAACTGGGATGGAAGGCAAGCGTCCGGCATACGGAGCGGGAATTCCATCTGTTTGCAGGTAACGCCTGTATCATCACCAATCCGGAATTAACCCTCAAATGGCGATCACAGGCCGAAGCACGTTTCCACACCGAATCTGGTCGATTTAATACTCAGCGATGAGGCACTCACCGACAGCGGTTTTCTGGAGTAATGTCCGAATCGGCAATCCGACCGGATTGGCCGCGATGGCCGATGGAACTTCCCGTTTGCGTTAGGATTGGCGCGGAAGGCGCTGTGATCAATTGCCGACTCGCCTATCAATTACGAGAGAACTGTCTCTTCTTTTCCTGTGGAGAATATGGACTAGACCTATAATTCCTGATGGGACGGTAAGGAATCCAGGCAGGCTTGTCGGGATGGCCGTCAACAGGGCTACAATGAGTCCTTTTATAATGGCAGACTCTCGATCGTCCCGATACCAATGTCTCTGAGCTTTATAAGTTATGACGCCAAGAACGATTCCCGCCGGCACGGAGAGTAGCGAGCTCGTGCCCAGAGTTATGAACTGTCCGCCGAAAAGCATCGTATCGACAACCGTGGTTAGGAATACAACCCGCGGGTCAAGGCCGAAGACCTGACCAAAACCTCCTCCGGAAACAGCGGCGCGGTCGTAAGGCAATGGATAGGTGGATACTTGGTGGCTTTGCATTTTCTGCATTTGCGGAGCTGAGTTAACGGGTTTGCCACAGACTGAGCAGAATCTGCTATTTTCATGAATTTCACTCCGGCAATGAGCGCATACAAGCATAGTCGTGTCCTTATCCCCTCACTTTCTTGCCTTACGGGGTTTTCTCGCCCCCACCGGGCAGAAGGTTATACCTAGAATTTCCATATTCCTTTCCAACCCTTGGGCCAGTGCACTTCCGGTCGCCTCCACGTGGTCGGAGTCCCCATTTTGCCAGGGCCAAAGCTCTGGAAGATTTAGGCTGGACCACGCGTTTTTGGGACATGTTCTACTGCACATCTACTGTGTGGAAGCCCAATCCATAGAGCAGAGCGGTGACGCTGGTCCGGGCGTTCTGCCGCGCTTTGTCGAGAATGCCGTCGGAGAGCGCGGCCTGGGTAATCTGCTGCTCGGCGGCCAGGCGTACTTGGGATTCGAGGTTCAGATCCGCCTCGACAAGCAGGCCGGTCGTCCGGGAATAGATTTTTGTGCGCCCGTTATCGATGCGCGTGGTAAGCACCTGCGGCGCGGGCAGTCGAACGTGGACGGCATCGCCCTTCACGAGAACATCGCCCATCTTGAGCTGGCCCAGATCCACGCCGGCGATCACCTCTCCGTGGGCGACCAGGAGAAGCTTATCGCCAACCAGGAAGTCTGGCAAGTAGGCGCTCTGGCGGTCGCCCTCCACGATTTTATCGAGCGAATAAACAACCGTTTCCAAACGCGACAGTTGACGAATCTTCTCAACGACCGCAGTGGAGGATACGTCGATGCTGGTGCTGCGACCGGTCACGTAACCGGCGAAGCGGCTCCATAATCCGGTTTGCGCGACGTGAGCAAAAGCCGAGAGCAACAAGAAACCGAGCACGATGCCAACGGCGAGGGTACTGAGCGAGACGAGCCGGCGACTTATCTGCATGTGACTGGAACGGTAGGAGGCTCTCATGCTCATGCATCCTTGGATGCACCTCCGAAGCTTCACGACTGGGGTTATTGAGATCGCATCAGCAGGCGGCCCTTGATAAGGACCAAGGCTTTGTCAAGGCATCGAATGCGGGCTGAAGGTACCCGGCGCCACATCCTCTTCAGGATTGCCAAGCGGTTCGGGAAGACGATCAAATGGCTATTGATTGGGGATGACAAATAGGCTCGGTGTCCGATGTAATACATATCCTCTCTGAGGAGCCTCTGTGGTTGTTCTCTGAATCAGCGCCCGCTGAGTTCAGCTTCTTGTAATACCCCGTGTTCCTCACCGACTTAGCATTCAAACAAACCGGACATTACCCGGCAAAAAGGGGGTTCTGTCCGAATTGGCGACAATCCAGGAATTTTCGTGTCGATAAGGGCGCTTCTCGTTACAGATGTGCTTAGCCCGAATCTCCAGAACCCCCGCTCGCAACTTCACAGGACGCAAGGGACATCATCAGTTTCCTCGACTCCCTGCTGCGTTACCTCTATGACCTGCCGCGCCAGATCAACAAATATCGCAAGCGCCTGAATTCCGCACCCAGCGCCATAGCTACTGCGCCACCACCTGCCCCGCAATCCGGTCAAACTCCGCCTTCGCAACCAGGTGCCGCTTTACCAGATCGTCGGAACTCTGGTAAGGCCGGCCGGCGATGATCCTTCGCGCTCGCGCGGCGTCGATTCCCGGCAGAGCTTCAAGCTGATCGGGCGTGGCGTTGTTGATATTCACTTGCCCCTTGGTCTTGAGGCCGTCTTCCACCCCCTGTACGAGCGCTTTTGCATCCTGTTTCGCTTCAGCGGCGGCTTTGGCTGTGTCCTGCCGGATTGCGTCGGGGTTGCGCTGGGCCTGCGTGCAGCCGATCGCGGTAAGCAGCGCCAAAGTTAAGGTAAAGAACAGGGTACGCTTCATGTTCATTTAGATGCAAAGTAGCATGATTCGGGCAACGTCGAAATGCAGAATTGATTTGCGGGCCGATTGGGAGCAGACGGGGTCACGGAAAAGCCAACCGTTGCGGAAATCCGATGAAAACATGCCGCAGGGGAATGCTGGCGCCATGATGTTGAACCGTTTCGAGCTGAGAACACCAAAGTCGATGGAGTGGCTTCGGTGCGCTTCAACCCTACAAGTCTCTCGACACATTGCGGGCCGAGGGGAATGCGGCGTTTGCTCCGCTTCGTCGTCGGTTCATCAAAATGGCCTTCGTAGACCGTTTGATTGACCGATAGAAGTCTATTCTGCAAATCAATGTCCTGCCAGCGAAGCGCCAGCAGCTCACCAATTCGTAATCCCGACCTCGCCAGTAGTGCCGCGAGGGAGTGGGAGGGTTCGGGGAGCGTCTCAATTAGCTCCTTTACGGTTTCAAAATCAATCGGAGATTTCTCGTCAACGGGGCCGCGTCGCGGAAGTCGTGTTCTCCGGACGGGGTTGTCATTCAAAAACTCATCTCTGACAGCGGCTTCGATGATCGTTCCGAAAGCGGTCTTGACGTGCTTGACCGTCTTCCACGAAGAATCGCTCCGCGCCTTCGCATGGAGAAAGCTCTGAACGGCATCCTTCGTGATCAACCGAAGCTGCGTGTCTCCAAAAACCGGGTTGAGGTGAGCGTCAATCATGTTGTCGTAGAACTTCTTAGTTGAAAACTTCAGTGTAGGGAATATTTCCGGCTTCCAGCGTTCTTCCAGGAACTTGCGAAATGTCCAAACCGCTTGAGGCCGATAATCGCCGCTGTTGACTTTGCGCAGCAGATCATCAAGCATCCGCATTGCATTGCGTTTTGTTGCGATTTTCGTAACCGGCCCGAGAACCTCTGATTGAGTCCATAAAGTTCTGTAGAAGCCGGTGAGTGGCGAGTGGTAGCGAGCCACCGGTTGGTTCTCCTTAGGATGTTGTTTATCGGAACGACATTCAAGAGGAGGAGTTTATCGATGACTCGCAAGAGACAGGGTATTGAGATAGTGGCGGGCTGGCAAGGCGGAGCGGGCGGGGAGGAGTTTCTGCGCGGCCTTGTGGAGCGAGTGGTGCAGCAGGTGTTGGAAGCGGTGATGACCAGCTTTCTGGGCGCTGACAGCTATGAGCGCAACGGCGAGCGGCGGGGCTGGCGCAACGGTTTCAAGCCGCGGGTGTTGAAGACACGGGTGGGCAAGCTGGAGTTGCTTGTGCCCAAGGATCGCGAGGGTCAGTTTCAGACCGAGCTGTTCGAACGCTATCAGCGCAGCGAGAAGGCGCTGGTTCTGTCCATGCTTCAGATGTACATCGAAGGGGTATCGACGCGGAAGGTGAGCGCGATAACCGAAGCGCTGTGCGGGTTGGAGGTAAGCCGGAACCAGGTGTCTGCGTTGTCGGAGCGGCTGGACGGGGAGCTGGCCGCGTGGCGTCAGCGGCCGCTGCGGCCTTGAAGGCGTTGTGCAGCTTGACTTCGACGTTTATGTTCACTCTTTTTATCCCCGATGCTTCTCCTTCAATCTGCCGCCGCAGATTGACAATCTGCTCTTGAGTATTCTTTCTGCCAGTCCAGATTTAAGGCACATCGCAGTTTGTGTCATTACCATTGGCACAGAACTAGTACCTTGGCTGTATGATNNCACGCGGTCATGGTACTAGCGGACACTCAACCACCGAATATGCGTGGAAACCTGCATTGGATAAACCTTTTATGCGTAAACAGGATGGCATCTTGTCGAGGCACAGCCAAGGAGTCTGGGCATCTCACGGTTTCAGGCTCCGACCACTTTTCTTCGCTCGGGCACGGCGGTGCGCAGCGACTCAAGGCGTTCTATGAGGTGCTGCTGGATCGGGGCGAATTCCGGCATTCCGTAAAGATTCCGCGTTTCTTTCGGATCGTTCTTAAGGTCATAGAACTCGAATTCTTGCGGTTCCAACAGGTATTGGATCAGCTTGTAACGCTCGGTGCGAATTCCGCGGCAGGGTGGAACTTTTTCAGGATTTGGCCACTCGTAGTATTCGTAATACCACTCCTTACGGAAGGACGGATCGGACGCCTTTGCAAGCGGCAACAGACTTTTACCCTGCATATGCGCAGGAATTGGTACGCCGGCGAGGTCGAGCAATGTCGGTGCGAGGTCGATATCCAGCGCCATTTCCCTGCAAATCGTTCCCGCGGGTATGCGCTTTGGATACCGCACCATCAGCGGCACGCGGATTGACGGCTCATGCATAAGCCTCTTGTCGAACATGCGCCATTCACCGAGAAAGAAGCCGTGATCGGAGCTATGCACGATCGCTGTGTTGTCGAGAATGTTCTTCTTCTCGAGATAGTCAAAGACACGTCCGATATTCTCATCCACAGCCACCAACCCGGCGTAGTAGTCCTTCATCACTCCTTCGAGCGATCCGCAAGCAGGATGAGACGGTGTTGTGCCGACCTTGTTTTCGGCATCCACAAAACCTTTCGGCTTGCCTGGATATCCCTTCAAATCGTCATCGAAAGTTTCTGGCTTCGGAGTCGTGATTCCGCGATACAGATCCTGATGGCGCCGCGGGCGGAAGAATGGTTCGTGCGGAGCGACAAACCAGACCAGCAGGCAGAAGGGTTTATCGCCGCGATCTTCTTCGAGCCACGCCAGCGCGCGGTCGACGGTCAGATCGTCAGGATACACATCATGATATTGCTTCTCCGGACCGACCTTGCCTTTCCGGCCTTCCTTGAAAAAAGGATTGGCGTAGTCATTGCCGGGATTATTGTGACCAAAATAGTAATCCCAGTAACGTTCCTCGACACCGTTCGGCATGTGTACTTTGCCCAGAATTGCAACCTCGTAGCCAACCTCGCGGAGTAGGTCCGTGAAGAGGGGAATGTCTGACGGCAGAGGGGTATCCAGATGCTCGTTTGAAAGCGCTCCTGTAGAACGCGAATACATGCCGGAAAGAGCCACCGAGCGTGCCGGGGCGCAAAGGGCATTGGTACAGAACGCATTCTCGAAGCGCATTCCTTCGCGGGCGATACGGTCGTGATTGGGCGTCTTGAGAATCGGATTGCCGGCGATAGAGAGTGCATCGGCACGCTGGCCTTCCCCGAGGAAAAAGATAAGATTTGGCCGCTTCGTATTTGGTTCAGCCATCAGGACGGACGAAGAGACAGAGGAAGCGAGCACGGTTCCCGCGACGGCAAGAGATCCTTCAAGGAAGCCACGACGGGTGGTTCCGCCAGGCGCTGAGATTGAATGTGATTCGTCACGGTACTCATCGGAATTCAACATCAAACTTCTCCTTTGGCCTTTCGGTCGTGTGACGTTTTAGGGTGGATTGTCTGAGCTTTTGTGCCAGAGAAATGATAGTGTAGCGCGGCGGCGGAGGGAACCCTAATTGTTGAGTTCAAGTCATCCGGCGGCACTCATACGCGAAGCTGTTTCAGGAAGGGCCCGTGACCCGAGTCACATCGCCCCTACTTTGCAGCGTACTTGACGGGTAATTCGACGACGGCTCGGATCGTGGACGTCGCTCGTGCACTGTTTTGTTTCGATCGCGCCCTGATGGTTGGCCCGGTTCTCAGGAGCGGCATGGTTCTTGCCTCGGCGCTGGCGGCTTACTGAGTCTCGCATAATA
>PKXI01000137.1 GCA_003133425.1 Acidobacteriaceae bacterium
ACTTTTATGACCTTCTCATAGAAGCCGGTTTTTGAGGATTAGATTCATCCCCCTCGTCGCATCGTGCCTAAACGTGAAGTGCTCTATTTCGACGTTGCCCAATGTCTTAACATTCATGAATTACTCAACAGCATAAATCTCGCGCGGTGTTTTCAGGCTTGATAGATGGCAAGCTAGGAGTCATGTCGCACGTGTTCCGAGATGGCTTGTCAGTCTCCAACTACAATCACACGGCTCTGAGAATCCCAAAAGAAGTAAATGCGAAGGCTGTTCCGCTGCTCGCGGTCCGCGCCTTTCTTGAGATGAGATTCTAGGGTACACTTCAGCTGGCTACCAAGGGGATAAGTGACGATGCAACAGACTTGATGTTGACAGGATGCCGTCGTTTGCACCCAGCACTGGTGCCCAAAGAAGCCCAATGCCGCCGGTGCGATGCAGCCTTCTGCTCCGCACGGGCATCTTGAAGCGCTTCCGGACGAGGAACTTCTGAAAACGTCGAAATGCGTTCTTGTTGTTCGGCCGCCCTTGGGTTTCCATGGAGTTGCCTGAAGACGTGATTGACTTGCGCTGTCCTAGATCCATTTCATCCTCAACAGCCAAACCTTGACGCCTTGCGTAAGGCCCGTGTAAGCAAGGAGTGTCAGCAGGAGGATTGGCCAATACATCGCGGGCAGGTGGGTAAGGCCCAGCGAAGAAGCCAATGGAGAATAGGGCAGCCACGCTCCGAAGGCCATGATGGTGAATGAAGTGATCAGCAACGGCCAGCTTGCACGGCTCTGGAAGAAAGGGATCTTGTTTGTGCGAATGATATGAATAATGAGCGTCTGCGTCATGATGGACTCGACAAACCAGCCGGTCTGAAAAAGCGGGGCGCGGGATGGATCCCAGCACTTGAATAGATAGAGCATGACAAAGAAAGTCGTGTAGTCGAAGATCGAGCTGATGGGGCCGATGCAGAGGATGAACCGCTTGATCTCCCCGATTTTCCAGGGCCGCGGACGAGCTACTTGTTCGTCGTCCACCGCATCGTTGGGGATCGGTACCTGAGAGAAGTCGTAGAGCATATTGTTCGTCAGAATCTGAATCGGGGCCATGGGAAGGAATGGCAGGAAAGCACTTGCACCCAACACGCTGAACATGTTTCCAAAGTTGGAACTGGCTCCCATGCGGATGTATTTGAGAATGTTGGCGAAGACTTTTCGGCCCTCAATGACACCGCCTTGAAGCACCATCAAGTCCTTCTGCAACAGAATCAAATCGGCCGATTCCTTGGCGATGTCTGCCGCAGTATCCACGGAGATGCCAATATCCGCGGCGCGCAGTGCGGGAGCATCATTGATTCCATCGCCCATGAATCCCACAACATGTCCCTTGGTCCGGAGAACATGAACGATTCGCTGTTTGTGAGCTGGAGAGAGACGGGCGAAGAGGGTTGTCTTCTCTGCCGCCTCGGCCAGTTCGGTGTCCGACATCTTCTCGACCTCATCACCCAATAGCATTGGGTCGGCAAGAAGTCCAACGTCACGACAAACCTTGCGGCTGATGAGATCGTTGTCGCCGGTAAGGATCTTTACTACAACACCATGTTTGTGCAGCGCTTCAATTGCGGTTGCAGCGGTGGGCTTGGGCGGGTCGAGGAATGCGACATATCCCTTCAGCACAAGATCGTGTTCATCTTCTTTTGCGCAGGACGTCTTGCCGGGCAACTCCTTTACCGCAACGGCCAACACCCGGAATCCATCGTTGCTCAGACTTGCATACTCGTCTTTCAACCCTTTCATCAGGGCGGGGTCCATGGGTGACAACTTCCCATCAAGCTCAAATTGAGAGCATTGATGGAAAATCTCTTCCGGAGCGCCCTTGGTCAGGAGGATGGCCTTGCCCTCAGGATTCTCGACAAGCACGGACATCATGCGCCGCGTGAAGTCGAACGGGATCTCGTCGAGTTTCTTGTACTTCTCAATCAGGGCCTGCTCGTGGAAATCAGAGCTATTCAGAATCGCTGTATCCAGCAGGTTCTTCAGGCCGGTCTGAAAATGGCTGATGAGGTAGCCATCCCGGAGCACTTCATCCGTTTCTCGCCCGGCGACATTACAGTGCCGCTGCAGGACGACCCGATCTTCTGTGAGCGTGCCGGTCTTATCGGTGCAGAGTACGTCCATTCCGCCGAAGTTCTGAATGGCGTTGAGACGCTTCACGATTACCTTCTTGCGGCTCATGGCAAGCGCGCCCTTGGCCAGGCAGACGGAGACAATCATGGGCAGCATCTCCGGGGTCAGGCCGACGGCAACGGCCATAGCGAAGAAGAATGCTCCTTTCCAATCGTGCTTGGTAAACCCGTTGATGAAGAAGACTAGTGGCACCATGACTGCCATGAGCTGGATCATGAGCCATGTAAAACGGCTAAGACCCTGGTCGAAACTTGTCGGCGTTCCTTCCTGCGTAATGGAGCTGGCCATGGTGCCGAGATAGGTGCGAACGCCAGTTACGACGACAACCGCGGTCGCTGTTCCGCTTTGAACGCTGGTGCCCATGAAGCATATGTTCTTGAGCTCAACCGGGGAGTTTGCAGCGTTTGGGTCGGGATCGTGGAACTTCTCGACAGGGAGCGACTCCCCGGTCAGCGTCCCCTGACTCACGAACAGATCCTTCGCGGACAGAATCCGCACGTCGCCCGGGATCATGTCTCCTGCCGATAGTTTGATGATGTCTCCGGGAACGAGGTCGCGAAGGGCGATCTCCTCCGGATTGCCATCCCGGACCACTGTGGCAGTTACGTGGATCATCGCCTTGAGCTTCGCCGCGGCGGCGCCCGCGCGAGCTTCCTGCAGGAATCTGAGCGTGACGCTTAGCACGATCATGCCCGCCATGACGCTTCCAGCGCGCGGGTCGCCGGTGGCAAAGGAGATCGATGATAGAACCGCCAGCAGAATGACCAGCGGGTTTCGAATAATGATCAGGAGACTGATGAACCAGCCGCGCTGCCGCTCTTGCGCAACCTCATTCGGCCCCGTCGTGCGCGCTCGCAACTCTGCTTCGTTCTGTGTGAGGCCAACTGAAGCCGTCCGCAAGGAGCGAAGCAACTCATCCCCGTCTTTTCCAGCTGCGTCGAGGACAGCAGGGGAGACGCGAATGTTATGTTCCTTTGCCTTCGCGGGGATTTGTGACTCATCCGGAGTGGGAAGAGTCGCTGTCGCGCCGAGAGCGCCGGAGTTCGCCTTTGCTGAGGAGTTCTCAACCGCGTGATTCGAATCAGGTGTCGCCATCCCGTTGGATCCCTTTCCAAACCGTGCTCTACACTCCCAACTGCGGATACAAGAGAGCGCCGACAAAGACCAGAACGATCGTTGTTAACAGGATCACTGCATAATCCATCCCCAGGCCGAAGGTGCTCGGACTGCCGGCAAGCATGGAAGTGCGCAGTGCATCGACGACGTAGGTGAGGGGATTGAGTTGAGATATCACTTTGAGCCATGCAGGCATGATGGTGGTTGGATAGATTGCATTACTGGCGAAAAACAGCGGCATGGTCAGGACCTGGCCGACGCCCATGAAGCGCTCGCGGGTCTTCACAATGCAGGCAATGATCAGCGAGAAAGTCGAGAACAGCGTGGCGGCAAGCACCACGACGACAAAGACATTGAGCAGCGCGCGCGGGCGCCAATTGAGCCTGACTCCAAGGAACAGTGAAAGGCCATAGACCACGATGGCCTGGGACAGGGTCCGTATTCCGGCAGAAAGGCCCTTGCCAAGCACCAATGCGGTGCGAGGAGTCGGGCTGACAAGGAATTTCTGGACGATCCCCAAGTCCCGTTCCCAGATTACATTGATTCCGTAAAAGATAGCCACGAAGAGAACACTTTGCGCAAGAATGCCGGGAGCGATGAAGTCCAGATATGGAATATTGCCGGTGTGCATCAAGCCGCTGCGCGCAAATACCTGGCCGAAAATGAGAAGCCACAGCGCGGGTTGGAGTGCACGGGTAATGAGCTCAGTGAAGTCGTGGCGCAGCTTGCGAAGTTCAAACTCGGCAATGACGAAAGTCTTATCGACGAAGCTGGTGAGCGGATGGATGAATGTACCGGTCATAATGTCATGGCTAACCAAGCCGCTGTTCCGTCGTTCGTTCGGTCGATACCTCGCGGAAGGTTCCGCCTGAGTCGAGAGTGGCGCCGGCGTAATGCACGAAGACCTCATCCAGCGTATGAATGCCTGGGCCGAGTGACGCCTCAAGTTCTTTCAAGGTGCCCAGTGCGGCCAGCTTGCCCATGTGCATGATCGCGATGCGATCGCAGTGACTTTCAGCGTCCTCCAGGTAATGGGTGGTCAGGAACAGGGTGGTTCCGTATTGGTCACGCAGATCGGTCAGGTGTTTCCAGACTGCGTCGCGGGCAATCGGGTCAAGCCCAACGGTCGGCTCATCGAGGAAGAGCACGCGCGGCCGATGCAGTGTGGCCTGGGCAATCTCCAGCCGACGGACCATGCCACCGGAATATTGACTCACAAGGCGGCCGGCGTCTGCTGTCAGATCCACGAATGTCAACTGCTCGCGGATGCGGGCCTGTTGCTCGCTGCGGGGAATGTCGTAGAGCTTGGCAAATATGAGCAGGTTCTCGTAACCGGTAAGCGACCCATCTACAGAAACCGCCTGCGGTACATAGCCGATGGCGCGACGAACCTCGACCGGCTGGGTGGTGATCGAGAAGCCGCCTACGCGCGCCTCACCCGAAGAAGGCGGCAAAAGAGTGGTGAGCATCTTGATCGTGGTGCTTTTGCCGGCTCCGTTCGAGCCAAGCAATCCGAATACCTCCCCGGCATTGGCCAACAGCGTCAAAGAGTCGACAGCTGTGAACGTGCCGAAGCGGCGAGAAAGCTTTTCGATTTCTACGACTGGAGTAGTCACGACTCGATTGTAAACAGCAGGAAGGTCTGTATATGGGTCACAATTGCACACAATTGGCGCCTTGCATTGAGCGTAAACAGGATCGAGGATTAGAGAGTAAAAAATGTTGCGAAGAAGCCCCGGTGCTGGACCCTCTTCCAGGAGATTTGCTCTATGGCTGGATCTTCTTTCGCCTCATCATCCAGCCGATCGCTGCTCCAGCCGCAATTCCAGCCGCAAATGCTACTGCGATGGTCTCGATCGGGTGCCACTGCAAGCGACTCTTTGTGCTATAAAGAAATTCTGTAGCGGCGCCGGCGTCATCTCTCGCCGCGCGCCGAGCTGCTGAGACACTGTCTTCCAGCGCGTCGGCAACAGCAGATGCCGCCCGCGTCGCCTTGTGCGTTGTGTCGTCAATCTGCTGCCCCACCTGTTTGAATACTGATTGCTCCATTGGCATTAACCTCTCTCGTCCTTGAGATTGATCATGAGTTGTCTATTCTTCGAATGTTCTTTCAAGCTTTCCACGTTTGCATTTGAAGACGCTGAGCAATCGTATACATCGCTGCCAGATTGCCACAAACATGTCTCCGCTCCTCGTTGGAGAAGAGACAAGGCACTTCTTCCTTCTAAACAGAGGACAGCATGCGTTCTGCTCACAATTGACCGGACTCCCGGTTGTGTTCTCTTGGATAGTACTCATGGCGTCCCCTGCGATAACTGGTCGCATCTGGACGCGCTGAGGAAAGAGCTATCAGCGCAACCGCGGTTTCGAGCTGAAATGTCCTTGATGAGAATGACTCAGGCCCCGGAGCCGGAACAGGAAGCGAGCAGGTCTTAATGAATTCGCAACTGCTGAAAGACACCGCGAAGTTGCTTTTTGTCGATCACAAGGGCCTGCTTGCGATGGATGAGAGCACCGGGACATGTAACAAACGCTTCGAAAAGCTTGGAATTCCGCAGACTGTCGAAGCTCGAAGAGCTTACCGCGAATTGATTGTAACCACTCCAGGACTCGGTGAGTCGATAGGCGGCGCAATCCTCTACGACGAAACTATTCGTCAGCATAAAAGCGACGGCACACCATTTGTCAAAGTCCTCATTGAGTCGGGTATCACTCCCGGCATCAAAGTAGACACAGGCGCCAAGGAACTGGCCGGCCATCCGGGTGAAAAGGTCACAGAAGGCCTGGACGGATTGCGCGATCGCCTTCAGGAATATTTTCAAATGGGCGCGCGCTTTGCCAAGTGGCGGGCTGTGATTGCCATCGGCTGTGGGCTTCCGAGTTTGGGCTGCATTGAAGCCAATGCCCATGCCCTGGCTCGCTATGCAACGCTGTGCCAGGAAGCGGGCCTCGTCCCAGTAGTCGAACCTGAGGTCGTCATGGATGGAGAGCATACGTTGGAACAGTGCTGCGAGGTTACCGGCGAAGTGCTGCGCACGGTGTTCAGCGAACTGTTCGCGCAAAGGGTGGTTCTGGAAGGCATGGTCCTGAAGCCCAACATGGTCCTTCCCGGAATGGCCTGTACGGTTCAGCCGACAGTGGACGAGGTAGCCGACGCCACCGTGAACTGCTTTCTGCGATCCGTGCCTGCTGCTGTGCCGGCTATTGCGTTCCTCTCAGGCGGCCAACCCGCGGATTTGGCCTCGGCCCGTCTGAATGCGATGAACGTGAGGTTCAAGTCGCAGTTGCCGTGGGCGTTGGCATTTTCGTTTGCCCGCGCCATCCAGCAGCCGGCCTTGGAGATTTGGAATGGCTGTCAGGCGAACGTGGAGGCGGCGCAGCAAGCCTTGTATCATCGAGCGCTGTGCAACAAGGCTGCACGCAGCGGTGAATACTCATCGGATATGGAGAAATAATGACTGGAAATAAGCACAACCCCGAAGGGAACAGTAACAGCACTGGCGAACCCGATCCAGGGCCTTACTGGCGGCGTATGCATCGTGACTGGCGCTTCTGGATAGGCGCTGTCTTCATGGCTGCCGCGCTCACTATCTATGTTTTGAGTGGCGATCTGGCGTGGGTTCCAAATGGCCATCGGCAACCTGCGATGCCTGCGAGTGCTGCGAATTGAATCCACACTTCCACTTGCCTCAGCGACACGACGCTCCCATCCAGGACGCTGGTGTTCACAGTCGTCGCAATCACGGGAAAACCTCATCGCGTGAAGGCCGCCGATGATGAAAGTCGGGTAACGAACAGTGAGTGAAATACCCTTATATCCCTTGCGCTTCGACCCAATCTATCAGTATCGGTTGTGGGGTGGCCGGCGCTTGTCTGGTCTGTTCTCCGCGCCGCTTCCGAGCGATGGACCTATCGGCGAAGCGTGGGTGCTGAGCGACCGCACCGACCACCAAAGCCTGGTTGCGAATGGGCCATTAAAGGGCCAGACGCTTGGGCAAGTGATGGAGCAGTTCCGAGAACAGCTGATGGGGAAGCTGTCTTCGCGTTTCCGCCGTTTCCCATTGTTGCTCAAGTTTCTAGACGCACACGAGATGCTTTCGGTTCAGGTACATCCCAGCGACGCGCACCCAGATCTGATTCCAGCGGGCGATACGGCAAAGACCGAAGCGTGGGTTGTGATTGACGCTGAGAAAGGAAGCCATATCTATGCCGGCCTGAGGCCGGGCACAACTGCCAGCAATCTGCGGCAATCTCTCGACGATGGAACGCTTGTGGACCACCTTGTGAGCATCGTCCCGAAGCCGGGCGATGCCGTGTTTATCCCTGCGGGAACCGTTCACACTCTGGGTAACAATGTAGTGGTTTTCGAGGTTCAGCAAAATAGCGATGTGACATTTCGACTTTACGATTGGGGCCATATCGACCCGGAGACCAAGGAGCCGCGGCCGCTCCAAGTTGATCAGGCTTTTGCCTGCATCGAGTTCGGAGCGAGCGATAGTGGCTTGGTCACGCCTCGCGTGGAGACTACCAAACCTGTTAAGCGCGACAGACTCTTCGATTGCCCTGCCTTCTTGTTGTGGCGGGTTCTTGGGCAAGACACGTTCACCGTTGGGGCGACGGCAGAGCCTCGCGTGTTGATTGGCATAGAGGGATCAGGCCAGATCATGCACGATGGCGCTCCCTACGCCGTAGGCAAGGGAGATGTTTGGCTCTTACCGGCGGAGGCAGGAGAGTGCACGTTTCAACCCAGCGGAGAGGCGACCCTGCTGGAGATCGCGATTCCTTGATGGTCGAAGAAATCATCTGTGCAGCAGAATCTCAGACTGGGAGATGAATGAAAAAGCTCATCGTGTTCGATTTGGACGGCACCCTCGCACCCAGCAAGTCGTCTCTCGCTCCACAAACTGCGGGACTGCTGCGCGACCTCCTGGCCATCACCAAAGTGGCAGTGATCTCTGGAGGCGCATGGGCGCAGTTTGAAAAGCAGCTCCTTACCGATCTTCCCGATGACAGTTTCCTTGCGAATCTGTCTCTGCTTCCGACCTGTGGAACAAAATTCTTTCAATACAACGGAGGGTGGTCGGAGCTTTATTCGGAAGATCTTACGGTGGAGGAAAAGCGGAAGATTAGCGACTCACTGGATAAGGCGGTTGGAGAGGCAGGCTATCGCGCCAAGAAGGTTTGGGGAGATGTGATTGAGGACCGGGGAAGTCAGGTCACATACTCCGCGTTGGGTCAGCAGGCGCCTCTCGCAGAAAAGGAAAAGTGGGATGCCGATTTCGCCAAGCGGAAGAGGATCACAGCGATCCTGGAGACGCTTATCCCGGAATTTTCCATTCGTATGGGCGGTGCAACCTCAATCGATGTGACCAAGCCTGGTATTGATAAGGCCTACGGCATCGGGAAGCTGCGAGACACTCTCCACCTCTCATTGAAAGAAATGATCTACATCGGCGATGCGTTGTTTCCAGGCGGGAACGATTACCCGGCGGAAGAGGCTGGTGTTGTGTCGATCCCTGTAAAAGGGCCTGACGATACCAACGTGGTCATCTCGACGATCCTTGCTTGCCTGGGTGACAAGTGAGTCTGGCAGAGAAAACAAGTGGGCGAGGAGATTCGATGAGCGGCTTCAAGTTACAACGGTTGGGCATGATCATGGAGCCGGAGCCCGGTAATCCGCATGAAGTAGAAGGGGTTCTCAATCCGGGGGCTATTCGAGGCCCTGACGGCGAACTGTATCTCTTCCCGCGGTTGGTCGCGAAGGGAAATTATTCGCGGATCGGGATAGCGCGCGTGCGGTTCAATGAAGCCGGCGATCCAACCGGTGTAGAGAGGCTTGGCATCGCCCTCGAGCCCGATGCCGATTATGAACGGCGGCCCGACGGCAGCGGTGGCTGTGAGGATCCTCGCGTTACGTTTGTGGGGCCTCTTCAACGATACCTATTGACTTACACGGCATGGTCGTCTCACGGCCCGCGGATTGCCTTGGCGGTATCGGAAGATATCTTCCACTGGAGACGCCTTGGACTCGCTACTTTTGCCTCTGCAGACGGCATTGAATTCGGGGACGTAGACGACAAGGATGCCAGCCTCTTCCCGGCCGTTATTCCCGATCCGTCCGGTCAGCCGGAGCTGGCCTTGCTCCACCGGCCGCTCTTTCCAGGCACCCGTCCTGAGGAAACCGCCTGTAGCCCTGCGACCCGTGAAGTGGATCTCGATCGAGAGAGCATCTGGATTTCTTACTGCCAAATGACACTTGACCGTAAGCCCTTTCACGCCGGCAAGTTTACCTTTCATCATCGCTTGGCATCTCCAGTCGCGCCTTGGGAACGGCTCAAGGTCGGCGGCGGAACTCCACCCATCCTGACGAAACACGGCTGGCTGATCGTCTACCACGGTGTCAGCGAAATCGAGCAGCCTGACTCAAACAGGCACATGTTGCGCTATTCGGCGGGGGTAATGATCTTTTCCAAAGAGCATCCGCTCGTAATTAGCTACCGTTCGCCGGAGCCGGTGTTAACGCCGGCGCTTCCACAGGAACGCGATGGGACCGTTGACAATGTTGTTTTCCCTACAGGCATCGACCGGCGCGACGATCTTGGAACGCCAGATCGCTTCGACGTCTACTACGGGATGGCGGACAATCGGATTGGTGTGGCACGCCTTGACTTGCCGGAAGAGATACCGGCGCGGGCAGTCGCCGACGCGCCGGAGGCAAAGGTATAAATCGCTAGCGTTGCCAAATAATCTGGTTCGCTTCGAGCGGCACGAGAGCATTTGGATGGTAAGGGACGATGCGTGCGGTGTAGTCGCTCGCGGGGCGCGTTGCGGAGACTTGAGCCGAATATGTGTAAGAGCCTTGTGTATCTGGGCTGGTTCCGGATGGGTTCATGACTTCAAAACAAGTGGAGTTTCCTTGATCTGAATCGGCGTAGAACTCGACTCTCAGGTGATCCGGAGTGAGGGAACCAGGAGCAACGTCGGCTTGGAAGAAGTGCTGCCCATCATGGGTGTCGATTCGAATGCTGACGAAACGCACCGTATTCCAATGCCGATCGAGGTCCTGCTTCCATTGCAGCAGACTCGAGCCGACCGCACCATCGTCCGCTGCACGATCGCGATAGCGCGACGCCGCAGGCAGGTAATGACTCTCGGTGTATTCGCGGATGGCGCGCGTTGCAGAAAACTCCGGCGTGAGCCGCGCCATGCTCTCGCGGATGCGTCCCAGCCACCTGCTCGGCATGCCGGATTCATCGCGCTCGTAGAACTCCGGAATCACCTCGGCTTCCAGCAGGCCATACAGAGTTTCTGCCTCTTGGGCATCCCATCCTGGGTCGTCGCCATGTTCCTGGCCGTCCCCGATGGCCCAGCCAAGTTCGGGGGAATAGGCCTCTGCCCACCAGCCATCCAACTCGGAAAGATTGAGCCCGCCATTGACAAGGACCTTCATGCCACTGGTCCCGCAGGCCTCCCATGGACGCCGAGGGGTGTTGATCCAAAGATCGATTCCCTGGACCAACTCCTGGGCAAGCATCATGTCGTAGTCGTTGAGGAAGACCACTCGACCCTGCACCTCAGGCCGTTTGATGAAATCTTTCCACTGCTTGATAAGCTCTTGCCCAGGAAGATCCTGAGGATGAGCTTTTCCCGCAAGGATTAACTGAACCGGGCATCGTGGATTGGAGACTAGCCTCACGAGCCTCTCGGTATCGTGCAAAAGAAGATTGGGGCGTTTGTATGTGGCAAAACGCCGCGCAAATCCCAGGGTCAGCACCTTTTCATCAAAAATGCCGGCGGCATTGGACGTATCTGCGCCTTCCGCGGCGAGTTGGGACTGGTACCGCTTGCGCATTTGCTCGATCAGGCCCTTTCGCCCTGCTGTGCGCAATTGCCAGAGCTTGCGATTGGGGATTTGGCGGATGTCGTCTTCGGCTGGGCGATCCCCACGCCAATGCTTCGCGCCGCAAGCGGCGGTCCACAACGCATCGGCTTCCGCAGAATCCCAGGTGGGCACATGAATGCCGTTGGTGACTGACCCTATTGGAACTTCCTCCCTTGGCCAGCGGGGGAACAAGGACTGGAAGATCTACCTGCTCACTTTTCCATGGAGCTTGCTGACGGCATTGATCTGCCCGCTGCCGCGGACCGCGAGATAAGCCATGTTGAAGGGCTCCGAATTGTCTTCCGGATTCTGCCTTCCCATGGCGAGCAGATCCTCCACGGAAACATCGAGTTCATTCACCGCATAGTGGTTCAGATACGTGCGAATCAGCGCTGGATCGAAGCGGTCGAAGCCGGCACTCACGGCGGTATGCGTGGTGAATACAGTCCCGGCTCGCGTGATATTCATGGCAAGATCGAAGGGCTTCTTGTGATCCTCCATATAGGAGCGGGCTCGTTCGAGCACGGCAAATGCCGCATGTCCTTCGTTGAGGTGGCAGACCTCAGGCGTGAGACCCAACGCTCGCAACAAACGCCATCCGCCAATGCCGAGGACGATCTCCTGTTTCAAACGCATCTCCGCGTCCCCACCATATAACTCACTGGTGATGCCACGATGAGCGTATCCCTTCGGGCAAGCCCAT